>JAIYDR010000277.1 GCA_027487395.1 Rhodobacter sp. | reverse complement strand
GCGATGATCAGATAGGTCCAACACCAGCCAAGCGCGATCCGCATGTTGTCCACCAAGGTCGGGGCCATCGCAGGCAAGGTCACGTCAATCAGCGTGCGCCAGCGCGGCGCGCCCAAGGTGCTTGCGATCTCATGGTATTCATGCGGCACACGGCGCACATCATCTGACACCAAGAGCACCAGTTGGAAAAACGTGCCCAGCCACAGCAGGAAGATTTTCGTCTCTTCGCCCACACCGAACCAGATGATGCACAAGGGCACCAAGGCAGGCACGGGAAGATAGCGGATAAAGTCGATCAGCGGCTCCAGCATGGCACCCACCACACGATTGGTGCCCATCAGGATGCCAATCGGCACCGCCATCACCGCTGACAGCGCAAAGGCCGACCAGACCCTCAGCGTGGATACCCCCGCATGATAGGCCAGCGATTGGGTCTGGATCATCTGCACCAAGGCCATCGCCACGGTAGAGGGAGCGGGCAGGAATTTGGGGGAAGTGACGCCGGACCGGGCCACAACCTCCCAGATCAGGAGGAAAGCCAAGCAGGACAAGACCCCCAGCTTTGCTTTCGACAGTTGGCCGCGCGATTGCATGTCCGTTCCCACCCGCCCATTCCGTAAAGGCCGGTTACGCCAGATTGGTCTGGCGTAACCGCACCGTTTCGCTGAGTTTTCGTCAGCGGGTCTGTCCGTCGAACAGGCCGGTGATGATGGAACTGTCGATCTCTTTGGCCGCATCCAACGTTTCCGTCGCCGCGCCAAATTGCACGTTCAGCGCCATGATGGCATCAAAGTCCGCATGCAGCGTTCCCGGCGCACCGGGTTTGCCCAAGTAAGCCTCAGCCTCTTCGAACGTCGTGTACTTCAAAGAACTGTCGATGATCCCGGTCACCTCTGCGGGGGTCAGGCCATAGTGCGGCGCGGCCAATTCGGCGAACTTGGCAGGGTCTTTCTTGTAGAAGTCCACCGCCCGGTAGATGCCGCGCAGGAACTTGCGGAATTTCTCGGGGTTCGCGGCCAATTCGGCATCGCGGGCGGTGATGATGTCGATGATCAGGTCCGGCTCATCCTTCGAGGACACAAGGACACGCGGGTTGCGTTCCGGCACGATGGTCACGGCCTGCGACAAGAAGGGTTCATAGGTGCCCACCGCCGCAATCGATGTGTCCGAGAAGACGGCGATTGTGTCTGCAGTTGCAATCTCGCGCAGCTCAACATCCGCCAAGGACAGCCCCACCTTCTGCAGCGCCATCTGCAGCAGCAGGCGGGCGGGAATATTCGGCTCAATCGCGACAACTTTGCCTTTCAGATCGGCGACCGATGCGATGGACCCATCTGCGACCACGCCGTCACCGCCCACCGACTGGTCAATGGTGCCGATGATCGTGCCCGGCGTGCTGTCAGTGCGTGGTGCGCCTTGGTGTTCGCCCACGGTGCGCATGTCCACATCGATGTCGCCCCGCTCCATCGCTGCCATGACGTTGGCACGGTCGTCTTCGAAACTGAAATCAACCGTCAGGCCCTGCTCTTCAAAGTAGCCCAGATCGCTGGCAACAAGGGCAGGGGCAAAGCCGACCCATGTCGGTGCCAAAACGCGGATGGTGTCCTCCGCCATCGCCGTTGTTGAGATGCAGACCGAGCCGACGGCCGCAAGGATATATCTCTGGAATTTCATGTTCACGAACCTTCCCCATGGTCATGGATCACGCAGAGTCCAAGCCTAGGGGCCGAATTCTGGCCGTGCATTCATTTTTCTTCGTTGCCTTACTTCGAAAAAACTTAATGTATCTGGGCGAACAGCGGAGGACGACAGATGCGGCGGCTGACGGATATTGATCTGAGATTGCTGATGGTTTTCGTCACGATCGCCGATTGCAATGGCTTTGCCAAAGCGCAGACTGCTTTGAATATGGCGCAATCGACGCTCAGCACGCATCTGAGCAGCCTTGAAGACAAGCTGGGCTCGCGCCTGTGCGAACGCGGACGGCGCGGTTTCAGGTTGACCCAGGCGGGTGAGGAAACCTATCGCGCCATCCAAGACCTGCTGCACGGATTTGACCGCTTTGATGCCACCATGCGCCGTGTCCATGGCCGCGAGAATGAGCGTCTGCGCATCGGTGTGATCGACACCGTCAGCACGAATGAGGATTTGGGACTGCCCGACATCCTGCGGCGCTTCGCGGAAAGACATCCTAATGTCTTTCTGGATATCGAAATCATGCCGCCCGAGCAGTTGCAGCAATCCATCCTGCAAGGGCGGCGCGACCTGATCATCGGGGCCAGCCTTCAGCATATCCCCAGCTTGACCTACCATGAGATGTGCCGCGAAGAGCATCATCTGTACTGCGGCAAGGATCATCCTTGGTTCCACAGGCCCGACAGCACCATCACCCAGGACGACTTTCAGCGCGCCCGGTTTTCGGTCCGCAGTTACCAGTTCTTTGACGATGCCTATCGTTTGGGTCGCGTGACGGCCAGTGCGAGTGTCACCAGCATGGAAGGGCAGGAACTGCTGATCCTGTCAGGACAGTTCGTGGGGTTTCTGCCCTGCCACAAGGGCAAGGAATGGGTGCAACATCACCGGATGCGGCCCATCAAGCCCGACAGTTGGATGATCCATTCCCGGTTCTATCTGGCCTATGACAGCGCTACCGGTCGGCGTGACCTCAAGACCTCGTTCCTTGAGTGCAGTCACCCCAATGCAATGGAGCGCTCGGCCTGAGGGCTGGGGTTACAGCAGTCCAAACAGCGTGCTGAGCCACTCCATCTGCTTTTGCTCTTGAAAGGCTTGGCCGCCTTCGTGGTTGTTGAACTCGTATTCCACCATCGTCTTTTCGCCGCCATAGGCGTTGAATGCGCCATAAACGGTTGAGGGTGGGCAGACATCATCCATCAGCGCGACTGAGAAAAGCGCCTTGGCCTTTGCGTTGCGGGCGAAATTGACCCCGTCGAAATAGGCAAGCGTCTGCATCACTTGGGCCTTCTGGCCGCGATGCTGCGCGAGGTAGCGAACAACCTCAAGATAAGGGTTTTGTGCCGCCATTTGCAGCGCGCGCGGAAAGTCACAAAGGAAGGGCACGTCGGGCATCACGGCCTTCACCCGCGGATCAATCCCGGCCACGGCCAGCGCAATGCCGCCGCCTTGGCTGCCCCCACCAATCGCGATCAGGTCAGGGTCAATGACGTCTTGGCGCAGCATCGCATCAATGGCACGGACAGCATCGGTAAAGACGCGGCGGTAATAGTAGTCGGCCTTGTCCAACACGCCCCGCGTCATGAAGCCGGGGAAGGAGACGCCCGCGCCAACCGGGTCAGCGGTGTCGCCCACGCTCCAGACGCTGCCCTGTCCGCGCGTGTCCATCTTGAAATGGGCAAAGCCAGAGGCCGCCCAGTGTAGGTCCGCATGCGGCAAACCACGCCCACCCCCATAGCCGATATACTGAACAATCAGCGGCAACCGCCCGATGCGCTGTTTTGGCAGCATGAGCCAACCCTTGACCGGATGGCCACCAAAGCCGGGGAAGGTGACATCAAACACCTCAACCGCGCGCAGGGTGGTGGCGGTTGGCCGAAGTACCACCTCTCCTCCCGCCGCGCGCGCCTCTTCGATGGTCGCATGCCAGAAGCTCAGGAAGTCGTCCGGCAAGTTGACGCCGCTTTTGTAGAGGGCAAGGTCGGGGTGGATCAGGTCAGGAAAAGGCATCGCGTTTCACATTCATGTTTTGATGACTATGGAAGGGCGTGCCCTTGCCAGCAAGAAAAACATCGCAGCACCGTGTCCAAGAG
>JAIYDR010000387.1 GCA_027487395.1 Rhodobacter sp. | reverse complement strand
GACGACACCCGATATGATCGACCGCCGTTCCCTGCTTGGCCTTCTGGCCGCCGCGCCGTTGAGTGTATCCCTGACCGGGCAGGCCCTTGCGGCGACGCCTTCCATCATCGCCACCACCAGCATGATCGGTGATGCCGCCCGCCGCCTGACCGGGGGCGAGGTGCCCGCGCTGTTTGGTCCCGGCGTGGACCCGCATTCGCATCGCCCGACGCGCGGTGATATCCTCGCGCTGGCCCGCGCCGACTTGATCCTGTGGCATGGCCTGCATCTTGAGGCGCAGTTGATCGAGGTCTTGGGTGAACTCGCCCAGAAAAAGACTGTCGTGGCGGTGGCGGATGCTTTGCCGAAAGACCTGCTGCGCACCGACCCCGACTATCCCGATCGACCCGATCCGCATGTCTGGATGGACCCAAGCCTGTGGCAACAGGTGGTGGCAGAAATTGGCCGCGCACTGACGGCGGCGGGGTTTGATGTGACGGCGACCGCATCCACCTATGCGACCGAAATCAGTGCCTTGGGCGACTATTCCAAAACCGTTCTGAACACCGTCCCAGCCGAACGCCGCGTTCTTGTCACCGCGCATGACGCCTTCGGCTACTTCGGCCGCGCCTATGGCTGGCAGGTCGAGGGCATCCAAGGCATTTCCACCGAATCCGAGGCCGGATTGGTCCGCATCGGGGAGTTGGTCGATATGCTCGTGGCCCGCAAGATTCCGGCGGTGTTTGTTGAAAGCTCGGTCTCTGACCGCGCGATCCGGGCGCTGATCGAAGGCGCCGCCGCGCAGGGGCATGAGGTGGCGATCGGCGGCGAGTTGTTCTCGGACGCGATGGGCCAAGATGGCAGTTATGAGGGCACATGGATCGGCATGATTGACCACAATGTGACCACGATCACCCGTGCCTTGGGCGGCGATGCGCCAGAGCGCGGGATGTTTGGCAAACTTGGCGGGGCAAGCTGATGGTGGAGCCGATCCCCCTGACCGCCGAACCGGCGCTGGCGATCCGCGACCTGCGGGTGAGCTATGGCGCGAACCCCGTGCTGGACGGCGTGACCGCCAGCCTTGCCCGTGGCGCGATGACCGCCATCATTGGCCCGAACGGCGCGGGCAAATCAACCTTGCTGAAGGCGGCGTTGGGATTGATTCCCAGTCTGGGCGGCACGGCACTGGCCTTTGGCAAGCCGGTGGGCCAAGCCCTGCCCCCCATCGCCTATGTCCCGCAACGCGCGGCGGTGGATTGGGATTTCCCGGCCCGCGCCTTGGATGTGGTGCTGATGGGGATGTATCGCCGGACGGGTCTTTTGGGCCGCATCGGCAAGGCCGAGACCACTGCTGCGATGGAGTGTCTGTCGCGCCTCGGCATGGCGGATTTCGCCACGCGCCAGATCGGCGCGCTTTCGGGCGGCCAGCAACAGCGCGTGTTCCTTGCCCGCGCCTTGGCCCAAGGCGCAGAGCTTTACCTGCTGGACGAACCCTTTGCCGGGGTGGATGCCGCGACTGAGGCTGCCATTGTCACCCTGTTGAAATCCCTACGGGATGAGGGGCGCAGCATCGTTGCCGTGCATCATGACCTGTCAACCGTCAGCGCCTATTTCGACCGGGTCTTGCTTCTGAACCGCCGCACGATTGCCGAAGGGCCTGTGGCCACCACCTTCCGGCAAGAGGCGGTGGCGCGCACCTATGGCAACCAGATCGCAACGGCGATCCCGGCCTGACCATGCTCTCTGCCCTGCTGCTGCAATCGGGCTATAATGCCGCGCTGGTCGCCATTGGGGCGGCGCTCTTGGGCTTTGCGGCGGGGATGGTGGGCACCTTTGTCAACCTGCGCCGCCGCGCCTTGGTATCCGATGCCATGGCCCATGCGACCTTGCCGGGGATTGGGCTTGGCTTTCTGGCGATGGTGGCCCTGGGCGGCGAAGGCCGCGCCCTGCCCGGATTGCTGGCGGGTGCCGCCCTGACGGCCGCACTTGGGCTTTGGGCGGTGCAAGCGCTGACCCGAACGCGGCTGACCGAGGATGCGGCCATCGCGGCCGTGCTATCGACCTTTTATGGCGCAGGGATCGTGATCCTGACGGTGATCCAGACGCTTGGCGCGGGCAAACCGGCGGGGCTGGAGACGGTCTTGCTCGGCTCCACCGCCGGGATGCTGGAGATGGACGCGATCACCTTGGCCATCGGCGGGGCGCTGGTGCTGGCGGTGCTGGCGGTGCTGCGCCGCGCGCTGGTGATGACCGCCTTTGACCCCGGCCATGCCGCGATGATGGGCATCCGCACACGCGCGATGGATACGGCGCTGATGCTGCTGACCTTGGCGGTTGTGCTATTGGGCCTGCGGGTGGTGGGGCTGATCCTGATCGTGGCGCTGCTCGTCATCCCCGCCGCCGCCGCGCGGCTTTGGTCCGACCGCGCCGGAGTGGTGGCGATGATCGCGGGCGGGATTGGCGCGGCGGCAGGCCATATCGGCGCGGCGCTGTCGGCCACCGTGCCAGACCTGCCCACCGGACCGGTGATCGTGCTGTTGTGCTTTGCTGCCTTTGCCCTGTCGCTGATCCTTTCGCCCAAGCGCGGCCTCTTGCGGAGGCTTGGCCATGCTGGCTGACTTCTGGGGGGCAGAGTTTGTCTTGCTGACCCTGCCGCCCTTGGTGATTGCGACCCTCGCTGCGCTGACCTGTGCACTGCCCGGCAATTTCCTGATCCTGCGCCGGCAAGCGATGCTCGGCGATGCCATGAGCCATGTGGTCCTTCCCGGCATCGTCGCGGCCTATCTTCTGACCGGATCGGCGGCGACGCCGGTGATGCTGGCGGGCGCGATGGCCGCTGCCGCGCTGTCGGCCCTGATGATCGAGGGGATACGGCGTCTGGCGGGCACCGATGCCGGGGTGGCGATGGGCATCACCTTCACCACGCTTTTCGCCGCCGGGGTCTTGCTGTTGGAACAATCCGGCGCGTCCTCGGTCCACTTGGACGTCGAACACGCGCTTTATGGCAATCTTGAGGGAGTGATCTGGTTTGATGCCACAGGCTGGGCCTCACTTCTGGACCCTGTCGCCTTGGCGGGATTACCGCCGGAGGTTGGGGGTCTGGCCCTTGTGCTGGCCATCGTCGCGGCGGCCATGTGGCTGGTCTGGCGACCCTTGGTGATCTCCACCTTCGACGAAGGCTTTGCCCGCACGGCAGGTATCCCTGTCACCCTGCTGTCGGCGGGCTTGGTGGGCCTGACCGCCCTCGCCGCTGTCGCCGCCTTTTCCGCCGTCGGGTCGATCCTGACCATTGCGATGCTGATCTGCCCCCCCGCCACCGCGCGGCTGATGACGGACAGCCTGCCCGCGCAGGTGCGGCTGTCGTTGGTCTTTGCCGCAAGCTCGGCCATCCTTGGCACCTTGGTCGCGGGCTATCTGCCGCCATTGATCGGTCTGCCGGGGACAGTCTCAGCCTCGGGGATGATCGCGGTTGTATCGGGCGGCTCGCTGGCACTGGCCGCCCTGTTCGGTCGCCATCGCCGCCCCCGCAGCGCCTGAGCTTGCCTAAATCCCCACCTCCGCCCTATAAGGCCGCATCCGCAAGAAGGAACCGCCGCCATGCGCAAGGCCGAGATCACCCGCACCACGGCAGAGACCGCGATCAGCGTCGCCATCAACCTAGACGGCACCGGGGTCTATGACAACCAGACCGGGGTCGGCTTTTTTGACCATATGCTGGACCAGCTGTCGCGCCATTCGCTGATCGACATGACGGTCCGCGCCAAGGGCGATCTGCACATCGACGATCACCACACCGTCGAGGATGTGGGCATCGCCTTGGGGCAAGCCTTGCTGCGCGCCTTGGGGGATAAAAGGGGCATCCGCCGCTACGGTCATTTCCGGCTGGCGATGGATGACGCGCAGGTGGCCGCAGCACTTGACCTGTCGGCGCGGCCCTATCTGGTGTGGAACGTCGATTTTCCAAGCCAAAAGATCGGCACCTTTGATACCGAATTGGTGCGCGAGTTCTTCCAGGCCCTCTCCAGCCACGGCGGCATCACCCTGCATGTGGACCGCATCCACGGGCTGAACAGCCACCACATCGCCGAAGCGGCCTTCAAGGCCGTGGCGCGGGCGCTGCGTGAGGCCGTCGAGCCTGATCCGCGCATGTCGGGCGTGCTGCCCTCGACCAAAGGCGCGCTCTGACGCAAATTTCTTCGAAGAAATTTGCAAGGATTTTCGAAAATCCTTGCCCTCATGCTGGACCGGAACGCCATGACCCTGACCGTCCTCGTCGATTACGACAGCGGCAACCTGCACTCGGCCGAGAAAGCCTTTCAGCGCATGGCGCTTGAGGGCGAAGTCGGACAGGTGCTCGTCTCCTCCCGCCCTGAAGATGTGGCGCGGGCAGATCGCATCGTGTTGCCGGGGGACGGTGCCTTCCCGGCCTGCCGCCGCGCTTTGGG
>JAIYDR010000396.1 GCA_027487395.1 Rhodobacter sp. | reverse complement strand
GTCCACGGCATAGCCCTTGGCGATGCCCGACAGGTCCAGCGACAATGGGGACAAAGCGCGGGCGCGACCGTCGCCAATCTCAAGCGCCTGAGCCGCAGGGATACGGGGGGCGGTGCTGGCGGCGCGGATGGCGGCAAGGTCTGGCGCGGTGCCGTTAAAGCCCCAAGCCCGAACCGCATCGCCAAGGTTCATCTCAAACGCGCCACCCGTCAGGCGGCTGACCTGTAGTCCCGTTTGCAGGACGAACAGCAGTTCGGGCGGCAGGGTGACCCACTCTCCCACCGGGGCGGCGTTCAGGCGCATGAGATCGCTGTCGGGGGTCCAAGTGGACATCTGGCGGTCCACCAGATCAACGGTCGCCTGACAGTCGGCCTGCATTCTGTTGCCGTCAGACACAACCCCGTCGAAGGTGACTTGCCAGCGGGTGCCCATCGAACGGCCCTCTAGGCGGGTGTCAGTAGCTGTCTTCGGCATAGCGTCCCTCTGCCTTCAGGCTGCGGGGGGAAAGTCCAAGCGGGGCAAGGATATCGGCCAGCGCTGCCTGCACGCCTTGCGCCATCTCGCGCCCGCCGCAGACCATGATCCTTGCGCCGTGGGTGACGAGGGCGCGCAACGCCTCGGCATCGTCGCGCAAGGCGTCTTGCACATGGCGACGCGGGGCGGTGCTGCGCGAAAAGGCGCAGGTGAGGTGATCAAGGCGCCCGTCCTTTTGCCAAGCCGTCAGTTCCTCGGCGTAAAGCAGGTCGGTTTCCGCACTGCGCGCACCGAACCACAGATGGACGGGGCGGCGGCTGCCCTCGGCCCGGACGAAGCCCGCAAGGGGGCCGATCCCGGTGCCCGCGCCGATCAGGATCAACGGCGCGACGCTGCGGTCGGGCTGGAAGCCGGGATTGGCGCGCAGGAAGGCGTTGATCTGTCCGCCGATGGGCAGGGAGAGCAGTTGGTTGGAGCAGAGGCCGCCGACGTGTTGGCGTACGGCGATTTCGACAAAGCCATCCTTCTTGCCCGAGGCGAGCGAATAGAGCCGTGGCAGCGTGGATCCTTCGGGGAGGATGCCCAGCAGATCACCTGGGGCAAAGCTGGCAAACCCCTGTCCCTTTAGCCGCGCCCAAAGCCCCGTCTTGGGAACGGCAAAGCGCAGAATGGCGACCGGGGCCTCGGGTGAGGCATAGTCGCGCCGTGTGATCAGGGTCAGCGCCTGCGTCTGGGGAGCCTGCGGCTGATGGTTCAGCGACAGGTCCAGCCCCAGATGCGCGCCCAGATCGCGGCCCCAGCGGGCGAAATCCTGAGCGGATTGGCGGTCGATCTTGCCCAAGGGCAGGGGCATCGCCCAGCCTTTGGCCCGTGCAGCGTCTTGCAAGGTCAGGGCATAACCGCAATAGACCGGAAAGCTGCTGTCGCCGAAGCCAAGGATGGCAAGTTCCATCCCGTTCGGGACCTTTGCGGCACGCAGACGCGCCAGCGCAGCCTTGGCCGAGGATGGCGCATCACCATCGCCCCAAGTCGCCGCCATCATGATAACGCGATTGGCGCTGCGGTAACGTTCTGGGGATAGGCTGGACAGGGGGGCCAGATGGACGCTTTGTCCTGCCGTTTGCAGGGCTTGGGCGAGGGTGGTGGCAAAGCCCCAAGTCGTGCCGCCCTCGCTGGCGACAAGGATCACCGTTTGTGCCTTGTCTGCCGCGACCATCCCCGCCAGACGCGGGCGGGATTGCCATGCGCGCCACCAGATCAACGCCCCGGTCACGGCTAGCGCGGGAACTGTCAGCACCATCAGGCCAAGGATCAGACCCCAGAGCGCCGCACCGTTGCCGGTGTGCAGAAGATAGGCCCACTCCCACGCGGTCTGCCACGGGCCATTGTCGGCCCAGACCAGCAGCGCGCCATTGCCCGGATCGACATAGCCGCTGCCGGTGGCGGTGGTCACGGCAAAGGCGTCGGTCGGGTCGTCCGCCACGGGAAAGGTCAGGTCGCGCAGGTCAGCCACGGGGATGGCTTGCAGCGCGGGCAGCTCTTGCGCAGGCAAGGGGGCAAGGCCGCTGACCGCGTTGGGAAAGGCGGGGTTTGCCGCATCGTCCGGGGTCAGCGAAAAGGTCGCCGCCACCATGAACAAGCCCGTGATGGATGAGACCAAAAGCCCCGCCACTCCAACCCGTGCCAGCAAGGTATGCCAGCGGCCAGAGACCCCGCGGCGTTGCGGCGCGAACCAATGCCGCCAACCGCCCATGCGCCGCGCCACCAGCATGGCTCCTGACACGGCCATCAACAGCATCACCGCTGCCGCTACCGCCACGGTCAGACGACCCGCATCTTCCAGCAACAGCGCGCGATGCAGGGATTTCAGCCAACCCTCCACTGCTCTGGCATCGGCACTGCCCAATTCGGCCCCGGTCTGGGGATCGATGACCGCAGCGCCGGGTGTATCACCGTCAAACCAATAGGCGGTGATCCGGCCCGAGGGGGCGCGGCGGATTTGTTCGACCGCCGGATGGGCGGCCTGCACCACGGCGGCAAGGTCTGCCACGCTTTGTCCCGCTATAACGGAAGGCTGGGTCAGGCGATCCAGCGCCGGAAACACCGACAGCGCCGCGCCGCTGAGCGCGATGACGATCAGCAAGACGGCGGCCAACAGGCCCGGCCAGCGGTGAAGTGAGCGCAGCATGTCAGGAGTCCTTAGAAACCGTAGGTGAAATCGGCGATATAGCGCCCGCCCGTCACGGCTTGACCTGCGCCCGCGGCGGTCAGCGGCACGGAAACCTCGTTCGGGCTGTCGCGCATATCCTCAACCGCCGCGTCGATGTGCAGGGTATAGCCCGCATCGAACAGCGCATCGGCAAGGTCCATATCCAGCGTCAAGGTCTGGCCAGAGCCGACGCTCGCCCCGGTGATGCCATCGACCTGCGCCGGATCACTGCCGGTAAAGCGCGCCCAGTCGGACAGGTGGCGGTAATACTTGGCCTTGCCGCCTGCCATCCACAGGCTGCCCGCATATGCCCCGGCAGGATCGGTGACATAGACGGCGAGATAGGCCCCTCGTCCGCCATAGTTATTCATAGTGACCGTCAGCGTGACGGGTTTGGCGAAAGCGAGGCCGGGAAGGACCAGCGCTGTGGTCAGTGCCAGCGCGGCAAACAGTGGTTTCATCGGTTTCATGGGGATCTCCTGTTCAGTTTGTACTGGCTTTGGGCGCTTTTCCGTCGCCGAAAAGGCCATTTGCTGGCGGCGCGACCGTGCCAGCGGGGGCGGCATTGCCGCGCCCTGCGGTGGGGCAATCTTCTTCGTCCTTGTCGCAATCCTCGCCGCTGGAGTCGTCGTCACCAAAGGACAGCCAACCGGCCTCTTCGTCGTCATCCTCGGACACCAACAGCACAGGGCTGCCAAGGTCGCGGACCGACTGGCTTTGTACGGTGGGAGGCGGCGGTGCCATCGGGGTCTGCGCCCCGGCCGAAAGGGTGCTGCCAAGCAGGATCAGGGTCAGGGAAAGTTTCATCTGTGGTCTCCATCAGATAATGCGCCACCGTCCCCCCCCAACATCTGGGGGCGGGCTTGGGGGCCGGGTTGGAAATGCGCTGTGGTCAGTCGTGACCTTTGCCGTTGTCATCGCCGTCTTCGCGGCCCTGATCCTCGAACTCGACTTCCAGGATTTGCAGCGTGCCGGGGTTCAGCTTGGCCTCGATGGCGCGGCCTTTAGCGTCTCGGCCGATCACCTCATAGCAGCCATCGTCGATGCGGATGCGCCGCAGGGTCCAGCCTTGCGCTTTGGCCACCGCAGCCACGGCGCTGCGCGGTTGCCAGTCGGTCATCGGGACGGCGCAGTCATCGCTTGCCCAAGCCTTGGGGGCCAAGGCGACGACGGCAAGCGCGAAAATCAGCAGACCTTTGTTCATCGCCCACACTCCGTTCGCGGACCCTTGATGCGACACTTCTGCCGCGTCAACCTGACAGCTTGCTGAAGCGTTCCAGAAAACTCCTTCAGCAAGCCGTAAGGTTGCCAGTGCAAAGGGAAGGGAACAGGATGGGTGCCGCAGCGGCATCTGACGCGCAACCGGGGCAGACAGGGACGGCATGCGGATTTTGGTGATCGAGGATGACCGGGTGATCGGGGGCGCGATCCGCGATCAGGTGGACAGCGAGGGGCATTCCGTCGATTGGGTGCAACGGCTGGATGCCGCTGGTGATGCCTTGGCAGGGGCGCATTTTGATCTGATCTTGCTGGACTTGATGCTGCCCGACGGTCTGGGCATTCCCTTTCTGAAGGCCTTGCGCGCCAAAGGGCAGTCGGTGCCGGTGATCATTCTGACAGCACTTGACCAAATCTCGGACCGCATCGCCGGGCTCAAGGCGGGGGCGGATGACTATCTGGTCAAGCCTTTTGATCTTGATGAGCTTTCCGCCCGCATCGGGGCCGTGGCGCGGCGCTATGGTGGCAATCCCAACCCGGTTTTGACCTTGGGCGATCTTGAGATTGACAGTGCCGCCCGCCGCATCATGCGCAAAGACCGTGCGATCCCCTTGACCGCGCGGGAATGGGTGCTGTTTGAGACGTTTCTGCAACATCCCGGCCAGCTTTACTCCAAGGCACAGCTTGAAGAGCGACTCTACTCTTTTGACGCTGAGGTGGAAAGCAACACGATTGAGGTTCACATCTCTCGCCTGCGCAAGAAACTGGGGGCAGAGGTGGTCGTCACCGAACGCGGTCTGGGCTACCGTTTGGGCACGGCATGATCGCGCCTGCCTCATTGCGTCTGCGCACGGCCTTTGTGCTGTCGCTCTTGGTCACTGCGATCTGGCTGGGTGCGGCGGCGGTGACGTTCCGGCTGTTGACCAATGAAATGAACGAGGTGTTCGACTCGGCGTTGCAAGAAACCGGGCAACGCATCCTGCAACTGGCCGTGGTCGATATCCTCAGCCGCGAAGATGATGTCGCGCCGCAGCATATCACGCCTTTGGGACCGCATGAGGAATACTTCACCTATCTTGTCCGCGATACCGTGGGACAGGTGCTGTTGTCGTCGCATCGTGCCGATCTGGCGGTGTTTCCCATGCTGGACGGCACAGGCTTTCGCCAGACCGCGACGCATCGTCTTTATCAGGAAACCGCCGTCAGCGGCTCGGTGGTGCTGACGATTGCTGAGCCTTTGGCCCATCGGCGCGAGGTTGCGCGCGAGGTGGTGATGGCGCTGGGCCTGCCCTTGCTGCTGGTGCTGCCCTTTTCGATCATCGCCATCTTTTCCGGCCTGCGCTACGGGCTGAAACCGCTGGACCTGCTGCGGCGGCAAGTGGCGGCGCGCGGGGCAGATGACCTGTCCCCGTTGCCGCAGGCCGGGTTGCCGCAGGAACTGCGCCCCATCGCGGCGGGGATGAGCGCGCTTTTGGCGCGGCTTGAGCAATCCTTTCAGGCAGAGCGCAGCTTTGCCGCCCATGCCGCGCATGAATTGCGCACCCCGCTGGCAGGGGCGGTGATGCAGGTGCAACGCCTGCGCAAGGCCACCGCTGAACCCGCCACCGCCGCCAAAGCGGCCGAGGTGGAGGCCGCGCTGAAACGCCTGTCGCATCTGTCGGAACGGTTGCTGCAACTGGCACGCGCCGAAGGCGCGCGTTTGACGCTGGCCGAGGCCGCCGATCTGCGCCCGGTGTTGGACCTTGTGGCCGGGGACTTCACCCGCACCGGTGCCGATCTGCGATTGACCCTACCTGATGCGCCGGTGGTCAGCCATATGGACCCGGACGCCGCCGCGATCATCGCGCGCAACCTGTTTGAAAACGCCCTGCGCCATGGAACCGGTCCGGTGACGGCGGCATTGTCGCCGGACGGCTGGCTTGTGGTCGACAATGACGCGCCTGCGATCCTGGCCGAAGACCTGACGCAGCTTACCCGTCCCTTCGCGCGGGGTGCCAATCGGGGGGCAGAGGGTGCGGGTCTCGGCCTCGCCATCGTTGCCCGCATCGCTGAACGCGCGGGGGCCGCATTGCGCCTGACTTCCCCCCTTCCTGGCCAGACGCGCGGTTTTCGCGCTGCGCTGCGGCTGATCCCTTTACACAATGACGAACGGACAGAGCCATGACCCTTGCTTATCAATCCGCGCATGAAGAAGTGCATTTCATCAACCGCTCTGGCTGGCTGCGTGCTGCCGTTCTGGGGGCTAATGACGGGATTGTGTCGGTCTCATCCTTGATTGTCGGTGTGGCGGCGGCGGACCCGACGCCCTCGACGGTGCTGATCGCGGGCATGGCGGGGCTTGCGGCGGGGGCGATGTCAATGGCGGCGGGGGAGTATGTGTCGGTCAGTTCGCAATCCGACATCGAACGCGCAGACGTCGCCCGCGAGAAGCAGGCCCTGATCGACACGCCCGCGGCAGAAGAGGCGGAATTGGCCTCGATCTACGAATCCCGAGGATTGTCCAAGGAAACCGCCGCTTTGGTGGCGCGCGAGTTGACCGCCAAGGACGCCTTGGGCGCGCATGTGCGGGATGAATTGGGCTTGTCCGAGATTCACGCCGCCAATCCGTTGCAGGCGGCGGCGGCCTCGGGGCTGACCTTTACCCTTGCGGCGGCGCTGCCTGTGGTCGCCGCCGTGCTGGCACCCGAAGGACAGATCATCCCAACGGTCGTCGGGGCCACGCTGGTCTGTCTGGCCGGTCTGGGTGCGCTTGGTGCCAAGGCAGGCGGTGCCCCCTTGGGGCCAGCAACCCTGCGGGTGCTGTTCTGGGGTGCCGCTGCCATGGCCATCACTGCCGGGGTGGGCCGCATCTTCGGCGTCAGCGTCTAAGGGATTGAAGTCTGCGCTGCCGACTTTAGGCCGAGGCCAGATCGTCGAACATCACCGCTTGTTCGACGCCCTTTTTTGTATTGGGGGCGCAGGGCTCATAGCTCATGTCGATGTGCATCGCGGTGCCATAGGCGCGGAAAACCGCCGTCCAGCGGTGCAGGAACGGCGTGTCCATCTCAAGGTCAATGTGACGGTCGCTGACCGCCGTGATCACCGCAACCTCGCCGCGACGGGCGGATTTAAGGAAATCCGTGTCGTGCAGGAACAGGCTTGCCTCATTGACAAGGTGATCGGACAGCCTGCTGTTTCCGACTTTGGCAAAGGTGGGCCATGCCGCGCGCAACCCTTGCGAGGCCGTGACCAGCCGCACGCCATCCAGATCGAAGGAAGCCCGGACTGCGGGTGAGGTGCGGATGGCCATCTGGTCAATCTCCACCCGCTGCCCCGCCGAGGCTGACATGGAATCGATCAGGCGCAGCATCAGGCGTTTGTTGGGGCTGTCCTTGCCGGTCTCCCAATTCGAGATCACGGACTGGCTGACGCCCAGCATTTCCGCCAGCACCGTCTGCTTGATGCCAGCGGCTTTGCGCCACGCGGGCAGCATCCGGCAGATGTCGCTTTCGTGAAACATGTTTGCACCTTAGCCCATCCGGTTGATGCCTAGCATGAATGGGAAAGACGGTCGCGCTATCAGAAGTCTGACTCCGCCATGCAAAGGCTTGGGATTTTCCAAGCTGAAGCGCAATCTTGGACGGAAGGGGCTTTTTCTTCAAAAAAGACGGTATGGGGAGGCCGGATGGGTCTGGAAGCCCCACACTTTTCATTAACTTGGACCGCCCATGCCGGTGTCACGTCGCGCAGCGCACTCCCGTTTGGGCTGCGCCATGTGGCAGATACGGGTTGGAAACCACGTCATGGCTGACAAGCGATGGAAAAAGGGGCGCGTAGAGGCACGCCCCCCCCATCCGGGCTGGCGGCTTAGTGCGCCGTCAACCGCAACACG
>JAIYDR010000262.1 GCA_027487395.1 Rhodobacter sp. | reverse complement strand
CCCCTTGCCCCTTTCCCCCCTCTCCCTTAGAGACAAACCAAGGATCATGGAGGATAGCCGCATGCGTCGCGTCGTCATCACCGGGATTGGGATCGTCTCGCCCATCGGGAACAGTGCCGCCGAAGTGGAAGCATCCCTTCGCGCGGGCAAGTCGGGCATCGTCTTTGCCCCCGACTATGCCGAACGCGGCTTTCGGTCCCAAGTCCATGGCCAGCCCAACATCGTGCTGGAAGATCACATCGACAAGCGCGACCTGCGCTTCATGGGCGATGGCGCAGCCTATAACTTCATCGCCATGGCGCAGGCGGTCAAGGATTCCGGGCTGGACCCCTCGGACGTGTCGAACGAACGCACCGGCATCATTGTGGGCTCTGGCGGGCCGTCGACCAAGTCTTTTTTCAAGGCGCATAACATCGTCCGCGAAACCGGCTCGCCCAAGCGGATCGGCCCTTTCGGCGTGACCAAGGGCATGTCCTCCACCACCTCGGCCTGCCTTGCCACGCCGTTCAAGATCAAGGGCGTGAACTATTCGATCACTTCGGCCTGTTCGACATCGGCCCATTGCATCGGCAACGGGGCAGAACTGATCCAATTCGGCAAACAAGACATCGTCTTTGCCGGCGGCGGCGAGGAACTCGATTGGACGCTGTCTTGCCTGTTCGACGCGATGGGCGCGATGTCATCGAAATACAATGACGCGCCCGCCACAGCATCGCGCACCTATGACGCCACGCGCGACGGGTTCGTCATCGCAGGCGGTGGCGGTGTGGTCGTGCTGGAAGAGCTGAACCACGCCCTTGCGCGCGGCGCGAAAATCTACGCCGAAGTCACCGGCTATGGTGCCACCTCGGATGGCTATGACATGGTGGCTCCGTCCGGCGAGGGTGGCGAACGGTCGATGCGCGTTGCCCTGTCGACCCTGCCCGCAGGCCGCAAGATTGACTACATCAACAGCCACGGCACCAGCACGCCCGTGGGTGACGTGACCGAGATGGAGGGCATCCGCCGTGTCTTTGGCCGGGGCAACACGCCGCCCGTCGCCTCGACCAAATCGCTGACCGGCCATAGTCTTGGCGCCACCGGGGTGCATGAGGCGATCTATTCGCTGCTGATGATGCAGGGCAATTTCATCGCGGCCTCGGCCAATGTCACCACGCTTGATCCGGCGCTTGATCCGTCTGAAATCGTGACCACGCTGCGGGAAAATGTCGAACTCGACTCGGTTCTGTCCAACAGCTTTGGCTTCGGCGGCACCAACGCGACCTTGGTGATGAGCAAGTATCTGGGATCGTGACCATGCTTCTAAGGTAATGAGTAAACTCTGGGGTTAACCAATAAAGGCGCGAAGGGGGCAGGCATGGCGGAACTGATGAAGGGCAAGCGCGGGCTTGTCATGGGCGTGGCGAATGACCGCTCCATCGCTTGGGGCATTGCCAAGGCGATGGCCGCCGAAGGCGCGGAACTGGCGTTTTCCTATCAGGGTGAGGCATTTGGCAAGCGTGTTCTGCCGCTGGCGCAATCCTTGGGGTCGGATTTCATCGTCGATGTCGATGTGATGAACGACGAAAGCCTTGATGCCTGCTTTGGGTCGCTCAAGGACCGTTGGGGCACAATGGATTTTCTGGTCCATGCCATCGCATTCTCTGATAAGAACGAACTCACGGGCCGCTTCATCAACACCACGCGCGGAAATTTCAGCAATTCTCTGGCGATATCCTGCTTTTCCTTCATCGACGTCGCCCGCCGCGCCGCCGAGATGATGCCGGATGGCGGCACCCTGCTAACCTTGACCTATGGCGGATCAAACCGCGTGACGCCCAATTACAACGTGATGGGCGTGGCCAAGGCGGCGCTGGAATCTTCGGTGCGTTACCTCGCCAATGATCTTGGCCCGCAAAAGGTGCGCGTCAACGCCATCTCGCCCGGTCCGATGAAAACGCTCGCCGGGGCAGCCATCGGCGGCGCGCGCGCCACCTATCGCCACACCGAACAAAACGCACCCCTGCGGTCCAACGCCACACTGGAAGCGGTCGGCGGCACTGCGGTTTACCTCGCCTCGGATTACGGTGCCTTCACCACCGGAGAGATCATCCGCGTTGATGGCGGCTTCCATGTGCTGGGCATGCCACAACAGGACAATCTGGGCGGCGCGGTCGAGAAGTGATCGCCTAGCCGCCCCCCGGCGACAGGGTCAGAACCATATCGCATTGGTCCAACCCTGCGCCAAAGCCATTCGGCACAACCCCGGTCAGAGTAAACCCCTCGCGTTCATAGAACCCACGCCTGTGCTGACTGGTCGAAAGCGAGACCGTCCTCAGCCCAGCAAAACCGCGCGCCAGTGCCATACGCTCTCGCAACAGGCGGCGACCAAGCCCGCACCCGTGCCAACCGCGCGTGACCATCCCCCAGACCAGCCGTGCATCGGCCTGCCCGTCCTCATGGGTCAGCCCACCACAGGCGACCACCTCACCCATATGGGTCAGCACCAGATACGCGGGTGAGCAATCCACCAAAGCCAGCAAATGCGCCCGAAACTCCTCCCGCTCCGCAGGGGCAAAGTCGTCGGGAACGTTGCTGTCAAAGACCGCCAGACAGGCCGGCAAGTCAGATGGTGCATAGGAGCGGGTCAATATCTCTGGCATCGCCAAACCCTATCCAAGCAAACAAACACGGCAAGCCCACTGTGCTCAAACCACCAACCCGACCTGCCCGGCTTCAGCGACCCCTCACAAAGGCGGTCACCCCCGGTACAGGTCACCAACTAGACACCCCTCACGCCAAGCACTTCAACAAAGCGCAACAGATATCCATCCGGATCCTGCACAAGAATCTCAGTTTGGCCATGTTCCACATCGCCTTCGCGATACCAGACCGTCCGCAATTCGCGGAATGGTCGTAGACCCGACACCTTCAGACGTTCGGCCAACTCTGCCACCCCCGATATCTCGATCTGCAAATTGATTCCCCGACCAAAGGGCGGCTCTAAGGCACCCGTCAGCCATGATTCCGGGCCCACTTCCTCTAGCATGATCTGCGCGGCGCCAAGGTCCAGATACAGGAACACGTCTTCTGGTCGCGCGAAGCGAACATTGAAGCCGCAGAGGTCACAGTAAAATGCGCGGGACCTTTGCAGATCGGTCACCAGTAGCTCAGGTACCAGCGCCGCCCAGTCGCCCCGGTCATCACTCGCAATCGTCACCACATCCTCCCCTGTGGAAGGCCAGATCGTTCGCCGCGCTAGACGACCAACCCGACCTGCCCCACGGCACGGTAACCAGACACCGAGTCCCCCTGCAACGCCAGCATCTGTGCCGCCAACTCCTCCGCCGAGGAGCGACGGAATACTCCGTCGCGCTCAAGGCTCAATCGCTCCAGCGTGGCCAAGCTCTGCCCATAGCGCGCATCGGCATAGACGGCGCGGCAGGCCTCCTCGGGCAAGGCAAACTGCCCGGTCAACAGCGCGGCATCGCCTGTCACGGCCTGATCGGCACTGGCAAACACCTCAAAATGAAAATGCGGCCAACGACCGGGATAGCAGCCCGGAAACACGGTGGTGAACCGTACCTTGCCCGCCGCATCGCTGATCCCAACGCCGCGCAGATAATTGCGATCCGCCGCGCCATAGATCGAATAGACCGCCTCGGCATCGCATTGCCAGAGATAGATTGCATGCCCTGCCAGCGGCGCACAGGCGCGGCCAACATCGGCCAAGGTGATCTCCATCTCCATCGGCACACCATCGGCCACCGGGCTCAGCCCACCGATTGAGGGGCGGATATCCTGCCGGATCACCCCCGCCTCGGTCAGGAGATTGACCGTCTGACCGGCGCGGGTGTTGGTGCCATCCGCCGGGAAAGGTCCCGCCGTCTGCGCGGGCAAGGCCACACAAACCGACCCATCCGCCGCCGTGGCACTGGCCGACCGCGCCCCACCGCCAAAGGTCCAGAACGCCGCCCCTGCCACCCCAAGGCCAAGCCCGGCCAATACCCACCGTCGCCGCATCAAATGCGGCAGATCAGCGGTCAATCCTTCGGCTTCGTGATCGTCTCGGGGAGCTTGGGGCATGGATACATCCTTTCACAACGCAACCAGATACGCAGGCCGGGACCCTTTCCGTCGCAACGTCGGACAAAAAACGCCAAGCGCCACAGATGGGCACCAAAGGCGCGACCGTCAAGGATCAGAGGATTTAAGGATTTTGGAGCGGGCGGCGGGAATCGAACCCGCGTCTCTTGCTTGGAAGGCAAGGGTCTTACCATTACACAACGCCCGCAATGGTGACCCCTGATAGCCAAAGCGCCCGGAGGATGCAAGACGGGCGATCCGCTTTCCACCGCCTTCGCTCAGGCCGCCACTGGCAGAATCAGCCCCGCCCCCTCGGCCCGGTTGGAATTCACCGCCGGATCAACGCGGTGGCATTGCATCACACCCTCAGCACTGGCCCGCATCAAGACCGCCGCGCCATGCCCGGCCTCGCCCAGCCACAGCGGCCAATCGGCGGCTTCCAGCATCACCGCCTCGCGGTGGTGCAGCCCCGCCATCCCCGGTCCCGCATCTGTGGACACAATCGCCACTGTGTCCAGATCCCCCCAACGCTGCCACAGTCCGGCAAAGGCCATCGGCTGGCCATCGGTCCGGGTGAAATACCACGGCAGCTTCTTGCCCCCCACCTCTTGCCATTCGAAAAACCCACTCGCAGGCACGATGCAGCGCCGCGCCCGGATCGCTTCGCGAAAGGCAGGCTTCACCGCCACGGTATCCGCCCGCGCGTTGATGATCAGCGGACCGTCATTCGGCGCTTTGTACCACGCCGGGATGAACCCCCAGCGCATCGCCCGCAGCCGCCGCGCGCCCCCGTCCGAGGTCACCACCGCGACCGGAGTCGTCGGACAGACATTATACCGGGGCACGGGCGGCAGGTCATTCCCCGGCACCGCCGCAAACAGCCGCGCCAAAGCCTCATCGGGATGGGTGATGGTGAAACGCCCGCACATTTGCGCAAGTTAGGCGCTTTGCTGCTGCCCGAAAAGCCCCACAGCGATTGACCGGACGCCCCGCGCCATGCGATAGCGCGCCCATGCTGATCTACAAGATATTCCGCCGCCCCGAATGGGATGCCATGCGCGCCGCTGGTGAGACCACCGGTGCGCCCATCGACGTCGCCGATGGCTACATCCATTTCTCCACCGCCGCCCAAGTCGCCGAAACCGCCGCCAAGTGGTTTGCCACCGAAAGCGACCTCGTGCTGGTGGCCTGCAATGCTGACACCCTCGGCGCTGCGCTGAAGTGGGAACCCTCGCGCGGCGGTGCCCTCTTCCCGCATCTCTACCGCCGCTTAAGCATGGCCGATGTGGTCTGGGACAAGTCCCTGCCGCTGGGCAGTTCCGGCCATATCTTCCCGGAGGGGATTTGGTGAGCGTGCTGGAACGCGCGGGCCTCGCCCTCCTGCACCGCTTTGACCCCGAAAAAGCCCACGGCCTTTCGATCCGCGCCCTTCAGTCGGGGCTTCTGCCGCTGCCGGGAATGGTTACCTCCCCCCGCCTGCACACCACCCTGGCCGGAGTGTCCCTGCCCAATCCCATCGGCCTCGCTGCAGGCTACGACAAAAACGCCGAAGCCATCGCCCCCCTCACCCGCGCCGGGTTCGGCTTTGTCGAGGTTGGCGCCGCCACCCCACGCGCCCAACCCGGCAACCCCAAACCGCGCCTTTTCCGCCTGACCGAGGATCGCGCCGTCATCAACCGCTTCGGCTTCAACAACCAAGGGGCAGAGGCGATTGCCGCCCGCCTCGCCGCCTACAAACGCGGCACAGTCCCCGTCGGCCTGAACCTTGGCGCGAACAAGGACAGCACCGACCGCGCCGCCGATTTCGCGCGCGTGTTGGCGATCTGCGGCCCCCATGTCGATTTCGCGACGGTGAACGTCTCCTCGCCCAACACCGAGAAACTGCGGGATCTGCAAGGCCGCGCCGCCCTGACCGCCCTGCTTCAGGGTGTGATGGAAACCCGCGCAGGGCTCACCCGCCCGATCCCGATCTTCCTGAAAATCGCGCCCGACCTCAGCCCCGCTGAACTGGAAGAAATCGCCGAGGTCGCCTTTGCCGCAAAGCTCGCCGGTATCATCGCCACCAACACCACCCTGTCGCGCGACGGCCTGACCAGCGCGCATAAGACCGAGGCTGGCGGCCTCTCCGGCGCACCCCTGTTCGAAAAATCCACCCGCGTCCTCGCTCGCCTCTCGCAGCTGACAGATGGCAAACTCCCCCTCATCGGCGTCGGCGGCATCAGCACGCCCGACCAAGCCTATGCCAAAATCCGCGCCGGGGCTTCGGCGGTGCAGGTCTATTCCGCGATGGTTTACGCAGGCCTCAGCCTGATCCCGCACTTGGCCAAGGGCCTTGACGCCCTGCTCGCCCGCGACGGCTTCAACACCGTCGCCGAGGCCGTCGGCACCGCCCGCCAAGACTGGCTCTGACCCCTTCCCCGTTGTTCAAATATCCCACGGGGGTGCGGGGGTGTGAAACCCCCGCTCCGAGACCAACCCCAATCAAAACGCCCGGAACGTCATCGTCGTCAGCGTCCGCATGATCCCCGGAATGTCGAACAGCTTTTCTGACAGGTAATGACCCACATCCGCCTCATCGGGGATATAGACCTTAGCAATCAGGTCATATTCGCCTGAGGTAGAGTAAAGCTCGCTCACCACCTCGCGGTCGTAAATCGCGGTGGCCACCTCATAGGTTTTGCCGGGGGTGCAGCGGAACTGGACGAAAACGCAGGCCATCGGGATCTCCCTTATCTGGCACAAAGGTTACAGCGCGGAACCGCCGCCGACCAGTGCGCGCCAAATTCCTTGCCAAGGAATTTGCCAATTTTCTTTCTTCAAGAAAACTTCCCTACTCCTCATCCCCCGTCAACGACAGCGCCGCCGGGGCAACCCTGCGCAGGTCGGCAACGCCCAGAACGTGCTGTGGCCGGGCCAAGCGGTTGCGCACCACCCAATAAAGCCGCTGTTCTGCCCGCGTGATCGCGACATAGGCCAGACGTTTCCACAAGGGCACCCCGGCCTCAGAACGTCCAGCCTGCGCTGCGGCGTAAAGGTCCGGCGCAAAGACCTGTACGTTTTCCCATTGCGACCCTTGTGCCTTATGGATCGTCACTGCGGATCCATGCAGAAAGGCCGCACCCATCTTGGCGGCGGCGGGGATAAAGGGTTCATCCTCATCAGGTTTTTCGATCTTGATGATCGACGCGGCGCTGACCTGCGGGTCTTCCGCACCCACCACATGCAGCTTGGCAAAGCCGTCCTTGTTGCCCGGACCCAGATAGATCACCTGCGCACCTTTGATCAGGCCCCGCGCCTCAAGATCAATCCGCTTCTTGCGGTGCTTCAGCGGCAATTCGATGCCGTCGCAGATCAAGGGCTCACCGGGGATCAACTGATCCTCAGGGGCCCCATGCGCGCCGCGAAAAGCGGTGATCAGCCGGATGCGTGTGGCATTGCGCCAGACGAGCACCGGGGAACGGGCCATCATGTCAGCATCCACCCGTTCGGCCCAGATCACCCGGTCATCGCGGCGGGCGGCCTCTTCGACCATGCGCTCAAAGCTGTGGAAATCCAGCCGCTCATCGGCCAGCGCATGGGCCAGATCGAGAATCGGGTTGTCCAGCGTCTGGCGGTGGATGCGCGACAGCGTCAGTTTGCGGCCTTCGGGCAGGCGGTCAAAGGCCATCTCGCCCGACAATCCCACCGGGGCCAACTGCGCCGGATCGCCAAACAGCACCAGCGTCGGGAAGATCTCTTTCAAATCCTCAAACTGCCGCTCATCCAGCATGGAGCTTTCATCGACAAAGCCCACATCCAGCGGTTCTTCGCGCCGCTTCCAGCCTTTGATGAAATCCGACCCTTTCAGCCCCGCCGCCGCCAAGGCACCAGGGATCGAGGCGACGGTCTGATAGAAGGCATGCGCCCGGTCAAGGGCAAGCTCAGTCAGCCCTTCCACCTCGGGCCGTTCGCCCTGCCCGGTCAGCCATTCGGCGATGCGTTCGTATTGCGGGTCATAGACCGGGGTATAAAGGATGCGGTGGATCGTCGTCGCAGGCACCCCGCGCATCCGCAAGACCGAGGCCGCCTTGTTCGTGGGCGCCAGCACGGCAAGCGTGCGGCGGTCCTTTCTGCGGCGGCCTTCGTAATCGCCTGATACGAGTTCCACCCCGGCGGCGATTAACGCCTTGGTCAGACTGGCGAGCAGCATGGTCTTGCCCGACCCGGCCTTCCCAACCACGGCCAGAACCGAGGGCGTGCGCCCCTCTTCCGGCGCATCAAGGCCACCGTCCAACAGATCAATGCCATGCGCCATCAGGTCAGAGGCGACACGGTCCCAGGCTTCGGCCTGATCGTCGGAAAAGGTCAGCGCGGGAACGGCAGAAGGTTTGGTCATGTTGCAAACCCTATCCGACCCGCCCGCCAGATGCGAGAGGGGCCGTCTCTACCCTACCCTCACGGGCAGAGGTTCAGTTCATCCGCCGCCCGCGCTGGCCGGTTACGGCCTTAAGCGGTGAATCAGGTTCGCTGCGGCGAATCTCGGCCCGCGCAACCATCAACGCCTCTGCCGCTTTCGCGGCGGTATCGGAAAGGCCGTTGCGTTCAGCGTAAAGTTTCAAGTCAGAAAGAACGTCAAAAATCCAGTCATGCGGCATGGGCAATCCCGCCAAATGAACGCAGAGCGGACCGTCCGCCCCATCGTCAAAGCATAGGCTAACGACAAAAGTGTTTACGAGAAGTTTCCAAGCCCGAAACAAATACGCCGCCCCAAGGTGGGACGGCGCAAAAATCTCAAGACCTCAGGGAGGGGGTCACAGCTTGCGGCAGGCCTCCAGCGTGTCTTCAAAAGTGCGCAAGCCCGTGATCGGTGCCTGCACCAACACCGCCATATTGCCCGGCTTATGCTGATTTTTCAGCATCAACTCATGCGCACTCGGGATGTCAGTCCAAGGGAACACTTCAGACATGCACGGGTCCAAACGGCGCTCGCACATCAGTTTGTTCGCCGCCGATGCCTGTTTCAGATGGGCGAAGTGGCTGCCCTGCAAGCGTTTTTGGTGCATCCACATATAGCGCACGTCAAAGGTACAATTGAAGCCTGTGGTGCCCGCGCAGATCACGACCATACCACCCTTCTTGCAAACCAGTGAGCTGACAGGGAACGTCGACTCGCCGGGGTGTTCGAACACCATATCGACGTTCACGCCCTTGCCGGTGATGTCCCAGATCGCTTTGCCGAACTTGCGCGCCTCTTTCAGCCAGTCATTATACTCGGGGCTGCCCACCTTGGGCAGTTGCCCCCAGCATTTGAAATCGTTGCGGTTGATCACGCCTTTTGCGCCCAGACCCATCACGAAGTCACGTTTCGATTCGTCCGAGATAACGCCGATCGCATTGGCCCCGGCCGTGTTGATCAGCTGGATGGCATAGGACCCCAGCCCGCCCGACGCGCCCCAAACAAGCACGTTCTGGCCGGGCTTCAGGTCATGCGGTTGATGACCAAAGAGCATACGGTAAGCCGTCGCCAGGGTCAGCGTGTAGCAGGCCGATTCTTCCCAGGTCAGATGCGCGGGGCGCGGCATCAACTGCTGCGCTTGCACGCGGGTGAACTGGGCAAAGGACCCATCCGGCGTTTCATAGCCCCAAATGCGTTGAGTGGGCGAGAACATCGGATCGCCGCCGTTGCATTCTTCGTCGTCGCCGTCGTCCTGGTTGCAGTGGATCACAACCTCATCGCCGACCTTCCAGCGCGTCACCTTTTCGCCGACCTTCCAGACGATCCCCGAAGCATCAGAGCCTGCGATGTGGAAGGGCTGCTTATGGCCATCAAACGGGCTGATTGGCTGGCCGAGACCGGCCCAAACGCCGTTGTAATTGACGCCCGCTGCCATCACCAAAACCAGCACCTCTTGGCTGTCGATGGTCCAGGTATCGACAACCTCTTGCTGGAACGACTGCAAGGGTTCGCCGTGGCGGTCACGACGGATGGCCCAAGAGTACATTTGCTTGGGCACATGGCCCAAGGGCGGCATCTCGCCGATTTCGTAAAGGTCCTTCTTGGGCGCGTCGTAGGTGGCGATCGCCTGCTGCGTGTCCAGTGCCATGCTGGCCCCCTCTGAAAATGCCGCGCCGCAGAATCGACGCCTTGTGAGGACAGATAAAGGGTGACTGCGCAACTTTGCAATAGCTGAGTAGCTATTTTTGTAATTTTATGTCTGCGGCGTTGCAGCATTTCCGGCATCAACCGATAAAGCCTGCCAAACCGGCGCGGCATAGAAGGCCAAAATCGCCGCACTTTCCGCAGGCGCACGTAGGTCTGCCATGACGATGCCGCGGCGCAAAAGCGGGGTCAGCCCTTCCTCCAGGGCCTGCGCCACCCCCTGCGTCGGCAGTTTCAGCACCGCCTGCGCGGCCTGTAGGCGTTCAACCAGACGCGCCACCTCGGCCAGCAGCGCCGCCCGGTCCACCGGCAAAGCCGACAGGGCAGCGGCGACCAAAGGCACCGGCAGCACCGGCACGACGCGGGTGATCTCAGCCATCAGGCGGACCCCCAGCGCCTCGGTCACATCCTCGTTGCCGTGGCTGGCGATAAAGGCGCGCAGCGAGACCGGCGCGCCAAAGCCCGCCGCCGCCGTACCAAAGCCGGGAAACCGCCCGCGCAGGATGCTGCCGAGCCGCCAGATCGCAAACCACAGGATGGGGCCAAGCGGCGCGCGGAACCGACGCTCGCCTTTGGCGGCGGCTTCGGTCAGCACCCGGTCCTCCAGCACGCGATCATAGGCCAGACCGACGGGGACAAAGACGATATCGCGCCCCGCCGGATCAAAACCGCTGACGAAATAGGACAAAAGCCCCAGCTTCGCCGCCCCCACACGCCCATCCAGCGACAACCCGCCTTCAGGGAAAATTGCCTGCGCCACACCTTCCGCCGCCGCCATCTGGACATAGCGCGCCAGCACCCGCCGATAAAGCATATTGCGCGAGGACCGCCTTATGAAATAGGCCCCCATCCCCCGGATCAGACGGCTTAGCGGCCAGACCCGCGCCCATTCCCCCACCGCATAGGAAATCGCGGACCGGTCGGCAATCAGCCATGTGACCAGCACATAATCCATGTTGCTGCGATGGTTCATGACAAAAACCACCGTGGCCGAGCGGTCGATCTGCGCCAATTCGGCATCCAGCTTGCCGATTCGCACCCGATACAGCCGGCGCGACAACCACCGCGCTGCCTGCACCGCAAAGCCGAAATACATGGTGGCGGAAAAGGCAGGCACGATCTCACGCGCATAGGCACGGGCCTGTTCAAAGGCGACCTGCGGGGGAATCCCGGCCTCTTCGGCATATTCGGCCACGGCGGCGGTGACTTTGGGGTCATAGGCCAACCGCAGGATCATGTCTTGGCGCTGCGCCAGACGGAACGGCTCAATCGGGCGCTCCAGCCTTGCGTTCAGCGCCGCCACGGCGCGCTCCATCCGACGGCGAAAGAACCACCGAACCGAGGGCGCAAGAATGCGGTCCAGCGCCGCCACCGCCGACAGCAGGATGACCAAAAGCAGCAGCCAGAGCGGGACTTCGACCATCATTGCCATCGTCTATAGCTGGAAGTGATGCCCTGAAATGTAAAGCCCTGCCCCGCTTTGTCGCAGCCCCTCTGGTTTCGGTTGGCAGCTTCCGGCAAGCGTCGTCCAGAATGCCGCGATGCGGCGAATTGACAGCGTCAGAAAATGTCCTATACCAAGCCTAAAGCGAAATAAAATTGCCGACGCGATTCAGGAGGCCCCGATGTCCACCGCCGCAAAAGACGCCGCCCAAAAGGATGCCCCCCAAAAGGACGCACCTTGGCTGTTCCGCACCTATGCCGGACATTCCACCGCCGCCGCCTCGAACGCGCTTTACCGCACGAACCTTGCCAAGGGGCAAACCGGGCTCTCGGTGGCGTTCGATCTGCCCACCCAAACCGGCTATGACAGCGATCATGTCCTGTCGCGCGGTGAGGTGGGCAAGGTCGGCGTGCCGGTGGGCCATCTGGGCGACATGCGGGCGCTGTTCCGGGATATCCCGCTGGAGCAGATGAACACCTCGATGACGATCAACGCCACAGCCCCTTGGCTTCTGGCGCTTTACATCTCTGTGGCCGAAGAACAGGGCGCGGATGTGTCGAAACTGCAAGGCACCGTGCAGAACGACATCATCAAGGAATACCTCTCGCGCGGCACCTATATCTGCCCGCCGAAGCCCTCCATGCGGATGATCACCGACATCGCGGCCTATACCCAGCGGCACCTGCCGAAGTGGAACCCGATGAACGTCTGTTCCTACCACCTGCAAGAGGCGGGGGCGACGCCGGAACAGGAACTGGCCTTTGCGCTGGCCACCGCAACCGCCGTACTGGACGACCTGAAAGGCAAGGTCACCCCGCAGGAATTCCCGGCCATGGTGGGGCGGATTTCGTTCTTCGTGAACGCGGGCATCCGCTTTGTCACCGAACTTTGCAAGATGCGCGCTTTCGTCGACCTTTGGGATGAACTCTGCGAAACCCGCTATGGCATCACGGAAGAGAAGTACCGCCGCTTTCGATATGGTGTGCAGGTCAACAGCCTTGGCCTGACCGAGCAGCAGCCGGAGAACAACGTCTACCGCATCTTGATTGAGATGCTGGCCGTCACTCTGTCGAAAAAGGCCCGCGCCCGTGCGGTGCAGCTTCCGGCTTGGAACGAAGCCCTGGGTTTGCCGCGCCCTTGGGATCAGCAATGGTCGCTGCGGATGCAGCAGATTTTGGCCTATGAGACCGACCTTCTGGAATACGACGACCTCTTTGACGGCAACCCAGCGATTGATCGCAAAGTCGAAGAGTTGAAATCCGGTGCTCGCGCCGAACTGGCCAACATCGACGCGATGGGCGGGGCGGTCGCAGCGATCGAATACATGAAAGGACGGTTGGTCGAGTCGAACTCGGACCGTCTGGGCCGGATCGAAAGCCGCGAGACCGTGGTGGTTGGCGTCAACCGCTGGACCGAGGCCGCGCCCTCGCCTCTGACCGCTGGCGATGGGTCGATCATGATGGCCGATGCCGATGCCGAACGCGACCAGCTTGAGCGTCTGACCGCATGGCGCACTGCCCGTGATCCCCTGGCCGTCAAAGCAGCATTAGAGGCATTGCGTCACGCTGCCCAAACCGGCACCAACATCATGCCCTCCAGCATCGCTGCCGCCAAGGCTGGCGTCACCACCGGCGAATGGGGGGCCGTGGTCCGCGCCGCCTTTGGCGAATATCGCGCCCCCACTGGCGTGTCGCGCAACCCCTCCAACCGCACCGAAGGGCTGGAACCGATCCGTGAGGCGGTAGATGCCGTGTCGTCGAAACTGGGCAAGCGGCTGAAATTCCTG
>JAIYDR010000076.1 GCA_027487395.1 Rhodobacter sp. | reverse complement strand
CCATCCCGTTCGATCACCGGGCCGATGTCGTTCAGGCAAAGGCCCAACAGCCGATCCTTCGCCATCGCCGCCAGCACCATCCCGATCAAACCGCCGCGAGAGGTGCCCAATACCGCCGCCTTGGCCACCCCAAGATGATCCATCAGCGCCAAAGCATCCTGCGCCTCTTGCAGGACGGTATAGGTCGCGGACCCGGTCCACTGGCTTTCCCCGCGTCCCCGGTAATCCATGCGGATCAGGCGGATGCCTGCGGGCAGATGCGGGCTCATATAGTCGAAATCCGCCATCGTCCGGGTTAGGCCGGGCAGGCACAAGAGCGGCAGCCCCGCGCCTTCGTCCCGGTAAGCCAGTTCCGCACCGTCGCGGGCGGGGAAGGTCACAGGCATTTGGGCACCTCGGTCAGGTCGCGCAGGGTGTATTTGGGGCGTTGTGGCAAACGGTCCATCGGTTGGCCCGTGCGGTTGATCCACGCGGTGTTGAACCCGAACCGCGCCGCCCCGGCAATATCCCAGCCATTGGCCGAGACGAACAAAACCTCGGCTGGCTTTGCGCCAAGCGCGGGTTCGACCAGAGCGTAAACCCTGAAATCGGGTTTGTAGACGCGCACGGATTCGACAGATAACAGGTCAGGGATCAGCGCCTCCAGCCCCGCCGCGCGGGTCATGCTGGCCAGCATTCGGGGGGTACCGTTCGACAAGATCGCCAGCCGGTAGCCTGTGCGGTGCAGGTTGGTCAGGACGCCCAGCACCTCAGGGAAGGTGGGGAGTTCGTCATAAAGCGCCAAGAGACGCGCCCGCAGCGCGGGGTCGGACAGGTTCAACGCCTCCAGCGCCCAATCCAGCGCCTCCGCCGTCACCTGATCAAAGGGCGCATGCCCCCCGGTGATGGCGCGCTGCCAAGTGTATTCCAACTGCTTCCTGCGCCACTCTGCGGCCAGAAGCGGCCAACGGTCGGCCAAAGCCGCGCCCTCCGGGGATGCTGCCGCCAGCCGCGCGGCCCCGGTAACGTCGAACAATGTACCATAGGCATCAAAGACGAGGGTGGTGATGGTCATGGTGGGTTTCTCCCTGTGCGATGATGGCACGGGAAACGGGGGGCGGAAAGGCTTGGCTCCCCCGACCGTTGACTTTCCCGCCCCCCCGGCCCATGAGGCGCGCATCCCGAACCCCAGCGGAGGCCCCGATGATCGACCTTGGCCGCATCCTTCCCGAGGCGCGCATCGCCGAGCTGCCCAATCCCTATTTCGGCAAGGTGCGCGATTGCTATGATCTGCCCAAAAGCGCGGAGTTTCCCGAAGGTGCGCGCATTCTGATCTCAAGCGACAGGATATCGGCCTTTGATCGCATCTTGGCGGCCATCCCCGGCAAGGGACAGGTGCTTACGCAGGTGGCGCGGTTCTGGTTTGACCATACGGCGGACATCTGCGGCAATCATGTGCTGGCCTATCCTGACCCGAATGTGGTGATCGGCAAGAAATTGACCATCCTGCCCGTGGAAATCGTGGTGCGGGGTTATCTGGCGGGGACCACCGGAACATCGGTGCTGACGCTCTATAAGAAGGGTCAGCGCGCGATGTATGGCCATGTGCTGCCCGATGGCTTGCGCGACAATCAGGCGCTGCCTGCGCCGATCATCACGCCGACCTCCAAGGCCTTTGACGGGGGCCATGATGAACCTCTGACGGTTGAGGATATCGTGGCGCAGGGGCTTTTGACCCAAGCGCAATGGGATGAGGTTTCGGCCAAGGCGCTGGCCCTGTTCGCGCGGGGGCAAGCGATGGCGGCGGAACGCGGGCTGATCCTTGTGGACACCAAATACGAATTCGGCACCGATGCGGCGGGCAATATCCTGCTGGCGGATGAGATTCACACGCCCGATTCCAGCCGGTATTGGATTGCCGATGGCTATGAGGCTGCCTTTGCCGGCGGTGGACGCCCACCGAGCTTTGACAAGGACGTGATCCGGTCCTGGGTGGCAGAGCGGTGCGATCCCTATGCTGACCCAATCCCAGAAATCCCGGCCGAGATGATTGCCCGTACAGCGCAGGTCTATGCCGATGCCTTTGCCGCCATCACTGGGGCGCGGTTTGTGCAGGATGTCTCAGGGGACACGGTGCTGGACCGGGTGCGAGGGAACTTGAGCCGCTGGTTTGTCTGACCTGTCAGTGGCGGGGGCCAGCCCCGTTGGATTGCGTTGGCCCCACTGGGCCAACGCTGGTTCAGGTGCCGAAATCAGGGCTGATAGGGCAACGAGGAATGGTGCAGAACGATCCGCAGCGCGCCTTCGTCATCCTTCACGAACTGCCAGGTTTTATCGACCGTGGTGATCGCACCATCTTTGCCGGTGATGCTGACATTGCCCATCGTCGTCGCCGAATCGCCGGTGATGAAAATGGCATTGTTGGCGATAGAGCACGCCGTCCAACCCTTCAGCGCAAAGCCCGTGTCATTCGGGAATTCCGGGTCGCCGCCCACGAAATAGGCCAAGGCGCCAGCGCGCGTCGGGCGGAAGGTCTGCGGGGCCACCGTCAGCGTGGGTTTGAACAGGACCGCGCCCATTTGATAGCCATAGGCGGCGTCGATCACCTGCTCGGCCATGGCCTTTGCGGCCTCGGGACCCTCTTTTTCATTGGTCTGGCTGATGCCAACCAATGCGCCGCACCACGCCTCTTGGGCGGCGAGCACTTCGGATTCGGCGATGGCGGTGTTCACAACAACGGCCTCGGCCGAAGCGGCGGTGACCGAAAGCATAACGGCACCGATTACAGAAATAGACAAACGAGAAAAAGTCATGCTTGGCTCCTTCAGGGCTGGCCCTGTCCGTTCTGGACAAGGCTTCACTCAGCACCTGCGACGTGGGAAGGGTCCCCGCGCATTACAAGACATCGAATCACTAAAGTTCGCCTGCCGAGAGGGGGCCATTTGGGGTGCGTTT
>JAIYDR010000408.1 GCA_027487395.1 Rhodobacter sp. | reverse complement strand
CGCATGCCTTTGGCCCCTATCCGGTGATTGTCGCAGATGGCGTTGCACGGGTGCGGATCGGACCGGAAATCGTCAACAAAGTTCCGGAATACACTCATTGCCGCATCAAGGTAGGCGCGCTGACCGCCGATGTGATTTGGCCTGACGACGTGATCCCCCGCGCCGGAGCGGCGGCTTTGGGCGGAATAACCACCATTGGCCCGCAAAAAGCCGCAGTACCAGAGCCGGAACCTGTGGTGATCCCCCCCGCGAAAACGGTAGAGACAGCGCCCCCGGTGCCGGACCCTGCACCAGTGCAGCCGGCAGCCGATAGCCGACGGTTTGCCTTGCCGCTACTTGCCCTTCTTGCCATTGCTCTGCTGGCCGGAGGAGCCTTTCTCCTTTTCGGCCGTGACCAAGACACGGCGTCAGCCCTGCCAGAGACGCCCGCGCCCGCTGTCGCTGAGCCACCCGCCACCCCAGCAACACCGACGCCGGAACCAGCCCCCACACCCAGCGCTGACCCGTCCCCCGCCACCATTGCCAAACCCTTGGCCGAGGCTTGCGCAGTAGACACGCTCACCTCTGCCGCCGCTGACTTTGCTGCGCTTTATCCGCTGCTCGAGGCCTGCACAGACCAACTGTCGCCCGATGCAGTCTTTGAGTTGCTGGAGTCCGCACGATCCACGGACGATGGCGCAGCGCTTTTGCACTTTGGCTATCTTTACGATCCGGCGGTAGAGGATGCGCTCTTGGAGACCGGTCTTGGTCTGGGCGCGCCGCCCAATCTGGCGCAGGCGGTCGAATACTACAGTCAGGCCAAGGCCAAAGGCGTGCAGGCCGGGGCGGATGCCCTGACAGATGCCTGCGCTCGTCTGGCGCAAGATCCCGACACACTTTCCAAAGGAGCCCATGATGATTTCTGCCGCTAAATCCGTGCTGCGCTTGGCGACCGTCGCAGTGGTGATCGGCGCGGGCTTCGCCCAACCTGTGATGGCAGACCAGCGCCGCCCCTTGCTGATGGTGGGTAAAACGTCAGTCTATCAACGCGTGCTGACCCGCCCCGGTGCCACGCTGCATGAACGCCCCAACGGCGATGTGCAAAAGACCTTTCCACCGTTTCAACCGCTTTACATCTTCGGTCTGGAACCCGGTTGGATCGAGGTGGGCCCGTCCATTTCGCAGCCACCGATCGGGTGGATGAAAGCGGGATCGGTCGTCGAATGGAAGCAGAACATCGTCGCGGCCTTTACGAACGCCTCTGGCCGCAACCGTCAAATCCTGTTCGACACAGAAGAACAGTTGATTGACCTGATGGAGGACGAAGACGTCCGCGCCCGTCAGGCCGCCCTGCTCGAGATGGCCGATAGTGGTGAGGTGGACCCCGAAACCGGCATCGTCACAGTCGAGCCGCAGGAATACATCGACATCGTCCAAAACCCCTACATCATGCCGATCCTGACCACCGAGTCGATCCCGCATCCCCTGAACTATCAAGAGACACTCTTGATGGAGATTGCCTCGATCCCGAAACAGTCGGGAGAGGTCGCCTCGGCCCCGGCGGTGGACAATTTCGATGCCGGGATCGTGTTTGTCTTTGACACCACCTTGTCGATGGACCGCTACATCGACGCGACCCGCAAGGTCACGGAACGGATCGTCGAAGGCATGCGCGGCACGGATGTCGGGGATCGCGTGCATTTTGGCCTGATGGCCTTTCGCGACAACCCCGAAGCCGTGCCGGAATTGGAATACCGCACGCGGATGTTGCTGCCTTTGGACCGCGCCAACACGCCAGAACAAGTGGTGGATGCCATCCGCGCCGCGACCATCGTGGCAACGGCCAGCTCTCCGGGCTTCAACGAAGACAGTCTTGCCGGGGTTGAGGATGCGGTTGACCAAACGAAATGGGAACCTGAAAACGGGGACCCCTTCGATGCGCGCTATGTGATCCTGATCACCGACGCCGGACCGAATGACATCAACGATCCCAACACACGCTCGCGCATTGGGCCTGCGGAATTGCAGATGGATGCCGAAGGCAAGCGGATCGCGGTGATGACGCTGCATATCAAGACCGAAGCCGGGGGCGATGCGCAGCACGACTATGCCGAAACCCAATACCGCGCCCTCTCGCGCTTCAACAACAACAGCTATTACTACGGGATCGATGGCGGCTCGGTCGAAGCCTATGAAGCAACGGTCACGCGCGTTGTCACCGCGTTGACTGACACCATCCGTATGGCGCGCGGCGATGCGCCAAAGCTGTCGCAAGATGAGGTCGGGCAAGAGTTGGTCGAATTGGGGCTGGCGATGCGTCTGGCCTATCTGGGGCAGCAACCCGGCGTCGCACCGCCCGATGTCTTGAAGGCTTGGGTTTCTGATCGGGCGGTCGAAAACCCCGATAAAGTGGCCGTTGAGCCGCGCCTTTTGGTCAGCAAGAACGAATTGGCCACGATGGCGGAATTTCTGTCCGAAATCCTCGACCTTGGAGAACAGAACCGGGGGGAGGATGACGCCAGCCGCTTTTTCTCGCAGATTCAGGGGGTTGTTGCACGGATGGCGCAAGACCCTGGACGCCTGATCGATGCCAGTTCCGACTCTGTCGGGGGGGCTTTGGAGTTCATCGAAGGGCTTCCCTATCAAAGTCAGCTGATGTTGCTGAATGAGGAAACATGGTCGCAAAGCGCCGTGAACCGGCGCACCACATTGGACGGACTGCGGCAAAAGCTGGTGCAGTATCGCAAGTGGCTGCGTGACCCACAGGTCTGGACCCGCCCTTATGAGGGCGCGCCGGACAGCGATTACTTCTTTGCCATGCCCTTCGATGTCCTGCCCTGAGCGCATGACATGACCGCAATGCCATCCGTCTTGGCTGAAAGGGAAAGCTCAGCCGCAGGTTTGATCTGCGCTGACCATCTGTCAACCGTGCTGCGCGACGCGGATCGCACCTTCCGACTTGAGATCAACGACTTCCAAATGCTGCCCGGAACCGTGGTGGCGCTCAGTGGGCCCAGTGGATCGGGCAAAACGCTGGTGCTAGAGCTTTTGGGCCTTCTGCGCCGACCTGACCTACCCGCGCGGTTTCGTTGCGTAAGGAATGGGCAGGCCGATGCTGATCTTGCAGGACTTTGGCAAGGCAAAGGGGCCGCTTTGGCCGCAACGCGCGGCAAGCTTTTTGGCTTTGTGCCACAAAGCGGCGGCTTGCTTCCGTTTCTGACCGTCGCGGAAAACATCAGCCTGACTCAGCGCATCGCCGGAACCGTAAACCCCGCTTGGGTGGAGACGCTGATGGAGCGGCTGAACATCGCCGCCGTCCGCCACCTGCGCCCCGGTGCCTTGTCCATCGGTCAACGCCAGCGCACCGCCATCGCCCGCGCCTTGGCACATCGCCCGGCTTTCATCTTTGCCGACGAACCGACCGCCGCGTTGGACCCCGACGCGTCAGAGGCGGTGATGCGGTTGTTTCTCGACCTTGCCGCGGAAACCGGCTGCGGGGTGTTTTTGTCGTCGCATGACCTCGATCTTGTCCTGCGCCACGGCATCCCGCGCCTGGCGATGCGCGTTGAAACCGTTGGGGCCTCGGTCATCAGCCGATTGGAGGGCGGGGAATGATTGTCATCACGCTCGCCCTGCGCGATCTGCTGCGGGATCGGTTTTTCTTCATCTGCAACGTCGCCGTGGTGGTGGGCGTCTTGTCGCCGCTGCTGGTTTTGTTCGGTGTCAAGAATGGGGTCTATCAGGCGCTGATCGGCGACATGCTGTCGAACCCTGCCACCCTGCAAATCGACACGCTGGGCAACAACGACTTCAGCCCAGAGCAGATCGAGACTCTGCGAACGTGGCCTGACGTCGCCTTTGTGACGCCCAAGGTACGCAGCCAGTTTGATTATGTGAATGTCTATTCGCGAACTGCCCGCACGATGAACGAGGCGCTGATCATCCCATCAGGCAGCGGTGATCCCACCTTGCCCGAAGGGGTGGCGCTGGAGGGCGACAAGGTCGCCGTCAGCCCGCAATTGGCCGAGCAGTTGAAGCTGGAACCCGGCGCGCGGATCGACCTGATTACCCAAGCCGAGGACCGACCCAAACAGCTTGCTCTGCGGGTTGAAGTGGTAGCGATCCTGCAAGCCGATGTCGCATCGGGCAACACGGTGCTGGCCCCCTATCCGCTGTTAGATACGATTGAGGCATTCTACGATTCCTATGCCTTGCCAGAGCATGGCATCACCGAAGGCCGCCCCCTGTCAGAACGGGTCAGCTCTTACGAGGGCGTCAGGCTTTACGGCACTTCGCTGGACGGATTGGGCGCTTTGCAGACCCGTGTGGAGTCCTTTCTGGCCGTCGGAACCCGCGCCAAAACCCGCGAGGTGGAGTCGCTTTTGGGCCTAGGGCGCAATCTTGACCTTGCCTTAGGCTTGGTAACCTCGCTCGCAACGGCGGGACTGTTCGCGGCCTTGGTGTTCAGTTTCTGGACCGATGTGCTGCGCAAGCGCACGACCTTGGCAACCATTGCACTGCTCGGTATCCCGCCGGCGCATCTGGCGCTGTTTCCGCTGGTGCAGGGGGTGGTGGCGGCGATCTGCGGGCTGGTCCTCTCCTTCGGGCTTTATGG
>JAIYDR010000057.1 GCA_027487395.1 Rhodobacter sp. | reverse complement strand
GCCACCTCATCCACCGACAAGGCCACGGTTGGCAGATCGTCGCCGATCCCGCCCTTTTCAAACACCTCCCGCGCCGTCGCCTCTGCGGCGGCGGCCGCCTCGGCCCCGTGCAGAAGGGTGGTCACCGCATTGGCCAGCACCACTTTGGCAAGGTTGATCTCGGACCCCGCCAGCGCGCCCAGTCGGTCGCATTCCGCAACCGGCAACTCGGTGTACAGCTTCAAGAACCGCCCCACATCGGCATCGGTGGTATTGCGCCAGAACTGCCAGAACTCATAGGGCGACAGCATCTCGCCATTCAACCAAACCGCGCCATTGGCCGACTTGCCCATTTTCTTGCCATCCGAGGTGGTCAGAAGCGGAGAGGTCAGGCCAAAAATCTCTTGGTCCAGCACCCGGCGGGTCAGGTCGATGCCGTTGATGATATTGCCCCATTGATCCGACCCGCCCATCTGCAACAGACAGCCATAGCGGCGATTGATCTCAAGAAAATCATAGGCTTGCAGGATCATGTAGTTGAACTCAAGAAAGCTCAGCGATTGCTCCCGATCCAGCCGCGACTTCACGGATTCAAACGACAGCATCCGGTTGACCGAAAAATGCCGCCCGATGTCGCGCAGGAAATCGAGGTAATTCAACTGGTCCAGCCATTCGGCATTGTTCAGCATGACCGCATCGGTCGCACCCGCACCGTAAGACAGGTAGCGCGCAAACACCTTTTGCATCCCGCCGATATTGGCGTCGATCTGGGCCGCCGTCAGCAAGGTGCGCTCGTCGGCCCGAAACGAGGGATCGCCCACCTTGGTGGTGCCGCCGCCCATCAGGGTGATCGGCTTGTGACCGGTCTTTTGCAGCCAGCGCAACATCATGATGTTCAGCAGATGGCCGACATGCAGGCTCGCCGTCGTCGCATCATAGCCGATATAGGCAGGAACCACGCCCTTCACCAAAGCCTCATCCAACGCCTGATAATCGGTGCAATCGGCCAGATAGCCGCGCTCCATCATCACGCGCATGAAGTCCGATTTCGCATGGTAGGTCATGGGTCACCCGTGCTTTAAACTCGCATAGGCGTATAACGGGGCCGGGGCAGGGATGAAAGATGCGGGGTAGGAAAAGATGAAGACATCAGGCCCGCTTTGGGCGCTTGGCACCATGTCGGGCACCTCGCTGGATGGCGTCGATGCGGCGATGGTGCTGACCGATGGTCAGGCGGTGCTGGACTTCGGCCCCTCGGCCTATCGCCCCTATACGCCCGCCGAGCAAGCCACCATCCGCGCCGCCTTTGGTCAATGGCCGGGTGATCCCGATGTGGCAAAGGCGGCAGAGGTGGTGGAAACCGCCCATGGCGAACTCTTGTCGCGTTTCTCTGGCGCGGATGTGGTGGGCTTCCATGGCCAGACCCTCGCCCATGATCCGCGCGGGCGGGGCACGCATCAATGCGGCGATGGTGACCTTCTGGCCCGCCTCTTGGGCCTCCCGGTGGTCTGGGATTTCCGCGCCAACGATGTGGCGATGGGCGGGCAGGGCGCGCCCTTGGCCCCGTTCTACCACTTCGCGCTGGCCCGCCGCATTGGGGCGACGACCCCCATCGCCTTTCTGAACCTCGGCGGGGTGGGTAATGTCACATGGATTGACCCCAACCGCGAAGGCCCCGACAGTCCCGGCGCGCTGCTCGCCTTTGACACCGGCCCCGCCAATGCGCCGATCAACGATCTGATGCAGGCCCGCAGCGGCACGCCACAAGACGCGGGCGGAGACGTCGCCGTACAGGGCACCGTCGATCAAACCGTCATCGACCGTTTCTTGACCCACCCCTATTTCTACCGCATCCCGCCCAAATCCCTGGACCGCAACGCGTTTCACGCGGCGCTCGACGTCAGTCACCTCGGCCTAGCGGACGCCGCCGCCACCCTCACCGCCGCTGCCGCCGCTGCCGTGGCGCGGGGGGCAGAGCATTTCCCGCATCCCCCCGCCCGCGTCTTGGTCTGTGGTGGGGGCCGCCACAACGCCACCCTGATGGCCGCCCTTTCTGATGGCCTGCCATACCCGGTAGACCCCGTCGAAGCCGCCGCCCTGAACGGCGATATGCTGGAGGCTGAGGCCTTCGCCTTCCTCGCCGCCCGCGTGCTGCGCGGCCTGCCCACTTCGGCCCCCGGCACCACCGGGGCACCTGCGGCCATCGGCGGCGGCAAGATCAGCCGCCCCGACTGAGCCCCGTCTTCTCTGCGAAAGATATCCTCAGGGGGTGAAGGGGCCAAAGGCCCAGAGGGGGCGCGAGCGCCCCCTGCCACGGCAAAACTAGCGCCGTGCCTGCCGAACCAGCTCCCAAGTATAAACCGCCAAAGCCGCCCAGATCATCGGGAAGGCCAAGGCACGCGCCATGCCGAAGGGTTCGCCGAAGACAAACACCGCCGTCAGGAAAATCATCGTCGGCGCGATGTATTGCAGCACGCCGATGGTCGACAGGCGCAACAGCTTTGCGCCATTGGCATAAACCATCAGCGGGATCGCGGTCACCAATCCCGTCCCCGCCAGCAGCGCCGTCGTCCCCCAATCCATCCGGAAATGCCCTGTCCCGTTTGCTGCCAGCCAAAGCGCATAGCCAAGCGCCAGCGGGAACAGCAACAAGACCTCCAGCATGAAGCCCTCGTTTGGCCCGATGGGCAGGCGCTTCTTGCACAGCGCATAAAGCCCCCAAGACAGCGTCAGGCCAAGGGCGACAAAGGGCAGACGTCCCGCCTCATAGGTCAGCACGCCCACCGCCGCCACGGCCAGGGCAATCGCCGCCCATTGCGCGCGGGACAGCCGCTCTTTCAGCAGAACCGCCCCCAGAAACACCGAAAACAGCGGGTTGATGTAATAGCCAAGCGCCGCATCCAGCGCATGGCCGGATTGGATCGACCAGACATAGACGCCCCAATTCAGCGTGATCAGCACCGCCGTCACCGCCCCCATCGCCAGCATGCGCGGATTGCGCAGCGCCGCCCCCACATCCCCCATCCGACCGAGCCAGAGCAGGATCAGCCCCGCGACGGGAACCGACCAGAGCACACGATGCGCAATCACCTCCGCCGCCGGGACATGCGACAGCGCCTTCATATAGAGCGGCAGGAACCCCCACATGATGTAGGCCGAGACGGCAAAGGCAAAGCCGCGCGGGCTGTCACCAGATTGGGGTTTGGGGGGCATGGGTTTCTCGGTCATACCCATCCCCATACCTTTGCCAGCACCAAAGTGCCAATGGACGATTGTCACCCCGACAATTCTTTTGCCATGATTCTAGGGCAGTTAAGTGTTTCGGCATGTTTGATCCGGCACAAGGCTTGCAAGCCCAAACGGAAGGCCGGGACTGTTCCCGGTGGTTTTGAGTGCAGGAAAACGGTCATGTCTGCCGATCACGCCGCGACGCATAGCCTCGATGCCCTGACGCCCGCGCGGCGCCCTGAGGCCTTGCGCAAACGCCCGCCACAGGCCTTG
>JAIYDR010000306.1 GCA_027487395.1 Rhodobacter sp. | reverse complement strand
CCTGGTGATCGAAGAAGGCCAGCCCGAATTCATCGAACAGCAGTTGACGACCTTCCTCTATCGCGCCGGTTCCTCGGTGCGGCTGCGCGGCAAGGATATCCTGCCGATGGCGGGGGAATACACCGGGCAGGTCATGCTGGACGCGCTGACCGCCTTCCTGAAGCAGGCCGCGCCTGACATGCTGCCCGCCACCGTCCGCGCCCCGAATGAGGATCGCCCGCAAATCCCGGACCTGACGAAAACCGTGCCGATCCGCCCGCCGGGCTTTTGTACCGGCTGTCCGGAACGCCCGATCTTTGCCGCGATGAAGCTGGTGCAAAAGGAAACCGGCAAGCTGCAAATCAGCGCCGATATCGGGTGCCACCTCTTCGCCGCTTTGCCGCCGTTCGAAATCGGCGGTGCAACGATGGGCTATGGCCTTGGCCCTGCCGCCAATGCCGCCTTTGATGGCGGGGGGGAGCGTCGGCCCGTATCAATCATCGGGGATGGCGGGTTCTGGCATAACGGCCTCTCGTCCAGCTTTACCAACATGGCCTTCAACAAATCCGATGGCGTGGCGGTGATCGTGGACAACTATTACTCCGCCGCCACGGGGGGGCAGGACATCATGTCGTCCCGCGCCGACAACCCGACCAAGGCGACGAAGCACCCTATCACCAAGGCGCTCAAGGGCATCGGCATCGACTGGGTCCGCCAAGTGGACCGCACCTATGATGTCGCCAAAATGCGCGATGTCCTGCGCGAGGCGCTGACGACCGACGCCCCGGGGCCAAAGGTGATCGTCGCCTCCTCCGAATGCATGCTGAACAAGCAGCGCCGCGAAAAACCCTTGCAAGCCAAGGCGATCAAGGATGGTCGCCGTGTGGAAGCCCCGCGTTTCGGCGTCGATGAAGACGTCTGCACCGGCGATCACGCCTGTATCCGCCTGTCGGGCTGCCCGTCGCTGTCGCTGAAGAAACTGGACGACCCGCTGCGCGATGACCCCGTGGCCAGCATCGACCAATCCTGCGTCGGCTGCGGCAATTGTGGTGAGGTGGCCGATGCCGCCGTCCTCTGCCCGTCCTTCTACCGCGCCGATGTGGTCCACAACCCCTCGGCTTGGGAATCCCGCATGGCCCGCTTTGCCACTCGGATCATCGGCTGGCTGCAAAGCCGCCGCGCCGCCCGCCGCCTGAATTTTGAGGGCACCGCATGACGCTGCACCAAACCCTGTCGGACAGAATGGGCCAAGCCAAGGCCGATCCCGCGCTGTCGGGGATCATCAAGCTGGCGGTTTTGGCCGTGGGGGGCCAAGGCGGCGGCGTGCTGACGGGCTGGATCGAAGACCTCGCCCGCGCCAATGGCTATGCAGCGCAGGCCACATCGGTGGCCGGGGTGGCGCAGCGCACCGGGGCGACAGTGTATTATGTGGAAATGGCCCCGCACCGCGCGGGTGATCCGGTCCCGGTGTTTTCATTGATGCCCGCCGCAGGGGATGTGGACATCATGATCACGGCGGAAATGATGGAGGCTGGCCGCGCCATCATCCGTGGTTTCGTCACCCCGGATCGGACAACGCTGATCACCTCGACCCATCGCGCTTTGGCGGTATCGGAAAAGATGGTGCCGGGGGATGGCATCGCCTCCAGCGAAGAAGTGATGGCCGCCGCCAGTATCGCCGCCCGCCGCTTCATCGCGCATGACTTTGACACGCTGGCGATCAAGAACAGGTCAGTGATTTCCGCCTCGCTTTTCGGGGCTTTGGCCGGATCGGCTGTGCTGCCATTCGACCGCGCCGCGTTCGAAGCCGCCATCCGCGCCAGTGGCAAGGGTGTGGAAGGCTCGCTGCGCGCCTTTGGGGCGGCATTCGACGTGGCCGCCAATCCGCCAGAAACGGCCACAGCCGCGAAAACTGTGCCGGAAAAAGGACGGGTCAGCGGCCCCGCGCCTCTGTTGGCGGAATGGAACCGCCTTGCCGCCCGCGTCGCGGCGCTGCCGGAACAGGTGGCAGACCTGGCCTTGCCCGGATTGCGCAAGGTCGTAGAGTTCCAAAGCCTGTCCTATGGCGCGGATTACCTTGACCGTCTTGCCACGGTCCAAACCCGCGACTCTGCCGCGCAAGGCTGGACGCTGACCCGCGAGGCTGCGAAGTACATCGCCAATGCGATGGCTTATGATGACATCATCCGCGTTGCCGATCTGAAAACCCGCGCCCGCCGCTTTGACCGCATCCGCAATGAAATGCGGGTGAAAGAGGCGAACGTGCTGCACCTGACCGAATTCTTCCACCCAAGGGCCGAAGAGATCGTGGGTCTTTTCCCAGCCCGCCTTGGTGCAAAACTAGAGGCTGATCCGAAATGGATGGCCCGCCTGACGCGCTGGTTCGACAAGGGGCGCAGGCTCAGGACTGACTCGCTCCCGGCTTTTGTGATGCTGCATTTCCTTGGCGGGCTGAAATTCTGGCGTCCCCGCACCCTGCGCCACGCCCAAGAACAGGCGCATCTGGCGCGCTGGCTGGAGTTGGCGCTGTCGCAGGTGACGCAGAACTACGACCTCGCGGTTGAGTTGATCCGCTGCCGCCGTCTGGTGAAAGGTTACTCCGACACCCACGCGCGCGGGCTGTCAAAGTTTGACCGCGTGGTGGATGCCTCCCTTTCCATCGCCCACCGCCCCGACGCCGCCGACTGGTGCCGCCGCCTGCGCGACGCGGCGCTGAAGGACGAGGAAGGCAAGGCGCTGGAGGGCGCCATCGCGACCATCCGCAGCTTTGCCTAAGAACAGCAGTCGGCTGGATTGAAAGCCTACAGTGTAATACTGTGTAGGCCTTCCGCGTGCGAAAGGGCAGGGCATGGCCAGCACACCCTATTCCATCCGCCTCGACGAGGATTTGCGCAAAGCCTTGGAGATTGAGGCCGAAATCGAAGACCGGCCTCCGGCACAACTGGCCGTCCGGGCGATCCGGGCGATGCTGGAAGCCAAAGCCACCAAACGCGCCGCAATCGACACGGCCTTGGCGCAGGCCAATGAAGGCCACTTCGTCTCTGGCGAAGCAATGAACGCTTGGGTCGACTCTTGGGATACGGACGCCGAACTTCCAATGCCCAAGGCTGACATCTTTCCTGCGCGCGGATGAAGATCGTCTTTCTGGAGAGCAGCGCGCCGGATGTTGCGTGGTTCAGGTTCTATCACCAATCCGTCTTTCCCGAAGGATCACGACGCGCGGGCCTGCAATTCAAGGCGCTGCAGGCCACCCTTGCCGCCAATCCCTATGCCGGCCACCCCAGCGACACGGGCCGAGCGATGCGGGAAATCACCATCCCCCGCACGCCCTTTCCGCTGATCTACCGCGTGACACCGCTGCAAATCGAAGTATTGCGCCTGTGGGATAAAAGGCGCGGCGGCACGTTCTGACGCTGCGTCCGCCAAGTGTGGGGCGACGCACAAAAACCATGCCGCCGCCTTTCCTACGACCCCAACCGCGCGTGCAGTGCCTTGGCCACCCGCGCGTAAGACCCCGGCTTGACCGGCACCTGCCACTCCATGAACCGCTGCATCCCGCCAATCGGCAGGCGCATATCCTCAAGCAATTCATCAATCTGGTGCATCGAGAAGGGAATGATGTTCGTTCCGCGTGCATGCTTGCCTTCGGTCCGCTCCGCCATCCAAGCTAGGCGGCGGTCGGTGGCGTCCAGTTGCTCCCGCTCAGACGGCAGCGTCAGCGCCCCGCCCAGATGCGCAGCGATCCACAGCGCCCCCATCTCCGCCGAAAGGGGCGAGAAGAAAGAGGAGTTATAGCCGTTGAAGGCCAAATTCTTCACCCCTGTCGGCAGGATGCAGCGGTAAAGCCGGAAGTTGCCGCGCGGGTCCATGATGCGGGCTTGCAGATCGGCATCCAGAAACGGCACCTCTTGCCGCCAGCCCGTGCCGCAGACCACGATATCGGCGGGGATTTTCTCGCCCGATTTCAGCAAGGCGTAACGCCGCCCGCCATCGACCAGCAGTTGCGCAATCGCCGTATCGCGCTTGATGGCAATGCGGCCCTTGGCCACCAGACCAAAGAACCCGTCCGTGACCAAAGACACGGTAGAGCGTGCGATCCGCTCAAACGACCCGCGCGGCAGGGCGTTCAGCTTTTTCAGCCGCAGCTGTTTGGTGATCAGCGACTGCACCGACCCCAGCATGGAATTCCGTACCGGCCGCCCTGCGCCATGCAGGAATTT
>JAIYDR010000252.1 GCA_027487395.1 Rhodobacter sp. | reverse complement strand
ATGGCCGGGCGATCCGCCACACCTGCGACGGTCGAGAATATCCGCCAGCAACTCGGCCTCGATCAGCCGTTCATCGTGCAATACGGGCGCTATCTGGGGAACCTGCTGCAAGGCGATCTGGGCCGCAGCTACCTGCAAAAGACCCAAGTATCGGAACTGATTATGTCGCGCCTGCCTGCGACGCTGCAACTGATGGCGGCGGGGATTTTGGCCGAGCTGGTGCTGGGCCTGACCATGGGCATTGCTGCCGCGCTGATGCGGGGGCGGGCGGGGGATCAGGTGCTGATGATGGCCTCTTTCATCACGGTCTCGGCCCCGCAATTCGTGGTCAGCCTGCTGCTTTTGTATGTCTTTTCGGTCAAGCTGGGCTGGTTCCCCATTGGCGGCTACGGCACGCTGGCGCATCTGGTGCTGCCTGCGGTGACCTTGGGCATCCTCGGCTCTGGCTGGTACAGCCGGATGATGCGATCGAGCATGATCGAGGTGCTGCGCGCCGACTATATCCGCACCGCGCGGGCCAAAGGGCTTAGCCGGGCGCGGGTGGTGCTGCGCCATGCTCTGCCCAATGCCATCCTGCCGGTGATTGCGATGATCGGCATCGACATCGGCATCTTCATGGGCGGCATCGTTGTCGTTGAATCCGTTTTCGGCTGGCCGGGGATCGGCCAGTTGGCGTGGCAGGCCATCCAGCGTGTCGACATCCCCATCATCATGGGCGTCACGTTGGTTTCGGCCCTTGCCATCGTGATTGGCAACCTGATTGCCGATGTGATTGCCCCGTTGATCGACCCGCGCATCCGTTTGCGCTGATGAAACCAAAAAAGACACCAACAGGAGAAAAACAATGAAGAAATGGCTCGCTTCCACCGCCCTCGTCCTGTCGCTGGCACTGCCTGCGGCGGCGCAAGAGTATACGCCCGACCCGAACGCCAAAGCAGGCGGCAGCATCACCATCACCTATAAGGATGATGTGGCCACGCTGGACCCGGCGATCGGCTATGACTGGCAAAACTGGTCGATGATCAAATCGCTGTTTGACGGGCTGATGGACTATGTCCCCGGCACCACCACACTGCGTCCCGGTCTTGCGGAAAGCTATGAGATTTCCGAAGACGGCATGAGCTATACCTTCAAGCTGCGCGCCGGGGTGAAGTTCCACAACGGCCGCGAAATGACCGCCGAGGATGTGAAATACTCGCTGGGCCGCGTGACCGATCCGGCAACGCAATCGCCGGGGGCTGGGTTCTTTGGCTCCATCGCCGGGTTTGACAAGGCCGGGCCGGAAGGCCTTTCGGGGGTCGAAGTGGTTGATCCCCTGACCGTCAAGATCACGCTGTCCCGCCCTGATGCGACCTTCCTGCATGTCATGGCGCTGAACTTCGCCAGCGTCGTCCCGAAAGAGGCGGTCGACGCCGCAGCGGGCGATTTCGGCAAGATGCCGGTCGGGACCGGGTCCTTCAAGCTGGCGGAATGGACGCTGGGGCAGCGGGTGGTGTTTGAAAAGAACGCCGACTACTGGCGCGCAGGCGTGCCCTATCTGGACAGCATCGTGTTTGAGGTTGGCCAAGAACCCGTTGTGGCGCTGCTGCGCTTGCAGAATGGCGAAGTGGACGTCCCCGGCGACGGTATCCCGCCCGCCAAGTTCCAAGAGGTGATGGCCGATCCGGCCCAAGCCGCGCGCGTCGTTGTCGGCGGGCAGTTGCACACGGGCTATATCACGCTGAACGTAACCACCCCGCCGTTTGACAAGGTGGAAGTGCGCAAGGCCGTCAACATGGCCATCAACAAAGAGCGCATCACCCAGATCATCAACGGCCGCGCGGTCCCTGCCACCCAGCCGCTGCCGCCGTCGATGCCGGGCTACACCCAAGACTACGCCGGTTATCCCTTTGACGTCGAAGGCGCCAAGGCGCTTTTGGCCGAGGCGGGTCTGGCCGACGGGTTTGAGACCGATCTTTACGTGATGAACACAGACCCGAACCCGCGCATCGCCCAAGCGATCCAGCAAGACCTCTCCGCCATTGGCATCAAAGCCAATATCCAATCCGTCGCTTCGGCCAATGTGATCGAAGCGGGCGGCGCGGGTACGGCACCGATGGTCTGGTCGGGCGGTCTGGCCTGGATCGCGGACTTCCCGGATCCGTCGAACTTCTATGCCCCGGTGCTTGGCTGTGCCGGTGCGGTTGAGGGCGGCTGGAACTGGTCCAAGTTCTGCGACCCGGCGCTGGATGCCAAAGCCGCCGAGGCCGATGGCATGGCCGATCCCGCCAAATCGGCAGAACGCTTGAAGCTATGGTCTGATGTCTACATGAGCGTGATGGATCAGGCCCCCTGGGTCCCGGTCTTTAACGAAGAGCGTTACACGATGAAGTCCGAACGCATGGGCGGCGACGATACGCTGTACGTCGATCCGGTCTCGGTCCCGGTCAACTATGACTACGTCTATGTGAAATAACATGTGCAAGGCCTGCAACTATACGATCCACGGCGCGCAGCACCATTTCGGCTGGGACAATTCCTTTGCCCCGGCGCTGCGCGCTGAGCCGGGATCGACGATCCTGTTTCACTGCAACGACTCTTCGGCGGGCCAACTTGGCCCGTCCTCTACCGTGGCGGATGTGGTCAATCTGGACTTCGGCAAGATCAACCCGGTTTCGGGTCCGATCTTCATCGAAGGCGCGGAACCCGGTGACGCGGTCAAGGTCACCATCGAAAGTTTTGCCCCGCGCACCTTTGCCGGGGCAGGCTTTGGCTGGACAGCGAATATCCCCGGCTTTGGCCTGTTGGCCGATCAGTTCACCGAACCGGCGCTGAAGGTCTGGACCTACGACACAGTGTCGATGGCACCAGCGCTGTGGTCTGATGTGGCGCGCGTGCCGCTCAAGCCCTTTGCCGGGACTATCGGCAATGCGCTGGCCGCGCCGGGGTTGCACTCGGTCGTGCCGCCGCGCCGGGTGGGGGGCAATATGGACATCCGCGATCTGAACGCGGGGACCACGCTTTACCTGCCGGTTGAAGTGGCTGGGGCGCTGTTCAGCGTCGGTGACACCCATGCCGCCCAAGGCGATGGTGAGGTCTGTGGGACGGCCATCGAAAGCCCAATGGACGTTGTTCTGACCCTTGATCTGGTCAAGGGCGCCAACCTGAAGGCGCCGCGCTTTACCACGCCGGGGCCGGTGACGCGCCATCTGGACGCCAAGGGCTATGAGGTCACGACCGGCATAGGCTCTGACCTGATGGCCGCCAGTCGAGATGCCGTCGCGAATATGATCGACTTTCTCTGTGCCTCGCGCGGGATGGCGGCGGTCGATGCCTATATGCTGGTGTCCACCTGCGGCGATCTGCGGATATCCGAGATTGTGGATATGCCGAACTGGGTGGTCAGCTTCTACTTCCCGCGCTGCGTTTTCGAATGACGCAGGCGCTGCAAACCCTGTCCGGGGCCGATCCGGCCCCGGATGCCGCGCCGGTTCTGACCGTGCAGGGGCTGACCGTGTCGGTGCGCAGCGAAGCCGGTCTGCGCCCCTTGGTCGAAGACCTGTCCTTCACCTTGCACCGGGGCGAAACCTTGGCGATTGCCGGGGAAAGTGGGTCCGGGAAATCCATTACATCGCTGGCCATCATGGGCCTGTTGCCGCCCCCTGCGGTGCGGGTGACGGCGGGGCGGATCAGCCTTGGCGCGACCGACCTGACCACTTTGCCAGAATCCGCCCTGCGCCGAGTGCGCGGTGATCGGGTGGCGATGATCTTTCAAGAACCGATGACCAGCCTGAACCCAGTCCTGACTGTGGGCATACAACTGGCCGAGGCGATCCGCGCCCACCAAGATATCAGCCGGGCCGAGGCGCGCCGTCGCGCTTTAGAGGCCCTGACCGCCGTGCGCTTGTCGCAACCCGAACGGCGGATGCTGCAATTCCCGCATGAACTGTCCGGCGGGATGCGCCAGCGGGTCATGATCGCCATGGCGCTGGCGATGCGGCCCGAAGTGCTGATTGCCGACGAGCCGACCACCGCGTTGGATGTCACCGTGCAGAGAGAGGTGTTGGACCTTTTGCGCGATCTACAACGCGACCTTGGCACCGCGATCATCCTGATCACGCATGATATGGGCGTGGTGGCAGAAATGGCCGACCGGGTGATCGTGATGAAAGCGGGCCGCATGGTCGAAGAGGCGCGCGTGACGGATCTTTTCGCTGCCCCGCGCGCACCCTATACCCGTGACCTGCTGGCCGCCGTGCCGCGCATGGGAATGCGGGGGGAAGTGACTGCGCTTGCCCCGTCTGAAGCTGTGGCCGTGCTGTCGGATGTTGTGGTGCGCTTTCCGATCAAGGGCGGGATGCTGGGCCGCACCACAGCGCTGGTGCATGCGGTGGAGCATGTCAGTTTTGACATCCGCAAAGGGGAAACCTTTGCCTTGGTGGGCGAATCCGGTTGCGGCAAGTCCACCATTGCCAAGGCGATGGTCGGTTTGGTGCCGCATCAAGGCCGGATCGAGATTGGCGGGCAGACCCTCTCGCCCCTAGGCCGCGATGCGCCAAAATCGCTGCGCCGCGCCGTGCAAATGGTGTTTCAAGACCCGATGGCCGCGTTGAATCCCAGGATGATTGTGGGCGACTTGATTGCTGAACCGCTGCTGATCCACGGCATCGGCACCGCCAAAGACCGCCGCGCGGCGGCGGCAGAGTTGATGCGGCGGGTGGGTCTTTCGCAGGATCAGCTTGACCGCTATCCGCACGAGTTTTCCGGCGGACAACGTCAGCGCATCTGTATTGCGCGGGCATTGGCGCTGAAACCTGACCTGATCATCGCGGATGAAAGCGTGTCGGCGCTGGATGTCAGCGTGCAGGCGCGGGTCTTGGCGCTGCTGAAGGAATTGCAAGACGACATGGGCGTGGCCTTTTTGTTCATCAGCCATGACATGGCGGTGGTGGACAGCATCTCGGATCGGGTGGCGGTGATGTATCTGGGCCAGATCGTCGAAATGGGCACCCGCGCGCAGGTGTTCGGCAACCCGCAACACCCCTATACCCAACGCCTGATCGAGGCTGTTCCGGTTCCCGACCCCACGCATCGCCGCGCGCCCCTGGCGCGTCTCAGCGGTGATATCCCCAGCCCGGTTCATCCCATCGGCAGCGGTCCGGACCGTGTGGTGTTGCGCGATATTGGCGGCGGGCATATGGTGGCGGGGTGAGGTCTGCGCCAGTCCGGATCGGTCAACCGCGGCGGCGGCGTAAGCCCGGTCTGACCAACGTGGCTGTCATTCTGCAACGCGATACTCGATAACCGCGAGGTCTCGATCCTTGTCACTTTCCAGGTGACTGGCTGTGACAAGAAAACAGTCGTCAACATGGTCGCGCAGATGTGGCGACCGCGCGCCCTGTTCGATGGGGAGGTGGCGGCGTACCCCGGTCCGAAGATCAATGCACTCATAGCTGCTGGTGCTGGGCGCGCGGGTTGGAACAACCCAGCGCAGGAGATAGGTTCCAGAGCTGGAAAGAGTGGCGGAACTGTTCAGGAACTCTGAATGTGCACCCTCAGGTGGTGCGACATCCAGATGCAACATCTCTGTCACCGCGCCGCGTGGATCGACGCGCGCCACACCCTCTATCGGCGGTAACGTATCGTCTCGTCCATCGCGGCCACAGGTAAAAGCCAGAGGCCCGCGCTCTGTCAGCACGGCGCTTTTGATAAAGGGGAATTTCGGCTTCAGGAAAAAGTCGGGCCAATCCTGAGCCCGCAGAGTCAAGAGTTGGTCCTCATCGACGGTGCGGTTTTTGAGGTATTGGGAAAAAAACCGCCCCAGAACCCCGTTCTTCATCAGCTTTGGAGTCTTGCTCCAATCCGCGGTCTGCCGTGCCGCGTCGATATGCAGGAAAGCTAAAGCACTGAAGTCTAAACCAGACATCGGGACCGGAATGACATTTCCTGCACTTCGCAGCGTCCTGACCTGGCGCAGGCGGTTCCGCAATTCACCAGTCATCCCTGTTCGGACGATCGGGGTAGTGACGGTCAGCCTCTGCAGGGCGCTGCCATCTGCGGGGCAGAACCCAATCTTGTCCGGCCCTGCGATGATCAAGAAACCGTCCGAAATGGCGCAATAGGACCTCAGGAAGGCAAAGTTGCCCGTCGGCAGACCTGCGGCCGCTATTTCAGGGCCGATCAGCCTGACGTTATCGCTTGCTTTGTCGGGATCAATGATCGCCTCACCCGTCCAGCCGGGCGGAATCGAGGTGAGTTTGGGGAAGATTTCACCGCACAGGAGCGGTCCCTGACCCGGTCGGCGCATCAGCGCATGGATATGGACACGTTCGACTGACCCGCTGGGCAGGCCAAGCGCCCAATCCAGCGACACATGTGAAATCTGTTCCCAATAGGTTTTGACCAGAGTAAGCTTTTCGGTTGCAATCTACGGAAAAGCCTTCACACTGGGAACTCATGACGGACTGGCTGTGATAACTTCTTTTACCGAACATGGGCGGCATAGGCTACGGGATGATCCTGTAGGCGACAGAAAAAGCAAGTGTCTGAAAGATACCCGTTGCTCTTCACGCCAATCCCGCCAGATGCAGCCCCAACCCCAGCGCCGCTGCCCCACCCAGAACAGTGACCATCCCGAGTTTCAGTTGGAATACGGCAAGCAGCGCCAGCGCCGACAGGCCCGCCGCGACCCAGTTGATCGATCCCCAGACGGGAAGTTCCAGTGACAGCGGACCCGCTGTGACGCGCATGACCTCAGCCCAGATCACATGAACGGCGAACCACAGGGCGAGGTTCAGGATCACGCCCACAACGGCCGCCGTGACCGCGGAGAGGGCGGCAGAGAGGGCCTTGTTGGCGCGCAAGCCTTCCATGAATGGCGCACCAAGGAAGATCCATGCAAAGCAGGGCGCAAAGGTCACCCATGTTGCCAAAAGCCCGCCCGCCGTGCCTGCGAGCAGAGGCATGGCCCATCCGGCCTCACGCATGGCCCCCATGAAGCCCACAAACTGCAAGACCATGATCAGCGGCCCCGGCGTGGTTTCGGCCATGGCCAGACCGTCCAGCATCTCACCCGGTTCCAGCCAGCCATAGGTGCCCACCGCTGCTTGGGCGACCCAAGCCAGCACGGCATAGGCCCCGCCAAAGGTCAGCACGGCCAGCTTTGAGAAATAGGTGGCGATGTCAGTGAACACGCTATCGGGGGCAAGGAGCAGCAGCGCCGCCACTGGGAGCAACCACAGCACCAGCGCCACGATCCCAGCGCGGAAGGCACCGGCGCGTTTGGACCCAGTCAGATCGCCATGATCCTCGCCCAGCAGGGTCGTGGCGTCCTCAATGTGGTTTTTGCCAACATTGCCATGCCCGCCGCCGCCCTGAAACCCCGCCAGCCCCGTCTTGGCTCCGATCCAGCCGATCACTGCAGCGCTGGCAATGATCAGTGGAAAGGGCACCGCAAAGGCAAAGATCGCGACGAAGGACGCCGCCGCGATGGCCCACATCGCGCGGGTTTTCAGCGCCCGTTTGCCCACCCGCACCACGGCCTGCAAGACGATGGCCAGAACCGCCGCCTTCAGCCCGAAGAACAGAGCCGACACAAAACCCACATCGCCCCAGATCGCATAGACCCAACTGAGGCCCATGATCGCCACCGCACCGGGTAGAATGAAAAGCAGTCCTGCAATCAACGCGCCGCGCACGCCGTGCATCAGCCAGCCGATATAGGTGGCGAGTTGCTGCGCCTCCGGTCCGGGCAGAAGCATACAGAAGTTCAGCGCATGGAGGAACCGCCCATCGCCGAGCCAGCGTTTTTCTTCGACCAAAATGCGATGCATCACCGCGATTTGTCCTGCGGGCCCGCCAAATGACAGCGCTGCGATGCGTGCCCACACCAAAACCGCATCGGCTAGGGTGGGAAACGTCTGTGGTCTGTCCATGGTGTTTCCCTGGGTTGTGCGGCACAAGGCCAATCATCACCCTTTGTGTCGCGTCCTGCCCGCGTGAAGTCAACGCCAGTGGGGCCATGCATCACGGCAGGATGACAGTGGGCAGGCCGATAGCCTTGCCGCAATGTTGGTTGTCACCTTTTGGGGAAATGACCGCCGACAGACAATACGACCTGCGCGGTAGATGGGGTGAGGCAGGACGATCCAACGCGGGGAGCTCACGCAAGTTTCACCCAATTTCACGACAGCGCCAGTATCTGCAATGGATTGATCCAGCCAAAGGGGACGGGCCGTAACCACGACGCATCTCCGGAACAAGTCTGGAGCGTTGCGCAACCAAGGAGGAGATATCCGTGATGACTGCCCGCCTTTTCGTGGCTGCGACCTTTGCCGCTTTTGCTTTCACTTCTGCCGCCCAGTCCGCAACGATCGTTGAGATCGCCAGTGGGGACGAGCGGTTTTCAACGCTGGTCGCTGCCGTAAGTGCAGCCGGTTTGGCAGAGACCCTATCAGGCCCCGGTCCCTTCACCGTCTTCGCGCCGACGAATGAGGCGTTCGCGGCTCTGCCCGCAGGCACCGTAGAAACCCTCTTGAAGCCCGAAAACAAGCAGCAACTGACCGATGTGCTGCTCTATCATGTCGATGACCGGAAACTGTTGGCTTCGGGGATTCCGCATGGATCAAACTATTTCAAACCGCTTCTTAGCAGCCAGCGCCTTTGCATCACCAATTCCGGGACCGCTGTCACCATTGCAGATGGAACTGGCGAAACCGCTACGGTGATCATCGCTGATATCGCCGCTGACAATGGCGTGATCCATGTGATCGACAAGGTCCTTTTGCCGGGCACGCGACCCGCCTGCCACTGACCTTGTAGAATGAGATGGTCCGGCCGAAAGGTCGGGCCGCTTGAGGGCGGCGCGACGGCATTCGGTCACGCCAAATCAAAACGGCGCGGCTTATGGATGTCGATACACAGAAAGTGCCGCCCCGCTTTGGTCAGGTGATCCAGACTGCCGCGCGCCTGCCCCAACAATCCCTTTCGCCGCTTTGCGCTTACCGGATTATCCGCCTTGATGACGCGCAGGCCGATAATGGAGGTGCGCGATAGAGTTCGACCTTGCACCGCTTGGGGCACGTTCCGTCAGGCGTTCCCTTGCCCCCCGATGGTCAGCCCAACCTTGCGGCCTTCATGAAAGGCATAAGCGGCCTGACGCGGGGCAGAGCAATCACCGATGCGGTGAGTGGTTTTGCCGGGGAAGGTTTCGGGAAAGGGATCAAAGGCGATGTTGGTCGTGGCCATCACCAGACCCGAGGCTGCGATGGTCTCCTCCGCCCCCGTCAACATGCTTCGGACCGTCGCGCCATTGCCATGCCAGCGAGTGATCACATGTTCGGTCAGGAATGTCGCCCCGGCCCGCGCCAGACGCGCACGCGCCGGACCATCGGCAGAAGTACGGGTGATTTCCTTGCCCACATAGGCATCAGGGGTCACGATCACCACCTGTTTGCCCTGTTCGGCCAGCGCCCAAGCCGTGCCGACGCCGCGCCAATTGCCGCCTTCGTCATAGACGATCACAGTGTCGGACAGCTTCGCCGCGCGCCGCAGCACGTCTTCGGGCGACCAAACGCCGCCATTGTCCAACCCCGGCAGCGCCCCCGCGGCGGGCAACCAACGCTGACGCGCCTCGGGGTCGGGCAACGATCCGGTGGCGAGGATGACAACCTCTGCGGGGTGGCTGGTGATGTCCTCCGCGTCGATGAATGTATTCAGCCGCAAGGTGACGCCAAGGTTTACGAACTGCCGTTCGTACCAGTCCAGAAGGTCGTTGATCTGCCCCCGGCGCGGCTGCATCCCCGCAAGGCGGAACTGCCCGCCGATCAGGGGTGCAGCCTCGACCAACTCCACCTGATGGCCGCGTTCCGCGGCCACGCGGGCAACTTCCAGCCCGGCAGGACCGGCACCGACGACCAGCACAGAAACCGGCGTTTCAGATTTGGTAAAGCGGTCCCCGCCCCATTCCCATTCGCGCCCCACGCTTGGATTGATCAGGCAGGAAATCCAGTAATCCCGCGACCGCCGCCCCCAGCACATCTGGTT
>JAIYDR010000361.1 GCA_027487395.1 Rhodobacter sp. | reverse complement strand
GCCAGCAGCACCGCCGATTTCACCTGCGCAGATGCCACCGGCAAAGCGTAACGCACCGGCACGGGGTTCGCCGCGCCCACCACGGTCATCGGCAAGCGCCCGCCTTGACGGCCATAAGCACGCGTGCCGAACAGCGACAACGGATCGGTCACCCGCCCCATCGGGCGCTTCCGCAAGGACGCATCGCCGGTAAAGGTCGCGGTGATCGGCGTTGTCGCCATCGTGCCCATGATCAACCGCACCCCGGTGCCGGAATTGCCGCAGTCGATCACGTCGACAGGTTCTTGGAACCCACCCACGCCCACCCCCTGCACAGACCATTCACCCCAGGCCTGCCGCGTCACCGTTGCCCCAAAGGCGCGCATCGCTTTTGCCGTGTCCAGCACGTCTTGGCCTTCCAAAAGACCGGTTACCCGTGTCTCCCCCACCGCCATCGCGCCAAAGATCAGCGCGCGATGGCTGATCGACTTGTCGCCCGGCACCTCGGCCCGTCCCGTCAGGGCGGGGGATTTGCGGGCGGTCATCGGTTGGGCTTCACCATGTGCGGACATATCAGGCTCCGTTGCGGGCGGTTTGGGCGGGCGGTTTGGGCGCGTGGTCTTAACGCGTCGATTGGCCTGATAGCGCAAGCGCAAGGGGCCGTCCATTGCCGCAAGCCGCCGCCTGCGTCATATCAAGATCATCCTTGATGGAGAGTGCCATGCCCCTGTTCCCCGCCCGCAATCGCTATTACAGCGGGCAACCGACCGACCATTTTGACGGCACCGCCTTTTTCAACCCCGGTGGGGTGGCCCCCAAGGGCTTTCGTGACCTCTTGCGCTGGCAATTCGGCGGCGGGCGGTCCAAATGGCCAGACACCGTGCCGGTGACCCCGGCCAAGCCCGCAGCCCAAGTGGATGACCTGCGCGTGACGATGGTGGGCCATGCCACGCTGCTGATCCAAGTCGCCGGACGCAACATCCTGACCGATCCGGTCTGGTCGGATTGCTGTTCCCCGGTGCGTTTCGCCGGGCCAAAGCGGGTCACCGCCCCCGGCATCGCCTTTGACGACCTGCCCCGGATTGATGCGGTGCTGCTCAGCCACAATCACTATGACCATCTCGATCTGGACACGCTCGCCCGTTTGAAACGCGCCTATGATCCGCAGGTCTTCACGCCCTTGGGCAATGACAGCATCGTCACATCCGCCGTGCCGGGGATGCGCTGCACGGTGGGCGATTGGGGCGATGTGCTCGGCTTTGACGGCTGGCGGCTGCACCTTGACCCTTGTCATCATTGGAGCGCGCGAGGAGGCCGGGACCGATCTCACGCGCTTTGGGCGGCCTTTACACTGGAAACCCCGGTCGGGCGACTTTTCCATATCGGTGACACTGGCTTTGACTCAGGCCGTCCCTACACCCGCGCCCGTGATCGGCACGGCGCAATCCGCCTCGCCATCCTGCCCATCGGGGCCTATGACCCGCGCTGGTTCATGGCCGACCAACATCAAAACCCCGCCGAGGCGGTTGAGGGGTTCCGCCTGCTCGGCGCAGATTATGCCATCGGCCATCATTGGGGCACGTTTCAACTGACCAACGAAGCTCGCCGCGCGCCCCCAGATTCCCTTGCCGTCGCGGTCGCAGCGCAAGGGGTTTCGCCAGAGCGTTTCCGCGCCCTTCCCCCCGGCACCGCGTGGGATGTTCCCAGCTAGGGCCGGGTGGCGACACACTCTCACACTGAAAAAACCGCAAGCCAGACCGGACAGAGAAAAGAACGGCGGCTTGCTCTGGCGGGTTTTGCTGCCATGCTGACACCGACCGAGGGAGTTTCGCGGATTGGCGACCGAACAGTTTCTTATCGCTGGCGAGCTGAGGGCAGATAGCTTTCTGCCTTGGATCGAACGGCACATCCGGCGATTGGGTCTGCACGGTGCCGCGTCGTGGCGGGCGGATGGGCAGGTAGAAATCATCCTTTCGGGTCCGCCCGACCTGATTGATGCGATGGAGTTGGGCGTGTCGCTTGGCCCAATTGATGTCTGGGTGGAAACAGTGGGGCGGCGGCCCTTGGCGAATACCGAGACGGCATGACGCCATAGCCTTCACAAAGTGGTTACTTATTCAGCGCCCTCGTCTAACAATCGGGCAGAACGTTTGATTCCTTTTCTGGACCGCACGGGTCGGTTCGGTCGGCAGGACAGCCAACCAGACTCGGCATAGCGTGACGCAAAAGGCCGTTTACCGGAACCGAAGTGATGACTGCTGCCTGGACTCCTGTCGCGCTGGCGCGTGACCTACCTCGGCTGGGGGTGATGCCCGTCTGCGTCGATGGGATCGACGTTGCGCTATGGCGCTCTGCTTCGGGCCGTCTGGCGGCTTGGGCCGACCGTTGCCCGCACCGGGGGATGCGCCTGTCGCACGGCTTTGTGCGGGGGGAGGCGCTGTCGTGCATTTATCACGGCTGGAGTTATGGCGCGTCCGGTAGCTGTCTGCGTATCCCCGCGCATCCCGATCTGGAACCACCTGAGGCGATCCGCGTGCCGGTTCATCGCGCGACCGAGAATAACGGCGTGATTTGGGTTGCTCTTGGGGATCAAGACAACACGCCTCCCGCCTTGACAGGATTGGTTCCGCTGCGGTCGGTGACAGTGCAAGCGCGCGCCGAGGTGATCCGGTCCGCCTCCGGTCTGGCCATCGGCGCAGATGGCATCGCGCGGGGGCACTTGGCTTCAATCGCCGTGGCGGTCTTGATGCAAGCCCTGCCCGAAGGTGCCACAGTGCTGCATGTGCTGGCGGAACCCGCCGATCCGGCAGCGTTGATCGCCGCCTCGCGCGCGGTGGAGGCGCTGCGGCGCGCGGCAGAAAGCAAGGGGGCGGCATGAGCGGCGATCCAATTCTGGACGAATGGTATCCCGTGGCGCTGGTCAGCCAGTTGGGGCCTTTGGGCCGTGACACGCGCCTGCTGGGCCAACCCATCCGCGTGTATTGGGGGACGGATCACCAACCGCAGGTCAGCGATGCAAACGGGCGCGCCCTGCCCGTCACCTGCCGCTATGGCCATGTCTGGACCTGTCCCGGCACGCCGTCCCGTCCGCTGTTTGATATCCCTGAGGCGGATCAGCCCGGTCGCCGTCTGGTCGATGTGGGCGTGGTGCGGGTGAAATGCTCGCCCCTTCGCGCGGTGGAAAACTTCCTCGACATCGCGCATTTTCCCTTTGTTCACACGGATATCCTCGGCGCGGAACCCCATACCGAGGTCGGGCGCTATGACGTCCAAATCCGCGACGAGGTGGATGAGGTGTGGGCCACCAAGGTCCAGTTCTACCAACCGCAAGCCGCGAAATCGGCGGCAGGCGGGATCACGACCGAATACATGTACCGCGTCCCCGCCCCCACCGTGGCGGTGCTTTACAAGACCTGCCCGCCCCGCCCCGGCGAATGGGATGTGATCACCCTGTTCGTGCAGCCCCTAGAGCAAGACCTCTGCGAGGTGTGGCCGTGGATGGCGTTGTTTGATGATACGACATCGCTGACCGATCTGATCCATTTCCAGCAGACGATCTTTGTGCAGGACCGCTCGATCCTGGAAAACCAGTTGCCGCGTCTGTTGCCGCTGGATCCGGGGATGGAGATTCCGACGCGGGCCGACATGACCTCCATCGCGTATCGGCGCTGGTTGAAACGGCGCGGCTACAGTTTTGGCGCGCAGTTGGTGGCGGCATGATCCTGTATGACTACATCCTCAGCCCGGATTGCTACAAAATCCGTCTGCTTGCCGCCTTGACCGGGCAGCGTCTGACCTTGCAAGCGGTGGATTATCATCCCGGCGGTGAACATCGCAGCGCGGCGTTTCGGATGCTGAACCCTGCGGGCACGATCCCCGTTCTGCAAGACGGCGCGCTGATCCTGACCGAATCCGCCGCGATCCTGACCTATGTGGCGGCGATGTCGGGGCCGGACTGGCTGGGCGAGGATTCGCCGCAGATGCGCGGACAGGTGGCACAATGGCTGGCCTTTGCCCATCGGCTTTCGGCCAGCATCGGCAAGGCGCGGTCGCATGACATGCTGCAACAACCCGCCGACATCAATGCCTGCCGCCGCGCGGGTGTCGCCTGCCTGCAAGAGCTGGAGTCGGCCCTGACCGAGCAGCGTCTTATGGGCTTTGGCTATCTGGCAGGCGCACGGCCAACGCTGGCCGATATCGCCTGTTTTCCCCATGCCATGCTGGCCCCGGATGGCGGCATCAGCACCGATCCCTATCCGGCGATCCGGCTTTGGACACGGTCCCTCCGCGCCCTGCCGGGGTTCATTGAGATGCCGGGCATCCACCGTTTGCACGAGTTGAAACCCGAACCCATCGGCACAGCAGGGCAGGACTGACATGGCGGGCACTTTGTTCAAAGGCTGCGCGGCGGTGGTCACGGACCCCTCCCTTCCCCATGGCGTGATGCGGGATGTGGACCTGCTAACCGATGGCCCTGCCATTCATGCCATCGGGCCTGATCTTTCAGCGACACTTTTGCCTGCGGGGACCGACGTGATCGATGCCCGTGGCTGGTTCCTCTACCCCGGTCTGGTCAACACGCATCACCATTTCTTTCAGACTTTTGTGCGCAATCGCGCCGATCTGGACTGGACCAAGCTTTCGGTGATTGAGTGGCTGGATCTGATCTATCCAATCTTCTCGCGCCTGACCGAGGATTGCTTTTACCACTCCTCGCTGACCGCGATGGCGGAACTGATCAAACATGGCTGCACCACGGCCTTTGATCATCAGTACAACTTCCCGCGCGCTGCCGGAAAACGGATCGTGGACCGCCAGTTCCAAGCGGCAGAGCGTTTGGGGATGCGCTTTCATGCCGGACGTGGTGGCAACACCCTGCCCAAATCCGAAGGGTCGACCATCCCGGACGCGATGCTGGAAACCACCGATGAATTCATCGCCGATTGCGCGCGTCTGATCGACAGCTACCATGATGCTGCACCGTTCAGCATGCGGCAGGTGGTGGTGTCGCCCTGCCAGCCGGTGAACTGCTACCGCGAGACGTTTGAGCAATCGGTCGCCTTGGCCCGTGACAAGGGCGTGTTCCTGCACACCCATGTCGGCGAGGGCGAAAGCCCCTTCATCGCCGCGCGGCACGGGATGCGGACCGTGGATTATCTGGAAGAAATCGGCTTTGTCGGCCCTGACACCTTCTATGCCCATTGCTGGGAATTGACCGATGCCGAATTGCGCCAACTCGCAGCATCCGGCACGGGCGTGTCGCATTGCCCGGAACCGGTCTATCTGGTGGGGGCCGAGGTGACAGATATCCCCGCCATGGCCGCGCATGGGGTGCGGCTGGGTTTGGGCTGTGATGGGTCGGCGTCGAACGACAATTCCAACCTGATGCACTGCATTCATTCGGCCTATATGCTACAATGTCTGGTGGCGGCGCGGCGCAGCCATCCAGTGCCGGAACCGCGCGATTTTCTGGCCTATGCCACCACCGGCGGGGCGGATCTGCTGGGGCGGCGCGATATTGGCCGTCTGGCCCCCGGACTGGCGGCGGACCTGTTCGCCATCGACACCCGCCGCATGGATTACGTCGGCACTCGACACGATCCCGCCAGCCTGCTGGCCAAAGTGGGCGTCGGGATGCCCACCGATCTGACCATGATCAACGGCCGCATCGTCTGGGCCAAAGGCGAATTCCCCGGCCTTGACGAAGCCGAAATGGCGGCCGAGGCCGAAGCCGCCCTTGCCACCCTCGACCTATAGCAACACCGAAACCCAACAGGAGAGCCATCCCATGACCAACCTGATCGCAAGACGTACCTTCTTGCAAACCTCTGCCCTCGCTGCCGTTGCCGCCGCCATCGGCGCGCGGGGCGCCAGCGCCGCCGATCCGCTGGGGATCGCGCTGGTCCTGCCGTCGCCTTTGGGCGATGTGGGCTGGTCGCATACGCTGGCCGCAGGGCTTGACCCGATCAAGGCCGCTTATGGTGATGCGGTGAACATCACCCTGCTGGAAAACATCGCCGAAGGTCCGGATGCCGACCGCATCATGAACAAGGCCGTCGCGGACGGGAACAAGGTGCTGATCGCGGGGTCCTTCGGCTATCAGAACGGCGCGATGCAGATCGCCAAGCGCGATCCGTCGGTGACGGTGCTGCATGCCTCGGGCTTCATGGTTGCGCCCAACTTCTCGCCCTTCGCGGCGAAGTATTTCCAAGGCACCTACCTGCTGGGCATGGCCGCGGCTGCGCTGTCGAAAACCGGCAAGCTGGGCTCTGTCTCGGCCTTTGCGATCCCGGAACTGATCACCTCGATCAACGCCTTCACGCTGGGCGCGCAGACGGTCAATCCTGACATCGAAGTGTCGATCGTCTGGGTCAACACCTGGTTCGACCCCGCCAAAGAACAAGAAGCCGCCAAGGCGCTGATCGCGCAGGGCTGTGATGTGATCTTCTCGAACGCGCAGGACACACCGTCGGTCATCGCCGCCTGCGAAGAGGCCGGGGTTTACGCCTTTAACCTGAACTCCTCGATGAAATCCTATGCGCCGACCAAATACCTTGGCTGCGTTGCGACCGATTGGTCGCCTTTCTTCAAGG
>JAIYDR010000376.1 GCA_027487395.1 Rhodobacter sp. | reverse complement strand
GTTCTGGCTGCCCTCGCGGGCATGATCGTTGCGGCGCGTCTGAACTCCTCTACCCCAAAGGCGGGCGCGGGGTTTGAACTCGACGTGATCGCCGCCGTGTTCATCGGCGGGGCCTCGATGACCGGCGGGTCGGGCAAGATCATCGGGGTCGTGGTCGGGGCGTTGATCATGGGCGTGATGAACAACGGGATGTCCATCCTTGGGATCGGGATCGACTACCAACAGGTGATCAAGGGTCTTGTGTTGCTCGCTGCGGTGATCTTCGACGTCTACAACAAGAACAAATGAGGCCAGTCCATGCTGCTTTCACAGATCATTGGTGCTGACGGCAAAGTTGCCGTGGTTGTGCGTGACGGGTCAGAGGCCGCAATTTTGCGCGGCACGGCCAGCACCTATGCGCTGGCAATGGATGCAGCTTCGGGGCGTCGGTCCGTTGCTGATCTGGTGGCCGAACGCGGCTTAGGCGAGGCGGTCGATCTGCCCTCGTTGCTGGCGGCGGGGCGGGTAACGCTGCCGATCACCCACCCCGATCCGGCGCATTTGCATCTGACCGGGACGGGGCTGACCCATCTGGGCAGCGCCTCGGCCCGCGATGCGATGCATGCGAAGTTGGAAGGGGCGGAAACCCTGACTGACAGCATGAAGATGTTCCGCATGGGGCTGGAGGGCGGTCGTCCCGCCGCGGGTGGTGTGGGCGCGCAGCCCGAATGGTTCTACAAAGGCAATGGCCACACCGCCATCGCCCCCGGCCAGCCGCTGACCGCCCCCGGCTTTGCCGAGGATGGTGGCGAGGAGCCGGAGATTGCGGGCATCTATGTCATCGCCCCCGATGGTACGCCTTGCCGACTTGGCTGGGCCTTGGGGAATGAGTTTTCCGACCATGTGACGGAGCGGGTGAATTACCTGTGGCTGGCGCATTCCAAACTGCGCGCGGCGTCCTTCGGGCCGGAAATCCTGCTGGGCGATCTGCCGACATCAGTGGAGGGCACGAGCCGCATCCATCGCGGCGGCAAAGTGATCTTTGAAGCGCCCTTCCTGTCGGGCGAGGGCAACATGTCCCATACTTTCGCCAATCTGGAACACCACCACTTCAAATACGACCTGTTCCGCCAACCCGGCGATGTGCATGTGCATATGTTCGGCACTGCCACCTTGTCTTTCGCCGCTGGCGTCAAGACCAAAGCCGGCGATGTGTTCGAGATCGAGTGCCCCTCTTTCGGCCTGCCGCTGCAAAACCCGCTCTCCTTTGCCCCCGCCCAATCCGGTGCGGTGGCCATCACCGCTTTGTAAGGAAACCCCATGACCTTCAAACCCGCCCAATGGCCCCGCAAACTGCGTTCGCAGGAATGGTTTGGTGGTTCCAGCCGCGACAACATCTATCACCGCGGCTGGATGAAGAACCAAGGCTTCCCGCATGACCTGTTCGATGGTCGTCCGGTGATCGGTATCCTGAACACTTGGTCCGAACTGAACCCCTGCAACGCCCATCTGAACGCGCTGGCAGAAAAGGTTAAGAACGGGATCTACGAAGCAGGCGGCTTTCCGGTCGAAGTGCCGGTGTTTTCCGTCTCGGAATCCGCCTTCCGCCCCACGGCGATGATGTTCCGCAATCTGGCAGCGATGTCGATCGAAGAGCAGATGCGTGGCCAGCCCATGGATGGCTGCGTGCTGCTGGTGGGCTGCGACAAGACCACGCCGTCGCTTCTGATGGCGGCAGCCTCAACCGACCTGCCGTCGATTATTGTGACGGGCGGGCCGATGCTGAACGGCTATTACAAGGGCGAGCGGGTTGGCTCTGGCACCCACCTGTGGAAATTCGCCGAAGCTGTGAAGGCCGGGGAAATGACCCAAGCCGAATTCGCTGAGGCTGAGGCGTCGATGTCGCGCTCGGCGGGGTCGTGCAACACAATGGGCACGGCGTCTACGATGGCGAGCATGGCCGAGGCGCTGGGGATGGCGCTGTCGGGTAATGCTGCAATCCCGGCGGTCGACAGTCGCCGCCGTGTGATGGCGCAGATGTCGGGCCGTCGCATTGTGCAGATGGTCAAGGATGACCTGCGCCCGTCGCATATCCTGAAGCGCGAAGCGTTTGAGAACGCCATCCGCGCCAATGCGGCGATTGGCGGATCGACCAACGCCGTGATCCATCTGCTGGCCATCGCGGGCCGGTGCGGGGTTGATCTGACGCTGGATGATTGGGACCGTCTGGGCCGCGACGTGCCGACGATTGTGAACCTGATGCCCTCAGGAAAATACTTGATGGAAGAATTCTTCTACGCTGGTGGTCTGCCCGTCGTGCTGAAGCGGCTGGGCGAGGCGGGTCTGCTGAACAATGACGCGCTGACCGTGTCCGGGGAAACCGCATGGGAGCAGGTCAAGGATGTGGTCAACCACAACGATGACGTCATCCTGCCCGTCGAACGCGCGCTGACCAAATCGGGCGGCGTGGTGGTGCTGAAGGGCAACCTTGCGCCGAATGGCGCGGTGCTGAAGCCTTCTGCCGCGACGCCATCCTTGATGGTTCACCGGGGCAGGGCGGTCGTGTTTGAGGACATCGACGACTACAAGGCGCAGATCAACGATGAGAACCTCGACATCGACGAAACCTGCGTGATGGTGCTGAAGAACTGCGGTCCCAAAGGCTATCCGGGGATGGCAGAGGTCGGGAATATGGGTCTGCCGCCCAAGGTCCTGCGCAAGGGGATCACCGATATGGTCCGCATTTCTGACGCGCGCATGTCGGGCACGGCCTTCGGCACCGTCTGCCTGCATACCAGTCCCGAGGCGGCGGTGGGTGGCCCCTTGGCCATCGTGCAGACCGGCGATTTCATCCAACTCGACGTGCCAAACCGTCGCCTGCACCTTGAGGTGTCGGATGAAGAGATCGCCCGCCGTCAGGCCGCATGGATCCCGCGGATCGCCCCGCCGGATAGCGGCTACGCGATGCTGCACCACAGCCATGTGATGGGGGCCGATACCGGCGCGGACCTTGATTTCATGCTGGGCAGCCGTGGCGCGCCCGTGGGCAAGGACAGCCACTGATGGCGCGGATGAAGGTTGCCCTTGTCGGCATCGGCAAGATCGCACGGGATCAGCACGTCCCCGCGCTTGCCGGGTCGGGCGATTGGGAACTCGCGGCAACGGTCAGCCGGTCGGGCACGGTGGAGGGCGTCGAGTCCTTCACCGATTTTGCCGCCATGCTGGCTGCGCGGCCGGATATTCCGATGGTCTCGCTTTGCATGCCGCCGATGCCGCGCTACGCCTATGCCGAAGCCGCGCTCAAGGGCGGACGGCATGTGATGCTGGAAAAGCCACCGGGGGCAACACTGGCCGAGGTGCACGCGCTGGAACGTCTGGCGCGGGCAGAGGGTGTCAGCCTCTTTGCCACATGGCACAGCCGCATGGCCGAAGCCGTGACGCCGGCCAAGGCGTGGCTCGCGGGGCGATTGGTGCGTCGCGCGCATATCACCTGGCGCGAGGATGTCCGCAAATGGCATCCCGGTCAGGATTGGGTGTTTGAACCGGGTGGCATGGGTGTCTTTGATCCGGGTATCAATGCGCTGTCGATCCTGACGGAAATCCTCCCGATGCCGGTGCATGTCACCGCCGCGACGCTGGAATTCCCCGAAAACCGTGACACGCCGATTGCGGCGCAGATTCAGTTCTCAAACCAGGTCAGCGCCGATTTCGACTGGCGGCAAGAAGGGCCGCAGACGTGGGATATCGTCGTGGAAACCGATGGCGGGACGCTGGAGTTGAAGATGGGCGGCAACCGTTTGTTCATCGAAGGGCTGCAGGTGGCGGGAGAGGATACGATCATGGGCGAATATCCTGCCCTTTACGCCCGCATGGCCGAGTTGGTGCGGGCAGGCGGGTCAGATGTAGACCTTGCACCGATGGTGCATGTCGCCGATGCGCTGACGCTGGGCCGCCGCAAGACCGTGGCGCGGTTTGATTTCTGATCCTGCGTGATGATGGTTCGGGGGCATCCTCGGACCTGCGCGGCCACACCGTGGGGCATCGCAGTCGCGCAAGTTTCGCCGCAAAAGCGCGCTTGGGAGAGCGGCGTGACGGGATTGAAGCTGGGCCAAGTTCTACCGGATTTTCGATGCCGACATGGCACCGACCATGACGATATACTGGGGCACTGCACCGACCAAAAGCACCGTCTGCACAAATACTCGCC
>JAIYDR010000394.1 GCA_027487395.1 Rhodobacter sp. | reverse complement strand
GGCGCAGACCTTGCCGCGATGTCAGATGCCGAACTGGCCCAGGCGGTCAAGACGACGACGATCTTTGCCCGCATCATGCCGGAACAGAAACTGCGGATCGTCACGGCGCTGAAATCCGGCGGCGCGGTGGTGGCGATGACCGGCGACGGGGTGAATGACGCGCCCTCCCTGAAGGCCGCGCATATAGGGGTGGCCATGGGTGGACGTGGCACCGATGTGGCACGAGAGGCCGCAAGCATCGTGCTGTTGGACGACGATTTCGGCTCCATCGTCACCACGATCCGGCTGGGGCGGCGCATCTATGACAACCTGCGCAAGGCGATGAGCTTTATCCTTGCCGTGCACGTCCCGATTGCCGGATTGGCCCTGATGCCCCTGCTCTTCGGGATGCCGATCCTGTTCGGCCCCGTCCATATCGCCTTTCTTGAGATGGTAATCGACCCAGTCTGTTCCTTGGTGTTCGAGGCCGAGACCGAAGAGGATGGCATCATGACCCGCCCGCCGCGTCCGCCATCTGAGGCGCTGTTTTCCGGCCTGACGATCCTTTGGTCGCTGATGCAAGGCACTTTGGTGCTGGGGGTGACGGCGACGATCTTCACGCTCGCCCCCGGTTACGGGCTCACCACCGATCAGGTGCGTGGGCTGACCTTTGCAGCGCTGATCTTTGGCATCGTGGCCTTGATCTTGGTCGACCGCTCACGCTCGGCCTCGATCCTGAAGGCGATCACCCGACCCAATCGGGCCTTGGCCTTTGTGCTGCCCATCGTCGGCAGCCTTTTGGCCGTCACGATGATCTGGCAACCCGCCCGTGCGCTGTTTGGCTTTGCGGAACTGCAGCCATTGGCATTTGCGGTGCCGCCGTTGGCCGGATTGGCCGTGCTTTTGATGCTTGAGGCGCTCAAGCCGCTGTGGCGTTGGGCCCAGCGCCATGCGGCAAAGCGGCCGCAAGTGGCATGAGCGCGCCCAAACCTGCATCAGTGCGCGCCGCCCGTTTCAAGCGTCTGATGCCCTTGGATCACCTGAAAGGACACCGCCATGACCGGCTATACCGCTGACATCGAAAAGCTGACGACCGAGAACGCTGCCTTTCGCCATGTCCTCTACACCGGCCCTCACCTGCAACTGGTGCTGATGGCCCTCAAACCCGGCGAGGATATCGGCATGGAAACCCACAAGACCCATGACCAGTTCTTCCGCATCGAAAAGGGCCATGGCGAGATCGACATCAACGGCACCCACCACAAGGTCAAAGGCGGCAGCGCCATCATCGTGCCCGCTGGGGCGACGCACAATCTGACCAACACCGGGGACAAGCCCCTCAGGCTATACACGCTTTATGGTCCACCAAACCACAAGGATGGGCTGGTGGAGCAGACCAAGGCAGCGGCGCTGGCGTCCATGGAAGTCTTTGATGGCGTTGCCACCGAATGAAAAGCGCCCTGATGCGTCCCCTCCTGACGGTGATCGCCTGCCTTTTGGCGATGACGGCCCCTGTCTTTGGCCAAAGCGCTGAGGCAGCACCTGTTCTGGACATCGCACAAGATCACTACGCGGCAGGGGACACGGTTCAGTTCACCGGCCCTGCGGGCCTCGACCTGTTCCTTGCGGGCAATCGCGTGACCGTCGCCGCCCCTGTCGGCGGTTCGGCGCATTTGGCCGGGCGGCGCATTGCGGTGGATGCTGCGGTGACAGGGGATTTGTTCGCGGCAGGCTATTCGGTGACGACAGCCGCTGCTGTGGGTGGTGACGCCTCTGTCACCGGCTTTGAGGTGGCGCTCGCCCCTATCGCAGGCGACCTGCGTGCGGCGGGGTCTGAGGTGACTTTGGCCAGCGTCGGTGGCTATGCGCTGGTCACGGCGGGCGTGGTGACCCTGCAAGGCGCGATTGCCGGGGATGCGGTGCTGGTCGCCGATGACATCCGCTTTGGGCCTGACGCACGGGTGGCGGGGGCCTTGACGATCTATGCCGCTGATCCGGCCAGCATCACCGTGCCCGACAGCGTGGCCCCGGCAACGCGGGTCAAGATCGAGACGCGCAAAAGCTATGACAAAGGCGAATGGTCCGACCAGATGCCGATGCCGATGCGGATGTCGGTCTGGAGCGTGATTGGCGGGTTTCTGATCGGGGTCGTGGTCTCGGGCCTGATTGCCGCCATGGTGATCGCGCTGGCGCCAAAGGCGGTGCAGAACTGGCGCGAATTGGCGCTGGCGCATCCCGGCCGGGCGATCTGGTCGGGGTTTCTGGTCACCTCGGCGCTTGTCGGATCGGGCTTTGTGCTGATGCTCACGATCATCGGCGTCGTGCTGTTTCCGGTGATGATGACCCTGACCGCGCTGGCCATCTGCGCGGGCTATGCGCTGGGGTCCTATGTCCTTGGCGTCTGGCTGTGGTTGGCCTTTGGTAAGGTGATGCCTGAGGGGCTGCTGGGCAAATTCGCCCTTGCCTGTCTGGGCGCGTTTGTGGCGGGACTTGCGTGGCTGGTGCCGGTGGCGGGGTGGCTGTTCGTTCTGGGCCTGACGCTGTTGGGCATCGGCACTTTGGCGGCTTTTGCTCTGCCCAGTGGCTGGATGCTGCGGCGCGAGACGCCGTAACACCGCGACCGAGGGAACCTATCGCGCTGCACCGCGTTCATCCTGTGGATCGGCCCTGCGGATCAACGGATCAGGGAGGCTTGACCTTCCCATCAAGCCGCACCGCACCACCCAATACAACTCGCCGGAAACGCAAGGCAATTCCGCCTTCCGTCCGGCCAAGGAGACCAAGATGCTGCAAGATGGAAAAGCCCTGAAACTGCCCGCCGCGACCGATTTTGATGGGCTTGTGGCGCAATTGGCCGCGCTGCGTGATGACATGACGAAGCTGAGCAGTTCTGTCGCCTCGCTGGCCGAGCAACGCGGCCGGCGGATGGCCACCGACATTTCCGAAGGCATGACCGAGGCGGTGAATTACGTCGAACGCAAAGGCGTCAGCGCCGAGGCAGAACTGGAAAAGTCGGTGGCGACGCATCCCCTGATGGCGCTTGGACTGGCGGCAGGCATCGGCCTGTTGATCGGCGCGATGACGCGGCGGGGATGACCCGCGTGTGGCACCCCGTCCAAGAGCTTGCGCGCGGGGTCACACGATCCCTGCGTGCAGCGCTTCGGCAGGGGGCGCTGATCGGCGTGGCGGGTCTGATCGCCCTGTTGGGGGCCGGGTTTCTGGTGCTGGCCGGGTTCCTGGGCCTGCGCGTTCTGCTGGGGCCGGGATGGGCGGCGTTCAGCATGGGCGCAGCCCTTTTGGCCTTGGCGGGGGCAGTGCTTCTGCTGGCCCGCTCTGCCCGCCCCTCTGCCACGCCAAACGCCCTGCCACCCCCGCCATCCCCAGCCGAGACCCCGCCGCCACAGCCCGTCGATGCTGCCAGCATGGCCGTCTTCATGGCGGCTTTTCTGGTGGGTCGCCGTCTGGCGGATCGGTGGGATTCCCCCAAAAACTCCTGACAGAGCGGAGCAACTCCATGTCCCTTGGTACCATTCTCGCGGTGCTTTTGATCATCTTCCTGCTCGGCGGCTTTAGCGGTCGCTTCGGCGGCTATGGCTATGGCTATGGCAACACCGGCGTCGGCGTCATCGGGGTTGTCCTGATCGTCGTCGTGGTGCTGATCTTGCGTGGCCGTCTTTGAGACAGCCACCCGCCACCCCGACGCGATGCTGATCGAGGCGCATGTCCTGATCCAGGCCGCGCTGATCCTGCGGGTTCTCTTGCATGCCAACCGCGACCCATCGATGCGGCTGACATGGATTGTCATCATCCTTGTGCTGCCACTCTTTGGGATTCTGACCTATCTTGTGCTGGGTGAAGCCCGGATGCGCCCGCGCCGCTTGGCCCGGCGGCAGGCGGTCCTTGCCCGTTTGCCACCGGGCGCAGAGCTTCCCCCGGTGCCAGAGCTTGGCACCTTGGATGGGGATCTCTTCCGCGTCGGCCAATCGATCAGCGGCTTTGCCCCGGTGGCGGGGAATAGGGCTGCACTTTTGGCGGATGCCGAGGCGGTCATTGACAGCATGGTGGCCGATATCGATGCCGCACAGGATCATGTGCATCTGATGTGCTATATCTGGCTGCCCGATGACAGCGGCACCCGTCTGGCTTGCGCGCTGATCCGGGCCGCAGGGCGCGGGGTGACCTGCCGCGCCTTGGCCGATGACTTCGGCGCGCGGGCGATGATCCGCCATCCGCTTTGGGCAGAGATGCAGGCGGGGGGCGTGCATCTGGCACGCAGCCTGCGGATTGGCAATCTGCTGTTGCAGGTGACGTTTGGCCGGGTGGACCTTCGAAACCATCGCAAGATCATGGTGATCGACAACCAGATCACCTATTGCGGCAGTATGAATTGTGCCGATGCGGCCTTTCTGCCAAAGGCGAAGTTTGGCCCTTGGGTCGATGCCGTGCTGCGCCTAACCGGCCCGATTGCGCTTCAGAACCAACGCATCTTTGCCGCCGATTGGATGGCCGATGTTGCGCAGGATGACCTCAGCGCTCTCTTGACCGCGCCGCAGCCGGAAACCGATGGCTTTTGCGCGCAGGTCATTGCGATGGGACCGCTCGACCCGCCCTCCGCCCTGCCCGAGATGTTTGCCGCCCTGCTTTACGCCGCGCGACATGAGGTGATCGTGACCACGCCCTATTTCGTTCCCGTCGATGCCCTGCAATCGGCCCTGCGCGCGGCGGCAAATCGGGGGGTGGCGGTCACGCTGATCCTGCCCGCCCGCAACGATGACTTTGCCGTCGCCGCTGCCAGCCGCAGCACCTATGCCGACCTGATCGGTGCGAGGGTGCGGCTCTATGAATTCCACGCCGGGCTTTTGCACGCCAAGACGGTGACGATTGACGCACAGGTCAGCCTGATCGGATCGGCCAATATGGATTGCCGCAGCTTTGCGCTGAACTTTGAAAGCAATATCCTCTTGGCCGATGTCGAAACCGCCGCAGCGATCCGCGCGCGGCAGATCGGCTATCTGACTGACAGCACCCGGATCACGGCGGAGGCCGTGGCGGCTTGGCCTTGGTATCGGCGGCTTTGGAACAACTGTCTGGCGATGCTGGGCCCGGTGTTATGAGCGAGCTTTCTGTCGCCACCTGGAACATCCATAAGGGCATTGGTGCCGACCGGCGGCGCGATCTGGACCGCACGGCGGCGGTGATCGGTGAGATGTCACCCGATATCATGGCCTTGCAAGAGGCGGACACCCGTTTTGGCACAAGGCGGGGGCTGTTGGACCTGACCGCCTTGGCGCGGGATCATGGCCTTATGGCCGTTCCGATGCCGGGAAGCGGCCTCGCGCATGGCTGGCATGGCAATGTGCTCCTGTTGCGCGCGGCAGAGGTTCAGGCCGTCCATCGCGTCACCCTACCGGGGATCGAGCCTCGGGGGGCGCTGATCACCGACCTGACGCATCAGGGACGGCCCTTGCGGGTGATCGCGGCGCATCTGGGATTGCTCAGCCGGTCGCGCGCCACGCAAACCCGGCATCTGATGGCGCTGCTGGCTGGGATGGGGGCCCGCCCGCATCTGCTGATGGGCGATCTGAACGAATGGCGCGGCGAGGGGGCTTTGGCGCTGCAACCGCTGGCCCCGCATTTTCGCGATACAGTCGCCTTGCCCAGCTATCCCGCGCGCTATCCGGTCTTTCCACTGGACCGGATGATGACCAATGACCGTGCGCGCTTGAGCCAAGGCGCAGTGCATGACACGGCCCTCGCGCGCCGCGCCTCAGATCATTTGCCGCTGAAAGCGCAGCTGGAGTTGGACTAAACCTCACCCCGTCATCAACCCATCCGCCACCACGATCTGCCGCCGACACAGGCCCGCGATTTTCTCATCATGGGTCGAGATCAAAAAGGTCGTCCCCTCCTCGCGGTTGATCTCGGCGATCAGGTCCATCACTTGCAAGGCCGAGGCGCGGTCAAGGTTGCCGGTCG
>JAIYDR010000215.1 GCA_027487395.1 Rhodobacter sp. | reverse complement strand
GCCAGGAACTGCGCCCGGGCGACGTGGTGGCGCGTATTCCGCGCGAAGGGGCGAAGACCAAGGATATCACCGGGGGTCTTCCCCGCGTGGCCGAACTCTTCGAAGCCCGTCGTCCGAAGGACCACGCGATCATCGCGGAAGCGGATGGCTATGTCCGCTTCGGCAAGGACTACAAGAACAAGCGCCGCATCACGGTTGAGCCGGTAGATGAGACGCTTCAGGCTGTCGAATACATGATCCCCAAGGGCAAGCACATTCCGGTTCAGGAAGGTGATTTCGTCCAAAAGGGTGACTACATCATGGACGGCAATCCTGCGCCGCATGACATCCTGCGCATCATGGGTGTCGAAGCGTTGGCGAACTACATGATCGACGAAGTGCAGGACGTCTATCGTCTGCAAGGCGTGAAGATCAACGACAAGCACATCGAGGTGATCGTTCGCCAGATGCTGCAAAAGCTGGAAGTTCTGGAATCCGGGGACACGACCTTGCTCAAGGGCGAGCAGGTTGAAAAGATCGAACTGGATGAAGAGAACGCCAAGGCCCGCAACCGCGGCCTGCGCGAGGCGAAGGCCGAGCCGGTGCTGCTCGGGATCACCAAGGCCAGCTTGTCGACACGGTCCTTCATCTCTGCCGCATCCTTCCAGGAAACCACGCGTGTGCTGACCGAGGCTTCGGTTCAGGGCAAGCGGGATAAACTGGTCGGCCTGAAAGAGAACGTGATCGTCGGTCGCCTGATCCCGGCAGGGACAGGTGGTGCGACAAGCCGCGTGAAGAAGATTGCGGCCGACCGTGACCAGAACGTCATCGACGCGCGCCGGAGCGAGGCTGAACAGGCCGCAGCACTGGCCGCGCCGATGGAAATCGTCGATCTGGGCGACAAGGACTCGGGTCTGATGGATTTCGACAGCCGCAATTGATCGGCTGACGGTTTGAACAAGGAAGGGCCGTCGCGCACCGTCGCGGCGGCCCTTTCGCATTGAAGACGGCGCAGGTGTTGCTAGGGTTGTGGCGGTATCGGTGTCGGAGATTGGCCAGATGGAATTCCGCAACAGGATCGTCGGTCTGGTCCGCTTTTCATATCCCGCCCTGACCGGCTTTACGCGGCAGGATGAGGACATTGCCGCGCAGATTGCCTGGCTACATGACAGGGAAAGGCTAGAAACTCGGTTTCGCTTCTTCGAGGCGCTGTCGCTGCCCTCTCTGAAAGCGCAATCGGACCGGGGATTTGAGACGCTGATCCTTGTCGGCGATGGGTTTCCCGATTGGGCGATGCAGCGTCTGCACGCCGGGATTGCCGATCTGGATCGTGCGCGCATCGTGCAACTGCCGCCGATGCAGCATTACCCCGCGATGCAGGCGGCCTTTGGCAGTCTGCTTGATGATGGATGTAGCCATCTGACCAGCTTTCGTCTGGATGACGATGACGCGATGGACATTCACCACGTCGCGCGCTTGCGCCGCATGGTGGATGGCATGGCGAGGATCGTGAACCCCGGCACGAGCTTTTGCATTGGCCACAATCGTGGACTGTTCCTTGATCTGTCCGGGGATGACCCGATCTGGACCGATGTGACCGAAAAGCTTCCGCTTGGGGTGGGGTTGGCGATGTGCGCCCCGGTGGAGAGCCGCGAGAACATCTTTCGTCGCAACCACCGCCTTTTGCACATGTTCTTCACGACCCTGACCGAGGGCGAAACCCACGGCTATATTCGCACTGTCCATTCTGGCAATGACAGCGAAGGCAAGGCGTCCGGCCAAGTGCGCCTGATCGGTGGGGCCAAGCTGACCGCGGTGCTGCGGCGCGGTTTCCCCTTCCTGCCCGAAGGTTTCCGAGGATGAGGCGCCGGCGGGCCGCACAGGCCGTGGCGACCGCGCCACGGGTGCAGGTGTTGGGCTTGTGCCGGTTTTCTGTCCCCAGTCTGGGCGCGTTTCAAGTCGAACATGACAGCATCGATGACCGCCGCGCGATGCTCTACGCAGCCGACCGTCTGGCGCATCGCTTCTTGTGGTTTTCCCATGTCGCCTTGCCATCCATCCGGGCACAGACCGACCCGGAGTTTCGCCTGATTGTCCTCTTGGGAGAGGACTTCCCCGAACCTTGGCTGTCACAAATGCAGGCGTTGATTGCCAATGTGCCGCAGGTGGTGCTGGATTTCGCTCCCCCCGGTCCGCATCGTGAGGTCTGCGCCGAAGCAATGCGTCGCCATATTGATCCCACGGCAGAGGTCCTGGCGCAGTTCCGGCTGGATGATGATGATGGGGTGGCGGTGGATTTCGTCGCCCGTATCCGTGCCGATCTGGCGGCGGTGCTGGCGGTCTTTCGTCGCACCGATCTGATGGCGCTGGATTATTGCCGGGGGATCCTGCTGACCGAAACCGACGGCATCTTGGTCCCGACGTTGCGCCGGGCATCGCTGTGGACACCGGCTTTGGTGCTGCTGTCCCGCCCAATGGCGAGCCGCATGATCCTGGACTATCCGCACCATCTGATCTGGCGGCATATGCCGGTGATCTCGTTTCAGGATGAGGTGATGTTCCTGCGCGGCGCGCATGGCGGCAATGACAGCGCCATAGGCCAAGAACGCCGACCCGAGACGCTGCCCCTTGAACGTTGGCCCGGATTGATGCAACGCCGCTATGGCATCGACCTGCCCGGTTTTGCCGCCGCGCTGAAAGCCCATTGGAACATTTGAATGCCCCTGTCCGACAATCTGCGCGGCGCGCTTTATATGACGATCGCGATGGCGGCGTTCACGATCAATGACGGATTTATGAAGGCCGCGACTTCGACCCTGCACCTGCCGCTCTGGCAGGCCATCGCGACGCGGGGGCTGCTGACTCTGGGGCCGTTGATCCTGATCGGTCAGATGACCGGGGGCATACGGTTTCGGATGCCGCGCCGCGATGCGGTGGCCGTTGGATTGCGCTCTGTCG
>JAIYDR010000174.1 GCA_027487395.1 Rhodobacter sp. | reverse complement strand
GCCCAAGGGCACCAGCACCGCCACCAGCAGGAAAAACGCCAGCCCAAGGCCAAAGCCGCCGCCCGCCCGAAACGCCAGCCGCAGATCGCGGGTCAGAAGCGCCAGCATCTGCCCTGCTCCCCTTCCCCGTTACTCAAATATCCCACGGGGGGTCGTTCATCGGATTCGCCATCGGTCCGAGAACCGATGGACGACGGGTGTGACCCCCCCACTCCTGCCCCGTCAACCCGCGCCGCGCTCATGCAAAAGCCTCGTCAAACGCACCCTTGGCCCCGCCATCCTGCGGCGCGCGGGCTTTAAACGGGGTCAGGTCCAGCACCGCCGCCTCGGGCAGGCCAAGATCAATATGCGTGGCAATCACCGCCGATCCGCCCGCTGCCAGATGACCGCGCAGCACGCCTGCGAACAAGCTGACCGAGGCCGCATCCAGACTGACCGTCGGCTCATCCAGCAGCCAGACCGGCCGCCCCGTGACCAACAGCCGCGCCAGACCCAGACGGCGCTTTTGCCCAGCAGACAGATGCGCCGCGCGACGGTCGGCCAGAGCGGTCAGGTTCATCGCCGCCAGTGCCTGCGCCACATCCCCGGTTCCGTAGATCGCCGCCCAGAACGACAGGTTTTCCGCCACACTGAGGACTGCCTTGATGCCATCGGCATGCGCGGCATAGGTCAGGCTTTCCGACGGGACAGAGACGCTTCCCGCCAAGGGCGGCTGCAAGCCTGCCAAGGTGCGCAGCAAGGTGGTCTTGCCCACACCATTCGGCCCACGCAAGATCAGTACCTGGCTCGCGGCAAGGGTGAACCCCACCCCTTCCAGCACCGCAACCCCGCCCCGCGCAACGGCGAGTCCTGCCACCTTCAGCGTCACAGCAGCGGTCACGGGCCTGCCCCCCTCACCGGGTGATCTCATGCACCGGCAACAAGGCGGCGGCGACCAGACGCCCCTCGCCCAACAGCACGTTATAGGTGCGGCAAGCGGCGGGAGAGGACATCACCTCGACCCCAATCCCCGCAGCCTCCAGCGCCACGCGAAAGGCCTTGGGCGGGTGCGCCACATCGGCCCCCATGCCCAAAAGCAGCACGTCTATCTTGCCGACCAGCGACAGCGGCGTGGCGGTATCTTCCAGCCCGCCCCATAGCCCGGCATCCCAAGGTGTGATCAAACAAGACCCGCGCAGCACATGGCCACCGATCCGGAAAAACCCCGGCCCATAGCCCTCAACCGGCTGTGCCTGTCCGTAACTGATCTCGGTCAGGCGCATCGCTTCCCCTCAGGCGTCCACATTGGCGAATTCGTCGGGTGCTGCGGATTTCTTCTTGCCCGACCGATCCAGCCCGATGATCAGCACGATGTTCTTGGCGACATAGACCGAAGAATAAGTACCGAAGAGCACCCCGATAAAGATCGCAAGGCTAAAGCCGCGCAACACATCGCCGCCGAACACCAGCATGGCCCCCACCGCCAAAAGCGTGGTGACCGAGGTCATCAGCGTCCGCGCCAGGGTTTCGTTCACCGACAGGTTCATGACATCGCGCAACGGCATGGTCTTGTATTTCTGCAAGTTTTCCCGCAGCCGGTCAAACACCACCACCGTGTCGTTGATCGAATAGCCAAGGATGGTCAGCAAGGCCGCCACGATGGTCAGGTCAAACTTGATCTGGAAAATCGCGAAAATGCCGATGGTGATGATGACATCATGCAGCAGCGCCAGCACCGCCCCTACCCCGAACTGCCATTCAAACCGCAGCCACATATAGGCCATGATGCCCAGACTGGTGACGATCAGCGCCAGAACCGAGCTATAGATCAACTCGCCCGAGACTTTCGGCCCCACGGTTTCCACACTTGGGAATTTCATCGCGGGGTCAATGGTGCGCAGCGCCGCTTCGACCTGTTCGATCTGTTCCGGCGTCACCGCCAGCGTCTCATCCTCGGCCGACAGGCGCACCATGGTGACATGCTGGGTGTCGGTGAAGTTAGGATCGAACACCTCGGTGATCGAGACGTCGCCCAACGGCAGGACTTCCAGCACCTGACGATATTGCCCCACATCCACCGCCAAGGAGGATTCGGTGCGGATCGTGGTGCCGCCTTTGAAGTCGATGCCGTAGTTCAGGCCCATGAACGCCCAGACCACGACGGACATCGCCGAAAGGAAAATCGACCCGCCGAAAGTGATCCATTGCCAGCGGAAGAAGTCCCAACCCGGATTGTCGGGAGCAAGTTTAAAGCGCCACGCCATGGTGGAGGTCTCCTTAGACGACAAGCGTCTTGGGCTTGCGCCAGTTATACCAGACTTCGACGATCAGCCGCGTCACATTGATCGCGGTGAAAACCGAAGTGATGATGCCAATGGCCAGGGTTACGGCAAAGCCGCGCACCGGACCTGCGCCGAGGAAGAACAGCACCGCTGCCGTGATCAAGGTGGTGACGTTGGCGTCGATGATCGCGGGCAGCGCGCGCTCGAACCCCTGTTCCAGCGCTTTGGTTGCGGATTTGCCCCCGGCGCGCAATTCGTCGCGCATCCGTTCATAGATCAAGACGTTGGCATCCACCGCCATGCCGATGGTCAGCACCAACCCCGCGATCCCCGGCAGGGTCAGTGTGCCGCCGATCAGCGACAAGAGGCCGAAGATCAGGACCATGTTGATGCCGAGCGCGACGACCGCGAACGTGCCGAACAGCCCATAAGACGCGATCATCAACAGGCTGACCGCCCCCGCCGCGACCAGCGTGGCCAAGCGGCCCGCGTCAATGGAATCCTCTCCCAGTTCCGGCCCGATGGTGCGTTCTTCAAGGAAAGTCATTTCCGCAGGCAACGCTCCGGCGCGCAAAAGCACCGACAGCTTGGTCGATTCCTCGACCGAGAAATTGCCAGTAATGATGCCCGACCCACCCATGATGGCGCTTTGAATAACCGGGGCAGAAATCACCTCGCCGTCCAGCACGATTGCAAAGGGGGCACCGATGTTGGCCGAGGTGTATTCCCCGAACTTCCGCGCGCCCGAGGTGTCAAAGCGGAAGTTGACGGCGGGGCTGTTGTTTTGGTCAAAGGACGGCTGGGCATCCACCAATTCCTCACCCGTCACCACGGGCACATCCTCGATGATATAGAACACGCCCTCTTCGCCCAACGAGGGCAGGACCGTCGCCCCAGCCGGGGCCTGCGCGTCCTTGCTTGCGGCACGCCCAACGACCGCGTTAAAGGACAGTTTCGCGGTGGTGCCGATCAGCGCCTTAAGCTCTGCCGCCGATCCAATACCCGGCACCTGAATCAGGATCCGGTCCGCGCCTTGGCGCTGGATCGTCGGCTCACGCGTACCGACCTCATCCACGCGGCGGCGGATGATTTCCAGCGATTGCTGCATGGTGCGCGAATCCGTCGCGGTCTTTTCCGCCTCTGACAGACGGATTTCAATGACATCGCCGTTCACCGTCACTTCGATGTCGGACGAGCCTGCCCCGGTCAGTGACACGACGGGGGACGCCAGCGCCTGCACAGCCTCAACTGCGGCCTGCATGCCTTCAGGCTTTTCGATGCGCACATGCAATTCGCCATTCGGCGCGGGTTGGCGGCGGATCGCACCGGTCTGGTCACGCAGGTCACGCAAGGCGTCGCGCAGTTCAGGCCACAGCGCATCCATCCGCGCCTTATAGACATCCTCTACCCGCACTTCGGCCAGCAGATGCGCCCCGCCGCGCAGGTCCAGACCCAGATTGACCAGACCCGAGGGCAGCCAATTGGGCCAAAGGGCCAAAGCGGCCTCTTGCTCGGTGGTGGCGAAACCGGCCTTTTCGACGGCCGCTTTCGCATCATTGTGGGTTTCAACCGTGGCGTAGAACAGGTTCGGCATGGCCACAACGAACCCCGCCAGAACGACGGCGATGATCAGCAGGCGCTTCCAGAGCGGGGTGTACATTGTTGGTCTCGGTCTTAAGCTGCGGCCGGTTCGGTCTTGTTCACGACCTGAGAGATGGTCGCTTTGACCACACGGATTTTGACGCCTTCGGCAATCTCGACCTCAACGATCCCGTCATCCATCACGCGCACCACTTTGCCCAAGATGCCGCCCGATGTGATCACCTGATCCCCGCGACGCAGGGCTTCGACCATGGCTTTGTGTTCCTTGGCCTTACGCTGTTGGGGGCGGATTAGCAAAAAGTACATGATGGCGATCATCAGCACGAGCGGGATGAAACTGCCGGCAAGTGCGGAGGTGCTGCTTGCGCCTGCGGCCTGCGCGAAAGCGGGGGTTGCGAACATGATCAGTCCTCTTTCTCTGGCCGGTTCTGGACCAGCATTTTGGCGGGCACCCTATCTTCGGGGCCTAGGGAAGGCAAGGCACGGCCCCCGCAGCGCAACGCCAACGTGACCAAACCCCACCTTGGTCGAGATGGGAAGTCACCAGCCCGATGTCCAGACGTCACAGCATCCCGCGAAATGCGCAACCGTTTGGATCCGCATCGGCCGCACGCGCGCCGCTAAATCGGCCCCTCCGCTCGTCGTTATGAAAATGGCAATAAACTGACTGCAGCACGCCGTGACGCCGGGGCGTGGCGCAGCTCTGCGCGCGGCGCGCCACGGACAAAGACCATGGACGACATCAGATTGACCGCCCTTTTGACGGGCACAAGCGACCTTTCAATGGCCCGTCTTGCCACCCGGATCCTTGTCAGCCGTCTCAGGATCGAGGTGCGCGCAAAGCCCGCAACGCTGCCCGCCAAGTTGGAAGAGCTGAAGGCCTTCATTGCCCGGAATGCCTTTGCAGGCATCGACCTTTCCAATCCCTGAGCCCGGAATCTTGCCATGAAAAACCACACTCTCAGCGTTTCCGATGCGGCAGCGCTCATCTTGGCGGGGGACATCCTGAGCATTGCCGGACCCGAAGCATTGCTGGCGCAATTGCCGCAGGGCCGGTGGATCGGCGGCACAACGGTTTATGCATCGACCGAGGACGGCGGCAGCCGCATCGACGATCGGCTGTTCGTCACCCGTTTTCCCGAAGCCACAGGCGCAACCATCCGGCATCTGCAAACGTCGGACTTGGCCAGTATCGCTGATGGCTATGCCCCGGGGGGGGCGTCATTGATCGTGATCCCGGCGTTTTCATCCGCGCATTCCGCCTTTGCCTTGGACAGCATCGGATATCCGCGCCTGTTTGATCAGCCCCTCATGGGATGGGTCACCGGCGTTCCGGTTGACGAAATCGGCTCCACCGCCCCCGCCGTGTTTGATGGGGCAACAGGATTGCGCCATGTGGATGGCGCGGTCCTAATGCATCTGGCACTACCTGCGGGAAGCACAACCTCGTTGGAGATCGTGAACGTCTTCACGCAGTCGAACGATCCGGCCACCACGTTTCGCTTCCCCGCCACCGGCTTTACCGCGACCGATGTGATGGTGGGGACGCGGATGGTCAATCTGGCCCGCTATATCACGGAAAAAGGGCTGGATACCCGCCTGCCGCTGGTGGCCAATTATGCAGGCG
>JAIYDR010000182.1 GCA_027487395.1 Rhodobacter sp. | reverse complement strand
CGATGACCCGCGCGCCTTGGGGCCAGTCTTGTTAATCAAAGCCACACCGCCCGCCGCACTGGCCAAAGGGATGCGCTTTCCCGTGAATGTTGAACTGGTACAGGAAGATGGTCGGCAAAATCCCGTGGTGCTTCGGACCGTTGTCCCGGCAGAGATTGCCATTTCGGACTTTGCCGAAGGCGGGAGCGGCGCTTACGACCGCATCACAGGCACGCTGACCGGTCCGATCTGCACACCCCGCGGGACGGCTTGCACGCAGATGACCTTGCAGTTTGCAACCGGGGTTTACCAGAACGACTGGTAACACCTGCAGCGCCCAAGATGCGGGTTTGGCGGGATTTTCCACCTGCCATCCGATTTTCCGGATTCACAGCGCGAATCGGCTGTGGCATAGTCTGCCGACGCCCCCGTGAGAGGGGCCTGAGCAGAACGGTCCGCCCATGAACACCTCTTCATCGCGCCCCTCGGTCGGTGCGATCATCTATTATCTGCTGGCCGCGACGCTGGGGGTGTATTTCACCTTTGCCGCTGTGCAGGGCGATTATGGGGTGTTCCGCCAAGTCGAGATCGCCGCTGAGACGGAGGTGTTGCAGGCCGAAAAGGCGCGTCTGACCGAAGACCTCGCTGCGATCCAGAACCGCACCAAGCGGCTGTCGGATGGCTATCTGGACCTTGATCTTTTGGACGAGCAGGCGCGTTCGGTGCTGGGCTATGTCCGCGCCGATGAGGTTGCCATCCGCTGAACGGCGGATGCAGTGTCCACCCTCCCCCCATGGGTTTCGCATTCTGCATGGCAGCCATGCGCCGACGCGCTTTGGCGCGCGCGAATTTCCTTTGACCCAAGTTTTCCCGATGCTGTAAGAGTAGTTTAACGTTGAACTATCCATGCAAGCGAGGGGAGGTCGCCATCATGGCTGCAAAAAAGCCCGCCGAAAGACCGAACGTCTCTAAAGACGAATTGCTGAAATACTACCGCGACATGCTGCTGATCCGGCGGTTCGAGGAAAAGGCTGGCCAGTTGTATGGCATGGGCCTGATCGGCGGGTTCTGCCACCTCTATATCGGACAGGAAGCTGTGGTCGTGGGTCTGGAGGCCGCCGCCAAGGAAGGCGACAAGCGCATCACCAGCTACCGCGACCATGGCCACATGCTGGCCTGCGGCATGGATTCGCGCGGCGTGATGGCCGAACTCACGGGCCGCATTGGGGGCTACTCCAAGGGCAAGGGCGGCTCGATGCATATGTTCTCGAAAGAGCGCCACTTTTACGGCGGTCATGGCATCGTCGGCGCGCAGGTGCCCTTGGGTGCGGGTCTGGCCTTTGCAGACAAATATCTGGGAAATGACAACGTGACCTTCGCCTATTTCGGCGATGGCGCGGCGAACCAGGGTCAGGTCTATGAGACCTATAACATGGCCGAGTTGTGGAACCTGCCGGTCGTGTTTGTGATCGAAAACAACCAATATGCGATGGGCACGAGCGTGAAACGCTCCACCAAGTCGCCATCTTTGTGGGAACGCGGGGCCGCTTACGGCATCACGGGCGAAGCGGTTGACGGCATGGATGTTCTGGCCGTGAAGGCCGCTGGCGAAAAGGCGGTTGCCGCCTGCCGCGCGGGCGAAGGCCCCTATATCCTTGAGATGATGACCTATCGCTATCGCGGCCACTCGATGTCGGACCCGGCGAAGTATCGCACCCGCGAGGAAGTGGAAAAGATGCGCTCTGAAAAGGACGCCATCGAGCATGTGCGCGACCTGCTGTTGACCGGCGGTCTGGCCACAGATGACGACCTGAAAGCCATCGACAAAGAGATCAAGGCAACGGTCAACGACGCTGCCGAATTCTCAAAAGAAAGCCCGGAGCCGTCGGTGGACGAGCTTTGGACCGATATCTACGCGTAAGGGGGGAAACGACCATGGCAACGCAAGTTCTGATGCCCGCGCTTTCTCCGACGATGGAGGAAGGCACGCTGGCCAAATGGCTGGTGAAAGAGGGCGATGTGGTCAAATCGGGCCAGATCATCGCCGAAATCGAGACCGACAAGGCCACGATGGAATTCGAATCCGCCGATGACGGGATCGTTGGCAAGCTGTTGGTGGCTGAAGGCACCGCAGGCGTGAAAGTGAACACCCCCATCGCCACGCTGGTGGAAGACGGCGAATCCACTGACGCCGCCCCTGCGGCTGCCGCTGCGGCGGCCCCGGTCGCTGCGGCCCCGGTCGCTGCGGCCCCGGCTTTGGTTGCCGCTGTTGCTGCCGCCCCCGCCCCGGTCGCAGCACAAGGATGGCCGCATTCCGACCTGCCCGAAGGCGTGCCGACCAAGACCATGACCGTGCGCGAGGCCCTGCGTGAGGCGATGGCCGAAGAAATGCGCGCCAATCCCAATGTCTTCCTGATGGGCGAAGAGGTTGGCGAATATCAGGGGGCCTATAAAATCTCCCAAGGCCTCTTGGACGAATTCGGCCCCAAGCGCGTGGTCGACACCCCGATCACCGAGCATGGCTTTACCGGCATTGCGGTGGGCGCAAGCTGGGGTGGGTTGCAGCCCATCGTCGAGTTCATGACCTTCAACTTCGCGATGCAGGCGATTGACCAGATCATCAACTCTGCCGCCAAGACGCTTTACATGTCGGGCGGTCAGATGGGCTCGCCCATCGTGTTCCGGGGGGCCAACGGGGCAGCGGCACGGGTTGGCGCGCAGCATTCTCAGGATTACGCAGCCTGGTATGCCGCCATTCCGGGTCTAAAAGTGGCGATGCCCTATTCGGCGGCGGATGCGAAGGGTCTCTTGAAGTCCGCAATTCGCGATCCGAACCCGGTGATCTTCCTTGAGAATGAGATCCTGTATGGCCGCTCGTTTGAGGTGCCAGTGCAAGAGGATTTCACCATCCCCTTCGGCAAAGCCTCGATCCTGCGCGCGGGGACCGATGTCACCATCGTCAGCTTCGGCATCGGCCTGACCTATGCCCTGCACGCCGCCGAGGAATTGGCGAAAGACGGCATCAGCGCCGAGGTCATCAACCTGCGAACCCTGCGCCCCAT
>JAIYDR010000332.1 GCA_027487395.1 Rhodobacter sp. | reverse complement strand
TTTGTGTTCGAGGTGCGGGCCAACATGGACGCCAAACACCGCGACCGCGTGGCCTTTGTGCGCCTCGCCTCAGGGCACTTTGAACGCGGGATGAAACTGCTGCATGTGCGGTCAAAAAAACCGATGGCGATTGCCAACCCGGTGATGTTCCTCGCCGCCGACCGCGAATTGGCCGAAGAGGCTTGGGCTGGCGATATCATCGGCATTCCGAACCACGGGCAGTTGCGCATCGGTGATGCGCTGACCGAAGGCGAGGCGCTGCGCTTCACCGGCATTCCGTCCTTTGCACCCGAGCTTTTGCAATCGGTTCGCGCGATGGACCCGATGAAGGCCAAGCATCTGGAAAAGGCCCTGATGCAATTCGCCGAAGAGGGTGCCGCCAAGGTGTTCAAGCCGATGATCGGCTCTGGCTACATCGTCGGCGTCGTGGGGGCGCTGCAGTTCGAAGTGCTGGCCAGCCGGATCGAACAGGAATACTCCCTGCCCGTGCGGTTTGAGCCGTCGCACTTCACCAGTGCGCGCTGGGTGAACGGCGCAAAAGCGGCGGTCGAGGCCTTCGTGAACATCAACAAAGGCCACATCGCCTATGACAGCGACGGCGACCTTGTGTACCTCACCCGGCTGAAATGGGACATCGACCGGATCGAGCGCGACCACCCCGAATTGAAGCTGACCGCGACGAAGGAAATGATGGTGTGAGCCGCGCCAACCGCGTGCAGCCGGACGGGGCTTTCCTGCCCGGACCCGCGCGTGAGGCCTTCATGGGCAATCGGGGCTGTCTGCATGACGATGCAGGCGTGATCCGGCGCAAGCATCAGGGCAAGCTCTGGATCACCTGCACCTTGCGCGAAAAGCCGGGGCGCGGGGCCGTGCCGCAAGCGACCCCCGGACGCTACACGCCGCTGTTTTTCCACGATGAGGCGGTCGCCTGCGCCGCCGGTCATCGTCCCTGCGCCGAATGTCGCCGTGCTGTCTACAACGATTTCCGCGCAGCCTGGGCCCGCGCGTTTGGCGCAAGGGCCAGCGCTGCTGAGATGGACCCCATCCTGCATGCCGCGCGCTTCGATCCTGCCACCCGCCAAGCCAAGCGCCATCAGGCCGAAGCGGCCAACCTGCCTGCAGGATGCTTCATCCTGTGGAACGGCGCGCCGCATCTGCTGCGCGAGGCAGAGCTTTGGCCCTATACGCCCACAGGCTACGGCCCCGCCCTGCCCCGTCCGGATGGACCGGTCACCGTGCTGACACCCAAACCCTTGGTCAGGGTGATGATGGCAGGTTGGCAACCGGTGCTAAGCGCTGATCGGGATCGCCCAAACTGGTGAGGGAGGCGCGGGTCAGAGGGCGCCGCTCACAAACTGAACCGCGCACAACTGACCTCAAGGTCGGTGCGGCGACCGGAGAGGTAGCCGTCCAGCGTACCGGGGTTGGGGAACATGGCATTGACCTTGGAGGCCTCAGCCTCATCCGGGCGATTGGCGTCGAAAAAGGCCAGGAGCGCGCGCGCCTCGGCGCAAGCAGCGGGGGCGGTGGTGCCGCCGCGCCGCGCAAGGCTGAGCAACTCTTCGCTCCGCGCCAAATCCAGCCACAGGATGGTGCGCGCATCGGCATAGGCGCGCAGGTGGATCGCGCGGCCATCGGGCTGACCATCCCAGAAAAGCGCCAGCGTATCGCGCAGTTCAACGGCGGGCAGGATCAGCACGGCACTGGCCTCAAGGTCGGCCATGCGGATGGCAAAGTCAGCAATCGCACGGGAAATCAAGCGTTGCAGTGCGAAACTCTGCGGCGAGGCGGCGACACTGGCCGGATCGGCCTGATAGAGCGACATCCACTGCTGGGCGAGAAAGAACCGCGCAGGCAATTCCTCGGCAATCTGCGGAAAGTCCATATAGGGCTTCATCGCACCCTTGCGCGACGAGGTGACAATCGGCAGCTGCAGGTCGACCACCTCCCCCAGCAAGGCGCGGCGAAGCACCAGTTCAAAGGCAAAGCGGATGTCCTCGCCACTTTGGCTGTCACCCGGCGGTAGGCGCAGATCGGCCACCGCGACCCGCAACCGCGCATAGGGGCCAGAAAACAGCGCCTCGGGCAGCGTGACCGAGGCCACTTGCCGCGAGGCATCCGCCGGATCAGGGGCGACGCTTGCCTGCAAGGGTTGGGTGCCCAACAGATCAGTGACGGTGATGGTGGGGGCTGTCCCCACCGCCCCCGCCGCCGGGTCCAGATAGGCCATATTCAGGCGCAAGGTGACATCAGCCCCCGCCTGCAAGGGCAGGAGCAAAAGGCCAAGGGCAAAACAGGCAGAACGGCAAAACGCAGGCAACATCAGGCACTCTTTCTTGTGGTCGGCACGGCAAGGGCTGCGCCAAGGATCAGGGCATCTGCCAGCCGCAGGAACTGCAGATATCCCTGCAGGCTGGCTTCGACGTTCGAATAGGCTAGGAAATCGACGGGCAGGTTCTGGTCGATATAGGCGAGCACGGTTTGCGCCCCAAGTTCAGGATAGGCTTGATCGCCCAAAAGATGCAGCTCAGCCCAGAACAAAAGGCCAAAGGCAAAGGCACAGCTGGCCGCCAAGAGCCAAATCCTGAACCGCCCTTCGGCCACCAGCCCATTGGCGGCGACAATGCGGGTCAGAATGAACGACCCCGCCCCGGTGGAGACTTGCATCGCCTGACTGAACTGCCCCCAGTCGCCCGCCAGCACCGCCTGCACGCGCAGCATCAAGAACACCACGCGGGCAAACAGCATCGGCGTGCCCACCGCCTCGGCAAAGGGGTCGGCAAGGTCTTCGGCGCTCATGGCAGAGACCGAATAGCAGCTTTCGAGAAAGGTCCCCCAGCAGGCATGGACAGCGAAAAGATAGACCAGCCACGGCAGGTGCACCACAAAGACCGCCGTAATGATTCCCGTGATGAGCAGCTTTTGGTTATGGGCCTGTGCTTCAGACACGGCAAAGGGCGGTGCGGGGGGCGCAAACACTCCCATCGGATTTGCAGGCGGAAAGGAGGGTGGCGGCGCGGGGGGAAAGGCCCCACCCCCAGCCGCGGCGGGCAGATACAGCGGCAACCCACCGGGCACACCAGACGGGGCGGGCAGATAGACTGCGTAATACAACAGCCCCGGCTGACCGGGAGGAAGGTTTGGCGGCAGTTGTGGTGTTTGGGACAAAGTCCCGGCCGCGACAGCCGCAGCGATTGGGTCGATCTGCGCTGCCGGATCGGCAACGGACAGTGAGTCAGTCTGCGATGCGGGGACAGGCGGGGGCACAGCTGCGGCTACGTCCGCAACGGCCAGAGGTGCGATGCGTGCAGGTTCTTCGATTTCCGCGCGGTCCTCACGCGGCACAAGCGGAATCTGCGTCACCGACCGGGACAGATCGTCCGTCGGATCCGAGGGCGTCTCAGCAGAAGGCAAGTCACCATTCATCAAGAAAAAACCGTTCACCGCTTGCTTGCACTGGGTAACGCGTGCCTTCCTTTGCTGTCAATGCTCACAGCACACGGCCCTCGGTGAAGCGTGACCTTGACCGCACCGCGCTTTTGCGATAACCGCCAAGGCGTTGTTTGCGCCCTTGTGTGTGGGCATCTGACGCCGGGGCGCCCGGAAACATAGCGTCCCAAATCCCTTTGCGGGCCGATCCCGCAGTGTTCAAGGACGCTCATGACCAAATTTTCCGATCTCGCGCTCGACCCGCGCGTACTTCAGGCCATCGCTGAAGCGGGCTATGAAACCCCGACCCCGATTCAAGAACAGGCCATACCTGAGGCGCTGAAGGGCCGCGACGTGTTGGGCATTGCCCAAACCGGCACGGGCAAAACCGCCAGCTTTACCCTGCCGATGATCACCCTTCTGGGTCAGGGCCGCGCACGGGCACGGATGCCGCGCAGTCTGGTACTGGCCCCCACCCGCGAACTCGCCGCCCAAGTGGCCGAGAATTTTGACATTTACGCCAAGCATACCAAGTTGACGAAGGCGTTGCTGATTGGCGGCGTGTCCTTTGGTGAACAGGACAAACTGATTGACCGCGGCGTTGATGTGCTGATCGCCACGCCGGGCCGCTTGCTGGACCATTTCGAACGCGGCAAGCTTTTGCTGACTGGCGTGCAGATCATGGTGGTGGACGAAGCCGACCGGATGCTCGACATGGGGTTCATCCCCGACATCGAACGTATCTTCCAACTGACACCGTTCAGCCGTCAGACCATGTTCTACAGTGCCACCATGGCACCCGAGATTGAGCGCATCACCTCGACCTTCCTGACCAACCCGGCCAAAATCGAAGTGGCACGGCAGAATTCCACCTCTGCCACCATTGAACAGCAACTGGTGCAGTTCACGCCCTCGCGCAAGGATCGCAGCTTTACCGAAAAACGCGCGCTCCTGCGGGCCTTGATCCGGTCCGAAGGCGAAGGCTGCACCAATGCCATTATCTTCTGCAATCGCAAGATGGATGTGGATGTGGTGGCAAAGTCGCTGAAATCGCATGGCTTCAATGCGGCCCCGATCCATGGCGATCTGGAGCAATCGGTGCGCACCAAGACGCTGGACGGCTTCCGCGATGGGTCTTTGCATCTGTTGGTTGCCTCGGACGTGGCGGCGCGGGGTTTGGACATTCCGGCCGTCAGCCATGTGTTCAACTTTGATGTGCCCACCCATCCCGAAGATTACGTCCACCGCATCGGTCGCACGGGCCGCGCGGGGCGTCTGGGCAAAGCCTATACGCTGGCCGTGCCATCGGATGACAAATACATCACCCAGATCGAAAGCCTTGTGAAACAGTCGATCCCACGCGGAACGGTGCCGGAAGGCATCGATCTGGCCTCAGAAGGGTCGGATCGTCCGCAAAGCGACCGTGGGCCGAAATCGGGCCGTGACTCTGGACGTGAGTCGGGCCGGGACCGGGGCCGCTCCTCTGGCCGTGACCGCCGCGACGACAATCGACCGCGTCGCGAGGAAAAGGAACCTGCCGCTGTTGAGGTTGTCGCCGTCGCCGAAGTGGTCGAAGCCCCCCGCCCCGTTCGTGAAGAGCGTGTGCGTGAGGATCGCCCCCGCGAGGAACGCCAAGCCGACCGCAACACCAGCGATCGGCGTGAAGAGCGTCCGCGCAGCGACGACCGCCGTGATCGGTCGCGCGATGAGCGTCCGCGTGATGATCGCCCCCGTGATGACCGGCCCCGTGACGAGCGTCCCCGTGACGACCGCCGCTATGGCCGCGATGACCGTCGCGACTCGGCGGTGGTTGGCATGGGCGACCATGTGCCGGATTTCATCTTGCGCAGTTTCAAACTGCCCGAGGCCAAGGTTGAAGAGCTTGAGGATGAGGCTGTCCTGAACTCTGCCGAAGCATGATCGCAGACCGATAAACGAAAAAGGCCGGAAGCATCGCTTCCGGCCTTTTTCGTTTCGATGGGGTCAGATGGTTATTCCGACATCAACCGGCTGACCACCACGGTGACCTCTGGCTTTTTGCCGATCTCCTCCATCGCGACCTGACGCACGATCCGGCGCAGCGCCTCATCGAGTTTATCGTCGTCGCGCAGCAGTTTGGCGGGGGCAGCGGCGAGGAATTCGTTCAGATCGGTTTCCAACACCTCGGCCAGCGGCCCGGTGCGGCCGGTTTCGGCCAGACCCGAGATTTCGACCCAAGCATCGCCCAACGTGTCGTTTTCCTCGTCCAAGATCACCGTCACCATGACATGGCCATTCAGCGCCATACGGATCCGGTCGCGGATGACGCCATCCATCGCCCCGACCAGCGAGGTGCCGTCCAGATAGACACGGCCCGTCTCGATCCGGCCCACGACCACAGGCGCTTCGCCGGACAGATCAACCATGGTGCCATTGGTGACGATGTCCGACACAATCCCCGCCTCGCGCCCGATCCGGGCGTGTTCGCGCAAGTGGCGGTGTTCGCCATGCATCGGGATCAGCATGTCGGGCAAAAGCAGGCGGTGCACATGTTCCAGATCAGGGCGGTTGGCATGGCCCGAGACGTGGTAAAGACCGCCGCCATCGTCCTGAACCGTCACATCTTTTTCCGACAGCGCGTTCACGATGCGCAGCACCTCACGCTCATTGCCCGGAATGGTCTTGGACGAGAACAGGAACAGATCGCCTGCCTTTACCTCTAGGCCCAGATACTTGCCGCGTGCCAGTTGGGCGCTGGCGGCACGGCGTTCGCCTTGAGAGCCTGTCACCAACAGCATCAGGTTCTGACGCGGCAGTTCCAGCGCGTCTTCGGGTGAAACGGTCGGAGGGAAGTTGGTCAGCACGCCAGACTCTTGCGCCGCCGCCACCATCCGCCGCATCGCGCGGCCCAAAAGGCAGACAGAGCGATCCGCCGCCCGTGCCGCCTCGGCCAATGTTTTCAGGCGGGCAACGTTTGAGGCGAAGGTGGTCGCCACCACCATGCCACTGGCCTTGGACACCAGCTCACGGATCGGCTCCTTGATCGAGGATTCGGACCGGCCCGCATGCAGTGAGAACACGTTGGTCGAATCACACATCAGCGCTTTCACCGGGCGCTCGGCCGCGATGGCGGTGAAATGCGCGTCATCCCAAGGCTCGCCCACCCCCGGCGCGTGGTCCAGCTTGAAGTCGCCAGTATGAACGACCCGGCCCGCAGGCGTGTCGATCACCAGCGCGGCGCTTTCCGGGATGGAATGGCTGACCGGCACGAACTGCACCTTGAACGGCCCAACTTCCACCGTTTCCGGACGGGCGGCCACGGTGCGGATCATATCCACTGGCAGGCCATGCTCTTCAAACTTCAACCGGCCCAAGGTGGCGGTGAAGCGGCGGGCATAGATCGGCTTTTGCAGCTTGGGCCACAGATGCCCGATGGCGCCGATATGATCCTCATGCGCGTGGGTGATGAAGATCGCCTCCACCCGGTCCAGCTTATCGGCCAGCCACGAGATATCGGGCAGGATCAGATCGACGCCGGGCGTCGTGTCCATGTCGGGGAAGGTCACGCCCAGATCAACGATGATGAACCGCTCTTTGCCAGCGGGACCATAGCCATAGACGTAACAGTTCATGCCGATCTCCCCGGCGCCGCCGAGGGGAAGATAGACCAGCCGATTTGAACTCATGCGCTTTCCAGTTCCTTGTTGTGACGATGGATGAGGACTAGACCATGCATGGTCAGGTCATCCTCGACGCTATAAAATAGTTCCGTATCCTGCGCGAAAAGGGAGGCGAGACCACCCGTCGCAATCACCTTCATCGGGCGGTCACGTTCGCGCCGGACTTCACGGACAATGCCTTCGACAAGACCGATATAGCCCCAATACACGCCTGACTGCATGCAAGCCACCGTATTCGTGCCGATGGCGCGGGTGGGGCGGCTGATATCAACATGCGGCAGCGCCGCCGCCGCCATGTGCAGCGCCTCGAGGCTTAGGTTCACCCCCGGCGCGATGACACCGCCGATATAGGCCCCATCACTATCGACCACGTCAAAGGTCGTGGCGGTGCCGAAATCCACCACCACCAGATCGCCGCCATGCCGGTTATGCGCGCCCACGGTGTTGACCAGACGGTCCGGCCCCACCGTCGTGCCCTGGTCCACGCGCGGGAGCACAGGCAGCGCGCATTCCGGCTTGCCCACCACCAAGGGGCGGCATTCGAAATAGCGATTGCACAGCACCCGCAGATTAAACACCACGCGGGGCACGGTGCTCGAGATGATGGCATCGGTGATCGTCGCCTCAACCTTGCGCATGGTCATGAGCGAGGAGAGCCAGACGAAATACTCATCCGCCGTGCGTTTGTGGTCGGTAGCGATGCGCCATGTCGCGATAAAGCGTTCCCCGTCCCAGACGGAAAACACGGTGTTGGTATTGCCGCAGTCGATGGCCAAAAGCATGGGCATCCCCCGTTAGAAAAAGACCTCAGCCGCCGGGATGGCGACCGTGCCCTGCCCGTCGCGCAGGATCAGCGCGCCTGCGGCGTCGATGGTGTCAAATAGGCCGCTCCGCTCGGTCGTGCCAGTGCGGGCGCGGATCACCTGCCCCAAACGCGCCGCATGGACCAGCCATTCGGCGCGCAACGGGGCGAAGCCTTGGGTGGTGAAGGTTTCTTCCCATCGGGCATAAGCGGGGGCGAGGGCGTTCAGGAACGCCTCTGGCGTCACGCGCACCCCGGTTTCTGACATGAGCGAGATTGGCGGCACGGCACCGGGTTCCACCAGCGATGGATCGGGGGCAGAGATAAGGTTGACGCCAATCCCGATGGACAGATGCGCGATCCCCGCCGCACCCGAGGCGCTTTCCAGAAGGATGCCCGCCACCTTGCCGCCATTCAGCAGCACATCATTGGGCCATTTCAGCGCGAAAGCATCGGGCAGTCCGGTCAGCGACACAAAGGCATCTCGCAGGGCCAAGGCGGCGGCAAAGCTGCGCAGGGCGACGGTCCCCGCATCCTCTCGCGGGAACATCAGCAAGGTGCCGTAGAAATTCCCCTGCGGACTGGACCATGCCCGCGCGCGACGTCCCCGGCCTGCGGTTTGCTCTCGCCCCAAAACCCAAACAGGCCCCGCAACTTGCGGGGCCAATCGGGCGGCTTCGGCATTGGTGCTGTCAACCGAAGCCAGGACAACGCGCCCAACCCCGGCAGGCCAGCCTGTCATCGCCTCAGTTGACAAGGGACAGGGCGGCGGCAGCGGCGGCAGGCTCGATGCCAAAGAAGTTGGCGATCCCCACAACCATCACCAAGGCCACGCCGACCAGCAAGGTCCATTGCACCGGGGCCATGCGGATTTCCACGCCTTCGGTTTCCTTGCCGAAATACATGTAGAACACGATGCGCAGGTAGTAAAAGGCCCCGATGACCGAGGCGACTGCCCCTGCCACGGCAAGCCATGTCATCCCGGCATCCACAGCCGCGCGCAGAACGTAAAGCTTGCCAAAGAAGCCCAGCATCGGCGGCACACCGGCAAGGCTGAACATCAAGACCAGCACCGCCAGCGCCTTCAGCGGCTCGCGCTTGGACAGCAGGTTCAGGGCGGCGATGTCGGTGACGGGACGGCCATCCCGCTCCATCGACAGGATGAAGGCGAAGGCGCCGATGTTCATGGTGACGTAGATCGCCATATAGACCAGCATCGCCTGCACACCCTCAGCCGTGCCCGAGGCCAGACCAACCAGCGCGAAGCCCATGTGGGCAATCGACGAATAGGCCATCAGGCGCTTGATGTCGCGCTGACCGATGGCGGCGACTGCGCCAAGGAACATCGAAACCACGGCCAGTGCGGCCAAAACCTGCGACCAGTCGTTGATGATGCCGCCAAAGGCGTCATGCGTCACCCGCGCCATCAGCGCCATCGCGGCCACTTTCGGCGCGGTGGCAAAGAAGGCGGTCACTGGGGTGGGCGCACCTTCATAAACGTCGGGCGTCCACATGTGAAAAGGTGCTGCAGAGATTTTGAACGCCAGCCCCGACAGCAAGAACACCAGACCGAACAGCAGACCCAAGGGCGCGCCATGATCCAGCGTGGACAGGATGCCGTCAAACTGCGTGGTCCCGGCAAAGCCATAGGTCAAGGACGCGCCATACAGCAGCAGACCCGATGACAACGCGCCAAGGACGAAGTATTTCAACCCGGCCTCAGTCGATTTCACGCTGTCGCGTCGAATGGCGGCAAGGACGTACAGCGCCAGCGATTGCAACTCCAACCCCAGATACAGCGTCATCAGATCACCGGCTGAGACCATGATCATCATGCCGACCACAGCCAACGTCACCAGCACAGGATATTCAAAGCGCAGCATGTCGCCGCGCTGCAAGTAATCCAGCCCCATGACCAGCACGGCAGCGGCAGAGAGCAGGATCGTGACCTTGGCAAAGCGCGAGAAACTGTCATCGACGAACAGGCCGCCAAACGCGGTCCCGCCCTCACCCGAACCCATGCCGATCCACAGCGCCAAGGCGACGAACAACCCCGCCGTGGCCCATGAGATCACGGGGGCGAGTTTATCCTTGCTGCCATAGACCCCGAGCATCAGCGCAGCCATGGCATACAGCGCCAGAACCACCTCGGGCAGGACAATAGAGAAATCTGCAGAAGTCATCTCGGATCGTCCCTCAGTGCTGGGCCACTTGCGTGGCATCGGCGGCGGGAAGCGCCGCGTGATAGTCGGTGATCAGGGCCTTCACCGAAGGCCCGATGATATCGGTAACAAAGGCGGGATAGACGCCAAGGATCAGGGTCGCCGCGATCAGGGGCGCGAAAATCGCCCTCTCGCGCCGCGACATGTCGGTGATCGAGCGCAGAGCCTCTTTCACCAACTCACCCATCACCACACGGCGGTAGAGCCACAGCGCATAAGCGGCAGAGAGGATCACACCCGAGGTGGCAAAGGCCGCAACCCAAGTATTGACTTGGAAGATGCCCATCAGCGTCAGGAATTCGCCGACAAAGCCGCTTGTCCCCGGCAGGCCCACATTGGCCATCGTGAAGAACATGAACACCAGCGCATAGGCCGGCATCCGGTTCACAAGGCCGCCATAGGCGTCAATCTCTCGCGTGTGAATGCGGTCATAGATCACGCCGACGCAGAGAAACAGCGCACCAGAGATGAAGCCGTGGCTCAGCATCTGGAAAATCGCGCCGTCGATGCCCTGTTGGTTGGCGGTAAAGATGCCCATCGTGACGTAACCCATATGGGCCACCGACGAATAGGCGATCAGCTTTTTCATATCCGACTGCGCCAAGGCCACCAACGAGGTGTAGACGATGGCAATCGCCGACAGCCAGAACACCAAGGGCGCAAGGATATCCGATGCCACCGGGAACATCGGCAGGCTGAAGCGCAGGAAGCCGTAGCCCCCCATCTTCAACAGGATCGCCGCCAGCACGACCGAGCCCGCCGTCGGGGCCTGGACGTGGGCATCGGGCAACCAAGTGTGCACAGGCCACATCGGCATCTTCACCGCGAAGCTTGCGAAGAAGGCCAAGAACAGCAGCGTCTGCACCCCGCCCGCGATGTGGATACCCAAAAGCGCCATGTCCGTATGCGGGAAGTCAAAGGCCATCAGCGTCGGAATGTCGGTGGTGCCCGCCAGCATATACATGACGATCATCGCCACCAGCATCAGGACCGAGCCGAGGAAGGTATAGAGGAAGAACTTGAAGGACGCGTAGATGCGCTCTTTGCCGCCCCAGATACCGATGATCAGGAACATCGGGATCAGGCCCGCCTCAAAGAACACATAGAACAGCATCAGATCCAGCGCGCAGAACACGCCGATCATCAGCGATTCCAGCAGCAAAAAGGCGATCATGTATTCCTTGACGCGGGTTTCGACATGCCACGCACTCGCGATGACCAAGGGCATCAGGAAGGTGGTCAGCATCACGAACAGGACAGAAATCCCGTCCACGCCCATCTTGTAGTGCAGACCCATGATCCATTCGCCGTCCTCGACGAACTGAAAGCCCGTATTGGCCGGATCAAAGCCCGCCAGCAGGAACAGCGACACAAGGAAGGTGGCCGAGGTCGCGAACAGCGCCAGCCATTTGGCGTTGCGCTGCGCCGCCGCATCCTGCCCGCGCCCAAAGAGCGCGAGGATACCCGCAGCAACCGCCGGGATGAAGGTGATGATCGAGAGGAGGTTATCCATCAGTGCGCGCCCCCCGAGAGCGTCATCCAGGTGATCAGGGCAGCGATGCCCAGAACCATGGCAAAGGCGTAGTGGAACAGGTAGCCCGACTGCGCGCGCGCAGCGAGGCGGGTGAAGAAGGGAATGATCCCCATCGCGATGCCGTTGATCGACCCGTCGATGATATCGCCATCGCCGCGCTTCCACAGGAAGCGGCCCAACCACTTTGACGTGCGGACGAAGATCACATCGTAAAGCTCGTCAAAGTACCATTTGTTCAAGAGGAACAGGTACAACGGACGCTGGCTTTCCGCCAATTTGCCCGGCAGGTCCGGGCGGCGGATGTAGAACTGGAACGCCATCAAGAAGCCCAGGATCATCGCGATGAAGGGCGAGACCTTGACCCATTTCGGCACCAGATGCGCCTCATGCAGCACATGGTTTTCCGCACCGATGTAGATGGCGCCCTGCGGAGCCTCACCCGTGACGGCGGCGTGGGCCTCAGTGGTGGCCTCTGCGGTTGCTTCGGTGGCGTGGCCGTCTGCGGCGGCAGCCTCACCTTCCGGCGCGGCGTCGGTCGCGTGCTCGCCTTCGGTTGCGGCCTTGCCTTCGGCGCTATGCTCCACCGCTGCGGGCAGGCCGAAGAAAGAGCGAACCTGCGCCTCTTCGCCGAAGAAGCTGTTGTACCAGACCATGCCCGAGAACACCGCACCCAGTGCCAGCGCCCCCAGCGGGATCAGCATGACAGCGGGGCTTTCGTGGGGTTCGTGGTGGCCGTGCCCGTGGTCATCATGCCCGTGGGCGTCATGTCCATGACCGTGATCGTCGTGCCCATGCCCATGCGCGCGGCTTTCCCCGAAGAAAGTCAGGAACATCAGACGCCACGAATAGAAACTGGTGAACCCAGCCGCGATCACCAGCAGCCAGAAGGCAAAGTGGTTGCCGACATAGGCGGACTCGATCACCGCGTCTTTTGACAGGAACCCGGCGAAGCCGAAATGCGTCAGCGGGATGCCCACACCGGTAATCGCCAGCGTGCCGATCATCATCGCCCAAAAGGTCAGCGGGATTTTCTTTCGCAGCCCGCCATAGTTCCGCATGTCCTGCTCATGGTGGGTGGCATGAATGACCGAGCCCGCGCCAAGGAACAGCATCGCCTTAAAGAAGGCATGCGTGAACAGGTGGAACATGGCGACCGAATAGACGACCACACGAGCCGCCACGAACATATAGCACAACTGCGAAAAGGTCGAATAGGCGATCACGCGCTTGATGTCATTCTGCACCAGACCGATCGTCGCCGCGACAAAGGCCGTGCAGGCCCCCAGCACGGTGATGAAGAACAGCGCCTGCGGGGCATATTCATAGACAGGCGACATCCGGCAGACCAAGAACACACCCGCCGTCACCATCGTTGCGGCATGGATCAGCGCGGAAACCGGGGTCGGGCCTTCCATCGCGTCAGGCAACCATGTGTGCAGGAAGAGTTGCGCCGATTTGCCCATCGCGCCGATGAACAAAAGCACGCCAATCAGGTTGGCCGCGTTCCATTCCCCCCACAAGAAAGAGATGTTGGTTTCCGCCAGCGCAGGGGCGGCGGCAAAGACATCGTCAAAGCGGATGCTGTCGGTCAGGTAGAAGAGGCCGAAGATACCCAGCGCAAAGCCGAAGTCGCCGACGCGGTTGACGATAAACGCTTTCATCGCAGCGGCATTGGCACTGGGTTTCTTGTAGTAGAAACCGATCAGCAGATAGGAGGCGACGCCCACCCCTTCCCAGCCAAAGAACATCTGCACCAAGTTATCCGAGGTCACCAGCATCAGCATGGTGAAGGTGAAGAACGACAGATAGGCAAAGAAGCGCGCCTTGTAGGACTCGCCGTCTTTCCAGTTGTCGTCATGCGCCATGTAGCCAAAGGAATAGAGGTGAACCAAAGCCGAGACCGTGTTCACCACCACCAGCATGATTGAGGTCAGACGGTCCAGACGGATCGCCCATTCGGTGCCAAGGCTGCCGGATTCGATCCAACGCAGCAGCACGGTATGGGTGGTCTGCGCCGGATCATGGGTCAAAAACACGATCCACGACAGGATCGCGGCAAGGAAGACCAAGGCGGTGGCAATCACCTGCCCCGTCCGTTCCCCGATAAAGCGCCAGCCGAAGCCGCAGATCAGCGCGCCGATCAGCGGCGCAAAGAGGATGATCGTTGCCATGGTCGGCTCAGCCTTTCATCACGTTGACGTCTTCCACGTCGATCGTTCCGCGATTGCGGAAGAACACGACGAGGATGGCAAGGCCGATGGCAGCCTCTGCCGCGGCGACCGTCAGGACGAACATGGTGAACACCTGCCCCGTCAGATCGCCAAGATGGTGCGAGAAGGCGACGAAGTTGATGTTCACCGCCAAGAGGATCAGTTCGATCGACATCAAGATGACGATCACGTTCTTGCGGTTCAGGAAAATCCCGAAGATCCCGATCACGAACAGCGCCGCAGCGACCGTCAGGTAATGTTCAAGTCCCACCATTCTCGTTCCCTCCGGGTCTTTGCCCGTATCAGTTCGACAGCGCGGCCGTGGCCGGTGCCTTGCATTGTTCCGCGCCGCCCGCCGCAACGGTGAGAGGCACGCCCGCCGCCTGCAGCCCTTGCTGCACGCCGGCAAAATCCGAAAGACCCAGTTTCAGGCGCATCACCTGCGCCTCAACCGCCGGGCGAAGATCGAAATCCGGGCCGTGGCGGCGCTGGTTGGCCATCTGTTGCCGCGCTGTGGCGGTCAGTTGCTGGTTGGCCGCACAATCAATCAGAACGGTCTGAGCGCGGTTGCCAGCATCGCGTTGTGCGCCCTTGCAAATCTCTGTCCGCATACCTTTCCAGTAGCGACCCTTGGCGTCGGCCACTGGCGCATAGATAGTGGTGCCGTCGCATTTCGTGGCGAGGCCCATATCAACCGCTTCCTGATCCGAGATACAGGCCGACAAGAGCAGACCCGCGCCGATCAGCGCCGCAGCCAAAAGCCCCGCCCGTCCCGTCTTTGCTGTCCACTGTCCCGGCATGTTTGCCAACTCTTTTCAGGTCTGGAAATGGGCGTTGATCGCCCACCTCATCGGTCAGATCAGAGGCCCTGCCCCGGTTTCACGTCTTTCAATTCCATCGCCTTGGCCGGATCGCGCCACATCTGTTGCAAGACATTCTGGCGCTTCACGTCTTTGCGGTGACGCAGCGTCAGAAGGATCGCACCGATCATGGCGACCAGGAGGATCAGGGCGGCGGTCTGGAACAAGAAGCCATAGCGATCATAGATCAACAGACCCAGTGCCTTGGTGTTCTCCATCTGCTCGGGCGCGGGGGCAGCCGATTGCACCAAGGCGCGGGCATTGTCCGCCTCAACCCAAGCACCTAGCCCAAGGCCAAGCTGCATCAGCATGATGACGCCGACCAAAAGGCCCAAGGGCATGTACTTCGCCATCTCGCCCTTGAGTTCGGCAAAGTCGATGTCCAGCATCATCACAACGAACAGGAACAGCACCGCGACCGCGCCGACATAGACGATGATCAAAAGCATCGCGACGAATTCCGCGCCCAACAGCACGAACAGCCCCGCCGAGGACAAGAAGGCCAAGATCAACCACAGCACCGAATGCACCGGGTTGCGGCTGACCGTCACCAACAGTGCCGCCACCACCGTGACGGAGGCAAAGGCGTAGAAGGCATAATCTGCAACGCTCATGCGTCTTTCTCCTTCGTTTCAGCAAAGACGGCCTGCGCGGTCTCAAGTGCCTTCTGCATGGCGGGAAGCCCGCCGAACATGCTCATTTGCCAGATCACTTCGGCGATCTCGCGCTCCGTCGCACCGGCCTGCAAGGCGTGGCGGACGGTCATTTTCAACTGCGCTTCGGCCTGCGCGCCCAGCACCGTCAGCGCGGCGATGGTCACCAGCAGGCGGGTCTTGGCGTCCAGACCTTCGCGGTTGAAGGTCTTGCCGAACCACATCTCCATCATGTCCTTGGACATGGTGGGGAACATCTTGTCGAAACCCTGCGCCTTGATGTTTTCCAAGCCGGGATTGAAGGCGCGGACCATATCCTGGCCCTGCTCCATCATCTGCTGCATCATCTTGGCGAAGGCGTCGGTCATCATCTCACCGATAGGGCGCGTCGATTTCAAGGTTGCGGGCAATCTCCGCCTCCCAGCGCGCGCCATTGGCCAAGAGCCGGTCCTTGTCGTAGAACAGCTCTTCGCGGGTTTCGGTCGAGAATTCGAAGTTCGGACCTTCGACAATGGCATCCACCGGGCAAGCCTCTTGGCAGAAGCCGCAGTAGATGCACTTGGTCATGTCGATGTCGTAGCTGCAGGGAGAAGGGGAAAGCGGGGTTTCAAGGCAGGGGCAGGTGCTGTGTGGCAGCATTCCAAGGTGCGCCTCGCCGGCAGCGCACACCGATGTGGGCAGCCCTCGGATCGTGACGGCCTTTGCCAGCAGAGCCTGCTGGTGTCGGGCACTTGCCTAGTACAAACATATTGGTGTGGTTGCCCTGCCTGGGCTGCTGCGAGGTGGGCAGCTCCCAAGCGAGACGACCCGCTGTGCCCACACCAGCCCAGACAGAGCTGTGTGCTGCACTCGCTGCCGGTGCCGCCGCCGCCCCCGCACGCCTCACCGTGTCGTCCTGCGGCTGCCGTCCTCCCGCTCCTCCGTCTCAATTGTGATGGCCTGGGCAGGGCAGATCTGCAGGCATGGAGGGCAGGGAGGGTGGTGTGCAGGAGTGTCACCCCCAGGCCGGCGTTTAGCACTCGTTTGGAGTACGGCTCA
>JAIYDR010000002.1 GCA_027487395.1 Rhodobacter sp. | reverse complement strand
TTCACCCATTGGGGCCCCGCATCCGTGCGGCGGCCCCTGTCCGTCATCTGAACCGGAAGAAAACCATGCTGGAAATCAAGAACCTGCACGTCAAACTTGAAGAAGAGGATAAGGTGATCCTCAAGGGCGTTGACCTGTCGGTCAAGGCGGGGGAAGTCCATGCCATCATGGGGCCGAACGGATCGGGGAAATCGACGCTGTCTTATGTGCTGGCCGGCCGCGATGGCTATGAGGTGACGGAGGGTTCGGCCACGCTGGACGGTGAGGAACTTCTGGAGATGGAACCCGAAGCGCGCGCGGCGGCGGGGTTGTTCCTTGCCTTCCAATACCCGGTGGAAATTCCCGGCGTCGGCAACATGACCTTCCTGCGCACGGCGGTGAACGCGCAACGCAAAGCCCGCGGCGAAGAGGAAATGAGCGCGGGGGACTTCCTGAAGGTGGTCCGCGCCAAGGCCAAGACGCTTAAGATCGACGCTGACATGCTGAAGCGCCCGGTGAATGTGGGCTTTTCGGGCGGCGAGAAAAAGCGCAACGAAATCCTGCAAATGGCCATGCTGGAACCGAAAATGTGCATCTTGGATGAAACCGACTCAGGCCTTGATGTCGATGCGATGAAACTGGTGTCGGACGGCGTCAACGCGCTGCGTGATGCGGGGCGGGCTTTCCTTGTTATCACGCATTATCAACGACTTCTGGACCATATAAAACCTGATGTCGTCCATATCATGGCCGCAGGGCGGATCATCAAGACCGGTGGGCCGGAATTGGCGCTTGAGGTCGAAAAGAACGGCTATGCCGACATTCTGGCGGAGGTGAACTGATGGCGCTGCCGCAGGCAAAACAGGACGTGCTGGCGGCGCGGATTGCCGGGCTTTCCCTGCCGCAGGGCGGTTGGGCCGCGGCGGCACGGGCCGATGCCCAGGCGCGGCTTGGGGCGATGGGCATGCCGGTCAAGCGCGATGAGTATTGGCGCTATACCGATCCCACCAGCCTGACCACGCCCAATGCCCCCCATGCAGCGGTGTTTGTCGCGCAGGATGAGCCGCGGGCTGTTGACGACATCGACCGGGTGAAACTCGTGTTCGTCGATGGCGTGTTTGACTCCGCGCAATCGGATGATCCGGCCATGGCAGGCGTTGAGATTGACCGTCTGGCCGATGTCGCCGACCGCGATATCCATTGGGCGCAAGGGCTTTACGGTGTTTTGGAAACCCGTGGGCAAACCCCGGTGCATCGCCCCTTGGCGGCGCTGAACACGGCCTTTGCCACCGATGGCGTGCTGATCCGCGCCACGGGCAAGGCGGCAAAGCCGGTGTCGCTGATCTACATCCACAAGGATGAAACCTCGGACGCGATCCTGCATCATTGCATCAAGGTTGAGGCCGGGGCCGAAGTCACGGTGCTGGAAAGCGGCCCCGCCGCTGCGCGCCTGACCAAAGTGATGGAGGTGGACCTTGCGGCAGGTGCGCGCTTCCACCACATCCGCACCCAAGGCCGCGATCATGAACGCCGCGCCGCCACGCATGTCTTTGCGCGTCTGGGGGCAGGGGCCTTGTTCAAGTCCTTCACCCTGACCGCCAATGGCGTGCTGACCCGCAATGACGCGGTGATTGAGCTGTTGGGTGACGACGCCCGCGCCCATATCGCAGGCGCTGCAGTGGGAGATGGCGATTTCCACCACGATGATACGGTGTTCATCACCCATGCTGGTCTGCGCTGCGAAAGCCGCCAAGTGTTCAAGAAGGTGCTGAAGAACGGCGCAGTGGGCGTGTTCCAAGGCAAAATCCTTGTGAAGCCCGGCGCGCAAAAGACGGATGGCTATCAGATTTCCCAAAGTCTGCTGCTGGATGAGGACAGCCAGTTCCTCGCCAAGCCAGAGCTTGAGATTTACGCCGATGATGTCAAATGCAGCCACGGCTCGACCTCGGGCGCGATTGATGAGACGGCACTTTTCTACCTGCGCTCGCGCGGTGTGCCGGAACGGATGGCGCAATCCTTGATGGTCTTGGCGTTTCTGGCCGAGTCCATTGCCGAGATCGAGGATGAGGCGATTGCCGAAGACATCCGCAGCCGGCTGGAAGGCTGGCTTGCGCGGCACGAGCATTGACCCATGCCGATTGTCCCCGACATCCTGCGCACATGGCGTGATCCCGGCGGCATGATTGCGCAGAAACTGGCGGATGGGCCACGCGAGGATCGCGCGCTTGCCACGCTGATGGGGGCTTGCGCGCTGATCTTCGTGGCGCAATGGCCGGTGCTGGCGCGTCAGGCGCATCTGGCCAAGATCGCGGCCGAAGAGGCGGGCACGCCCTTGGATCAGGTGCCGAGTCTGCAAGCCTTGATGGGAGGCGCGCTTTTGGCCGTGGTGTTCATGGCGCCTTTGGCCTTTTATGTTCTTGCGGCCATAAGCCACGGGATCGCAAGGGTTTTCGGAGGCAAGGGAAGCGGTTTTGGCGCCCGGATGGCGCTGTTTTGGGCACTGCTCAGCGTCGCGCCCGCGATGCTGTTCAATGGGTTGGTCTTGGGCTTGGTCGGCCCCGGTGCAGCGGCGACAGGGGTGGGCGCTTTGGTCGCCTTGGGTTTTGTTTATTTGTGGATCAGGATGCTGATCAAAGCGGAGTCCTGATGGAACTTTCTGTTGCAAATGTTTGGAATCTTTTGCGTTTGACGGTCGTGAACCCGGGGCAGGCGGCGGATGACCTGTTGCGCCTGCCGATCCTTGGCAGCATGCGTTTCGTTGCACTTGCGGTGGTCGCGGCGCTGTCCGGAGTGGCGCTATGGTCGACCTATGCGATGGCGCCGATGACCATGCCCGACGGCAGCGTGATGATGCCGTTTGGCCCGCTCAGTTGGGCGGTCATGGTCGGCGCGGGGGTGATGATCACCGCTGGTCTGATCTTTGTGTGCAGCCGTGTGGCCGGCGGCAAAGCCAGCTTTACGGACCTGATCCTGCTGATGTCGTGGTTCCAGTTTCTGCAACTGGCGCTGTTTCTGGCCCAGATGGTTCTGATCGTCTTGCTGCCGCCTTTGGGTGCTTTGGTCGCCTTGGCCTCGGTGGGTTTGACATTCTGGGTGCTTGCCCATTTCATCAAGGCAGCCAATGGCTTTGCCTCGGTTCTTGGGCCATTTCTTGGGATCATCGGTGCGATTGTGCTGGTGTTCCTTCTTCTTCTCAACGGGGCATGATGATGTATGACGTCGAAACGGTCCGGGCCGATTTCCCGATCCTGTCGCGTCAGGTGAATGGCAAACCCTTGGTCTATCTGGACAACGGCGCTTCGGCGCAGAAACCACAGGTGGTGATTGACGCCGTCACGCAGGCCTATTCCATGGAATACGCCAATGTTCACAGAGGCTTGCATTACCTTTCCAATCTGGCAACGGACAAGTACGAGGGCGTGCGCCACACCATTGCGCGCTTTCTGAACGCGCCGGATGCGGAAGAGATCGTCTTCACCACCGGCACCACCATCGGCATCAACCTTGTCGCCTATGCCTGGGCCGCGCCGCGCCTGCAGGCGGGGGATGAGATTGTGCTCTCGATCATGGAGCATCACGCCAACATCGTGCCCTGGCATTTCCTGCGCGATCGGCAGGGGGTGGTGCTGAAATGGGTGGATGTGGACGCGAACGGCGATCTGGACCCGCAGGCAGTGCTGGATGCCATCGGGCCGCGGACCAAACTGGTCGCCATCACCCATATGTCGAATGTTTTGGGCACGGTGGTCGATGTCGCCGCCATCTGCAAAGGTGCGCAGGCAAAGGGCGTGCCGGTGCTGGTCGATGGCTCGCAAGCCGCGGTGCATATGCCGGTGGATGTGGCAGCGATGGGCTGCGATTTCTATGCAGTCACCGGGCATAAGCTATATGCGCCAAGCGGTTCCGGCGCGATTTTTATCCGGCGCGAACGTATGGAGGAAATGATCCCCTTCATCGGCGGCGGCGACATGATCCGTGACGTCACACGCGACACCGTCACCTACAACGACCCGCCCATGAAGTTTGAGGCGGGGACCCCCTCCATCGTCGCCCAAATTGGGCTGGGGGTGGCGCTTGACTATATGATGGGGTTGGGGATGGAGAGCATCGCCGCGCATGAATGGGGTTTGCGCGACTATGCGCGAGCGCGACTTGCGGGGCTGAACTGGCTGAATGTGCAGGGAAATTCCGCCACCAAGGGCGCGATCTTTTCCTTCACGCTGGCCGGTGCCGCACATGCCCATGACATCTCGACCATCCTTGACAAACGCGGGATAGCCGTTCGCGCGGGCACGCATTGCGCCATGCCGCTGATGGATCATTTGGGCGTCGGCGCCACCTGCCGCGCCTCCTTTGGCCTTTACAACACCAAGGCCGAGGTCGATGCGTTGGTCTCAGCCCTTGAACTGGCGAATGAGCTGTTCAACGGATAAGCCACCGAAAACCCGCCGGGGTCCCGCGAAGGGCGGTTGCATCCCGGCGCACTTTCCCGTAAATCCAGAACCACTGCGCACCCATAGCTCAGCTGGATAGAGTGCTGCCCTCCGAAGGCAGAGGTCGAAGGTTCGAATCCTTCTGGGTGCGCCAGATTTCCTGCCATGGCTCTCTGTATGCGGCTTTGGTCAGTTGACCCACGTCAGGTTCTGCGCAACTGTTGCGACCTATGACAAGTTCGGACGTTTTGCATGGTTCCTGTCGCTGAAGTCCAGTCGAATGCGGAAGCCGGACAGGTGGGCAATGATCCTGTCGAACTGGGCCTTTACCAAACCTACATCACGTCAATTTTGATGCTTGAGGACCGTCGTTCCCATTCGTCGGGAATCTATGCATCCGTCATTGCAGCCTGCATCGCGGCGGGGGGATTGGCTGAGCTGAATTTGCTGTATCTGGCGGCCGCCTCATTTTTTACCGCAGCGATCTGGCTGTTGAGCCTGAATTACTTTGCAGCACTTGCGCGCGTGAAATGGAAAACTGCGCAGGAACTCGAGAAACGCTTCGCCCTGCGACCTTTCACACTTGAATATGAAAAGATGAAAGCCCAGCGGCGCGATCCAACAAAGCGCAATTTCGGGATGATCTCACGCGAACGCATGATGCCCGTGACGATCCTTGTGCTATCCGGTGCGTATCTCTGTCTTACCGCCGCCCAATTCTTATGCAACCTGTGGTGACAGCGCTATCCATCGGTCAGGGCAGAGGGATGGACAATATCGAAATCCCTCAGGTATTCCGCATGAGACAGGACGGCAACCGGTGCGCCATCATCTATCAGAATGACTGAGCCGATGGTCAGCACGACGGTCTGTCCGCCATGTTCCAGCGTGATGTTCCGATCCACAACCATCGCACGCAACGGATGAAACCGGGGTTTCAGATATCTTCCGCCTTCGATCGGGAAATGGTCGTGCAGCATCTCTGACCAAGACGTATCAAATTCCGTTCCGTCATGACGCCGCAACCGCGCCTGCCCACTTTCAGCCTCGTGTAGCAGCACCTTTAGCAGCGAGGATCGTTGGACGGCAAGGGTCCGATCCGCCAATGGACCAAGGCTGGCGAGCCAATTTTCTAGCGTTTGCAATGTCATGCTGTTCTCCGTCTTGGATGACGTAAGCTTGCACCGACACGGGTTAAGGAAGGGTTTACAGCCCGAGGATTAGCGCGCAACCACCGCCAAAACGTCGACCTTCTCATCATGCCTTTGCATCCGCCAGTCGGCGACGAAGCGAGAGCGCGCTTTGGCCAGCGCGCCCAGAACCGCCCGCACCTCTTGCATGCGGCGGTCAAAATCGCCGGGAAGGGGGGCAATATCCAAGAAATGAAAGGCTGAAAGAAGCCCTTTACCTGCCACCTCAACCGCAAGCGCCAAGGCCAAAGCGGCCTCTGCCGACGTGCAACTTCCCAGCGCTATGTCTGAAACCCGGATGACGTCGGGTGGCCCGACCTCTACCCGGATCCAAAACAGCCTGTCCGTCCGATGGCAAACCTGAGCGGAATACTCGTCGCGCCGCGCCACAAAACCGGCCGTCTCGGCAGAGGCGGCAAGATTGCGGTCAGGAAAAGGCAGCGGGCTTGACATGGAAGGACTTGCAACGAATCCGGATAAACCCAAAGGTAAGCGTGTTGTTTATTGGTTCAAAGGAATTTTTTCATGAAAATCCCCTTCGACATTTTCATCGGCGGGCCGATGGGAAATGACAACCTTGATGCAGCAGGCGAAAGCTTCAGCTCCCATCTGCCGAACCTAACGAACGTCCTGAAGCGCATTAAGGATGAGATCGAGGAGACCGACAAGACAATCAACATCCGCATCCAGACGCCAGAAGTCGATGAAAGCGGGATGATCACCAATCGCATCTTCGGCATGATCGATGGGGCGGAACTGGCGATTATGGACGTATCAGCGGGAAGTGCCGGCGTTATGTACGAATTGGCCATGCTGCACGCCTTGGGCACGCCGACGATCCCGGTCGTTTTGCGCGACACCGAAGGCAAACGAAAGACACCATTCTACCTGAAAGACAGCTATTGCGCCGTGGTGTCGAATTTCGGCGAAGGCGTGCTTTACGAGCGATTGTCGTCCATGGTTCGGACGGCGGTTTACGGCGGCGGCGGGCCGGGGGCCAATCCGGCCATGAACCCGATGACAGCCTTCTATGACATGGCACTGGTTGACGCTTCTGCGACAACAGGGCTTGCGACTGGCTATTTCCACAATTTCATCCGGCATGTCATCCGAGAAACAGGCGGGGTTTTCACTGCGCTGGACTACCAGGTTGAAAAGTTTGTCATCCTGCAGCCAGAAAAACTAAGCGATACCAGCGATATGCTGAATAGGGTCAAAAGCCGACTGCGCTCTGAAGGGATCGCTGTCACACAGGT
>JAIYDR010000018.1 GCA_027487395.1 Rhodobacter sp. | reverse complement strand
CGAGGCGTGCTCCACTTCCCCGTCCAAGCCCACCACGGCGGCTTTGCCATAGCCTTCGACCTTGTCGCCACCGCCTGCCGCGTCGATGATCATCGCGGTCAGAAGGGCACCCAGTTCGGGGGCCACGTCTTGAATTTCCGGCTTAAGATCCTCGACGAACCCCCGGCCTGCCCAAGGGTTCTTCACCACAGCGGCAGCAGAGATAAAGGTCAGCGGACGCGGCGCCGGGCGGCCCCCTTCGATCAAGGTCGTCTCAATGTTCAGCAGCGTTTTGCGGATGATCGCGGGCATGGATTCTGTCCCTTAGGGTATTGCCTTCGATTTGGTATACCATCAGACAGTCTGTCAAGTCTTGCCTTGCTATCGCCCCTGCGGCTATCCTTCGCAGATGATGGATGAACCGGACGCTCTGCGCATAGACGCCCCACCCCAGACCCTGCGCGAAATCGCGGTGGGGCGGGTGCGCAGCGCCATTATCCTTGGCCGCTTCACCTCGGGCACCCGGTTGGTGGAGCGTGCATTGTGCGATCAGTTGGGCGTGTCGCGCTCGGTGGTGCGCGAGGTCATCCGCACGCTTGAGGCCGAAGGTCTGGTGGAAACCGCCCGCTCCGGCCCCATCGTCGCACGGCTGGATTGGGCGCAGGCGGCGCAAATCTACGCCATCCGCCGTTTGTTAGAGGCTGAGGCCGCATCTGCCTGCGCCAGCCGCGCGGATACTGCGGTAAAGGCCGATCTGCGCGCGGCCTTGGCGGGGTTGCAGGAGGCTTTCATCCTTAAGGCATTTGATGAGCTTCACGCAGCAACAACCCGATTTTATGAGATTATCTTTCGTACCGCAGGCCATGATATCGCTTGGGACATCGTGCAACGCCTGAACGGTCGCATCTCGCGGCTGCGCAGCCTGACCTTGGCCACATCGGATCGCCGCATCTCTGGCCCCACCCGAATGGCCGCGATTTGTGAGGCCATCTGCGCCAATGACCCCGAGGCCGCCGCCCACGCCGTGCGCGCCCATCTGACCGACGCCGCCGACATCGCCCGCCGCTTGCTGGAGGAACAGCCTTGACCGCCTATTGGATCGCCCATGTCACTGTCACCGACCCCGAGGCATATAGGGGTTACCAAGCCCTCGCCCCTGCCGCATTTGCCCGCTTTGGTGGGCAATTCCTTGCGCGGGGTGGCGAAAGCGAAGTCATGGAAGGCCCAGAACTCGCCCGCCATGTGGTGATCGTATTCCCCAGCCTGCAAGCAGCCAAGGACTGCTACGCCAGCCCAGAATACTCCGCCGCCCGCGCCGCCCGCGAAGGTGCTGCAACGGTGCATCTGACCATCGTTGAGGGGGTCGCGCCATGACCGAAGACACCTATGACAAGGGCCTGCGCATCCGCAAAGAGGTGCTGGGTGAGGCTTATGTCGACCGCGCCCTCGCCGCCGCCGATGACTTCAGCCTTGATTTCCAACGGCTTGTAACCAGCTTTTGCTGGGGCGAAAGCTGGGGGCGTGACGACAGCCCCCTGTCGCGCCGCGACCGCAGCCTGATGAACCTTGTCATGCTCGGCTGTCTGAACCGAGGCGAGGAGTTCAAACTCCATGTCAAGGGCGCTTTGACCAATGGAGTCAGCCGCGACGAAATCCGCGATGCCTTGATCCATCTGACCGTCTACGCTGGCGTTCCGGCCGGGGTAGAAGCGTTCCGTTTGGCCCGCCAAGCCTTTGCCGAGGTGGATCAGGCCTGATCCAACACCGTCCCCAGATCGGCCAAAGACAGCGGCACCGGATTGCCCTTCATGGAGGACGCCGCAAGCGATGCTTCTGCCACCGCCACATGGGTGGCGGGGTCCAGCCCCAAATCCACCAGACGCGGCAAACCCGCCGCCCTTGCCCAGGCGGTCAGCGCAGCAGGCGCATCCTCTGCCGCCACGCCCAACCCCGCGCCCAAGATTGCACAGACCTGATCCACCCGCGCCCGCGCCGCGCCATCGGTCCGCGCGCGGTTCATCGCCAGAACCGGCCCCAGCAGCGCCCCGCAAATCGCGCCATGCGCCGCCCCGGTCGTGCCGCCAATCACCCCGGCAAAGCCATGCACTGCGCCCAAGCCGGCATTGGCCAACGCCAGCCCGCCGACCAGCGAGGTCCAGGCCAAAGCATCCCGCGCGGCGGCGTCTTCGCCGTCCATCAACCGCATCAAAGCCGCCAGACCGGGGGCGATGGCGGGCAAGGTGATCGCGTCGGTATAGGCATTGGCCTTGCAAGACACATAAGGCTCGATCACCTGCGTCAAGGCATCGAGGCCCGAGGCCAGTGTCACGCCGCGCGGGCAATGATCGGTCAGGGCGGGGTCAACGATGGCCACGCGGGCAATCATGCGGTCATCGCGCAGGCTGACCTTGCGGCCATGCGCGGGCAGACCGATCACAGCGTTCTTCGTCACTTCCGCACCGGTGCCCGAAGTGGTGGGGATGGCGACAAAAGGCAGGGGATCGACGGTCAGGGGCAAGCCCTTTCCCACCACCTCAAAATGGTCCATCGGATCGCCCGTTGCAGGGATCAGCGCGGCCAAGGCCTTGCCCAAATCGATCACCGCGCCGCCACCCAAGGCCACAACCACCTCCGGCACAAAAGCCCGCCCGGTGGCCAACGCCGCCATCAGCACGGCCAAGGTGGGTTCTGCCCCGCAGGACAGCCGCGAAACCTGTGCGCCCTGACTGGTCAGACCATCCGCCAGCCAATCCGCCCGCGCCGCTGTGGCCCCCTGCACCAACAACACCCGCGCCCCAAAGCCGCACACCCCCACGACGGCCTGCGCCGCCACGCCGCGCCCAAAGAGGATGCGCCCCGGTTGAAGGATCGAAAAGCTCATGTCACGCCCCGCCTGTGAATTGCCCGCAACAATGGCGGCGAAGAACGGCGGCTGCAAGCAAGGTTCAGGTGCGCATAACCGGTATCAGGTCAACTCGCCTTCCGGCCCATAGCCGCCCGTCGTGCTCAAACCGGACTTGCGACCATCGCGCAGCGCGGCGACGGCCTCGTTGATCCGTGTCTCGCAATTCGGGCAGAGCGTGAAATCCACCGCCTCAGGGTGCGGTGCCGTCAGCGACTCCGGCGGGGTCCAATCCGCATCGGGCAGACGCACCGAACAGCAGAACGAGCATTTCAACTCTGCCGCGCCAGCCTCATGCCGCCACGGCGAGAAACTGGTGGGAAAGGACTGCACGTCGCGCAGGTCATGCACAAACAGCACGCGATTGTCTTTCATCGGCTGTATGGTCATCAGATAACGCCGCTTCAGCGTCGGGCTGTCACAGCGATAGCCGATCCGCAACGCTTGTTGCGTTTGCTGCACCACTTCGGCCATCGTTTGGGTGGCACGGCGGGTGGGTTCATCGGTGATATGAGTCAAAAGCGAGGTGGAAAGCACCTCGTTCGAACGCGCGTCAGAGCCGCCGTTCGCCAAGGCGGACTCGTCCCATTCGCCGCCGATCCACAGCAAGCGGAAGGCATCATCCACCACAAAATAGACCTGTTGGAACTTCACCTGGCCCTGTCCAACCTATGCGAGTCGAACGCCTCCCCCGGCGCTGCATGACTTTCTCATGCAGGTTTACACTTTCGCAAGGGTATTCCGCCGCATACCGACAAAAATGTCAGCGCGGATGGACAGAGCCTGACACGTCTTTGCGGTCCAGCATGTGGCGCACGGTGCGGGTGATGTCGGCCGCAGACATGCCGGCCCAAGCATACATCTGCGACGGCGAGGCTTGGTCGATAAACCGGTCCGGCAGGGTCAAGGTCCTGATTGCACGCCCCAATTCCAAAAGCCCCGCGGCGGCAAGGTGATGCAGCACCAGCGCCCCAAAGCCACCGGTAGAGCCCTGCTCGACCGTCACCAGCGCAGGGTGGTCGCGGATCAGGCGGTCAATCAGGTCGGTGTCCAATGGCTTGGCAAAGCGCGCATCGGCAACAGTGGCGGAAATCCCTGCGACCTCAAGCATATCGGCGGCGGCCAGAACCTCTCCCAAATGGGCACCAAAGGACAACAGTGCGACGTCACTGCCCTGGCGCAGGATTCGGCCTTTGCCGATTTCCAAAGGCTGGCCCACCTCGGGCATATCCACCCCGCGCCCTTCGCCGCGCGGATAGCGGAAGGCGATGGGGCCAGAGTCATGCACGGCGGCGGTGGCGATCATGTGGCAGAGATCCGCCTCATCCCCCGCCGCCATGACGGTAAAGTTGGGCAGGTTGGCCAGAAAGCCGATGTCAAAGGCCCCGGCATGGGTGGCACCGTCCTGCCCCACCAGACCCGCGCGGTCGATGGCAAAGCGGACGGGCAGGTTTTGCAGTGCCACATCATGGACGATCTGATCATAGCCGCGTTGCAGGAAACTGGAATAGATCGCGCAGAAAGGCCGCATGCCTGCCGCCGCCAGACCCGCGGCAAAGGTCACGCCATGCTGTTCGGCGATACCCACATCATAGACCCGCGCTGGAAAGCGTTTGGCCATGATGTCCAGCCCCGTGCCTCCGGGCATCGCCGCTGTGATGGCCACGATGCGCGGATCGCGACCCGCTTCCTCGGTCAGACGCTGGCCAAAGACGCTGGTATAGCTGGGCGCGTTGGAGCCCGCCTTGACCTGCTGGCCAGTGGCGATGTCGAACTTCGCCACCCCGTGATAGCGGTCATCCGAGCGTTCGGCGGGGGCATAGCCCTTGCCTTTGACCGTGACGCAATGGATCAGCACCGGCCCTGTCGCCCGCGCCCTGACAGCGCGCAGCGTGGCCAGAAGTTGGCCCATGTCATGGCCATCGATCGGGCCGACATAATCAAAGCCCACATGCTCAAACAGGCTCGACCCGCCCCCCGGCATGCCAGTCACAATGGCACGGGCACGGCGCGCGCCATCGCGGACGGGGCCGGGCAGATGCGCCTCAAAGCCTTCGGCCGCGGCTTTCAGCGCAGCAAAGGGGCCTTTCTCGGCCAAGCGATTCAGGTGCGTTTGCAGCGCCCCGACAGGCGGCGCGATGGACATATCATTGTCGTTCAGGATCACAAACAACCGGTTTTTCAGATGCCCGGCATGGTTCAGCGCCTCATAGGCCATGCCCGCCGTGATGGCACCATCGCCGATCACCGCCACGCAATCGCCCACTGGCATCCCCATCTCGCGCCCTTGGGCGAACCCCAATGCGGCAGAGATCGAGGTGGAGCTATGCGCCGCCCCGAAGGGGTCAAACTCGCTTTCGGACCGTTTGGTGAACCCCGACAGGCCCCCCGCCTGCCGCAGGGTGGGCATGCGATCCCGCCGACCGGTCAAAATCTTGTGCGGATAGCACTGGTGGCCCACATCCCAGATCAGCTTATCGCGCGGGGTATCAAACACCGCATGCAGCGCCACGGTCAGTTCGACCACACCCAGCGAAGATCCCAGATGCCCGCCGGTTTGGCTGACCGTGCGGATCGTCTCGTCGCGCACCTCTTGTGCCAAAGCGGTCAGTTGCGGATCGCTGAACCCCTTGAGGTCCACCGGTGCGGTCACGCGGTCCAGAAGCGGAGTGTTACGGACAGATTGCGCCATGGTGATGCCCCCTCTAAGGGAAAAGGGGTGCCGTGCAAGGACGGGCACGGCACCAGTTTCCTGTCGCCAACAGGAAGGGAACCGGGCTGTGGAAGCCGCGGGCCCGGGCCGGCAAATGGCCCGAACGGAAGTGCCGGGGGCAGACCTTGCCCGCCCCCGGCGATGGATCAGGCCACAGTGACCGGGGTTTCGATCACCAGCGCGCCATAGGGCGACGGGGCCTGTTTGCTTTCTTCGGGCAACAGCCGCCCGATACCGTAGAGCACCCAGAGCATCAGACCGATCCCGATGAGGAAGACGGCTGCGTAAAGCATCCCCTTCGCCATCTGACCTGTGGCCCAAAACACCAGATTGGTCGTGCGCTTTTCGGAGAAATAGTCGTCAGACATCGTCAGTCTCCCTTATTGCAACGGCGCGTAGCCGTGCTCCTGCGCCCAGACATACCAGTTGTCGACCACAGTGCCGGTCAACAAGATGCCAATGCCGCCGGTCAGCGTCACCAGAACCGCGAACCACCACGCCCAACGGTGGATCCCCTCCATCGTGGCGTTAAAGCCCATGGTCCAGCGCCAGAACAGCGCCGCGCGTTCAGACGCGGTGCCCCGGTCAGCAATCTGTTCCAACTCGCGGTCGCCACCAAAACGGCTGACGGCCAGAATGGTCGCCCCGTGCATCGCAAAGAGCAGCGCCGATCCATACAGGAACACGATGCTCAGCGCGTGGAAGGGGTTGTAGAACAGGTTGCCGTAGGTCAGCGAGAAGTTGTTGGTCCAGTCGAGGTGAGTGAAGATGCCGTAAGGCACGGCATGGCTCCAGCTGCCCATCAGGAACGGGCGGATGAGACCAAGCACAAGGAACAGCCAGATGGCGCTGGCAAAGGCCCAGCACACATGTTTGCCCATCCCCAGGGCCTGCGCCCGCAGATAGGTGCGAACCCACCAAGACAGGACCGAGATCAACAGGAAGAACGATGCGATCAGCCACAGCCCGCCTTCGGCCAAAGGCGCAAAACCCAGACCATATTCCTCGGCCGGTGGCTCAAGGCTGAACCAGAACAGATCGCGGGCGAACACCCCCGGGTTGAACCCCGCCTGATACCAGAACCAAGCGCCGCACAGCATGAACCAGACCGCGCCCGACATCAGGGACAGAACACCCATCGCGCCCAGATAGACCGGCCCGAGTTGTGCGTTGCCAATCCAGCCCGCAAGGTTTGAGAAGGTCGCAGATTTGGTCCGGTTGCCCAGCTCCACGCCCTCGACCAACCCCATCTCAGCGGGTCCGCGGACCTGGACTTGGGTGAAGATGTTTTGATACTCAGCCATTGACGCCTCCTGCGATGTCGGCCCACCACGGCAGTTGCAGCCACCAATCCCACCAGACGACCCATTGGTCGAACCAGATGGTGCCCGAGATCACGATGCAGACCGCCGACCAGAAGCCCGCGTTCAGCGCCAGCAACAGACCGACACGGTGGATGCCCAAGGTGCCGACCGAATAGCCGATCAGATCGCGGAAGTAGGTGTCTTCATGATCCGGCGTGCGCATCTCCTTGCCCTTTTCAGGGTTGGCAGCCGACAGGATCAACCCGCCATGCAGCGCCAGCGCCAAGGCGTTGGTAAAGAAGAACGAAACCGCGATCATATGGGCAGGGTTATAGTGGAAGTTGCCATAGGTGTAGCCGGTGTTGGACACCCAATCGAGGTGCGTCCAGATGCCATATGGGAAGGCATAGCCCCAGGACCCCATCAGGATCGGACGGATCACGACCAGCGTGATATAGGCAAAAATCGCCACGCCAAAGGCAAAAGGCACATGGTAGCCCATGCCCAGCTTGCGGCAGATTTCCACCTCGCGCAGGGCCCAACTGACGAAAGCCCCGATGGCGCAGATGGTGATGATCTGCCAAAGCCCGCCCTGCATCAGCGGTGCAGCCGCCAGACCCATTTCGACGGGTGGCGGGTTGATCGTGATAAGCCACGGATTCCAAGTGCCCTGCTCGACCGCCCCCCAAAGGATCAGAATCGTGCCAAGCGCAGCAAAGAAGAAAGTCGTGACGCCAAAGAAACCGACGTAGAAAGGCCCGACCCAAAAGTCGAACAGGTTCCCGCCTGCCAGCGTGCCACCGGGCACCCGGTATTTTCGTTCGAAGCTGAGCAATGCCATGCCCGTGTCTCCGCTGTTGCGGGACAATCCCCTACCGGGCAAATGGTGGGGATCGTGCCGGATTAATCTTGGGAAATCGGTTGCGGGCGGCGGCATCTGACCGACCGCCCGCAACCCTGTGCAGGCTTACTCGGTCGCGGCGGGCGCGTAGCTGTACTTGGCCGAAGCGATCGAAAACCAGTTGTAAGCCGGGTTCGACAGCAGCACCAAGTGGATCATCGCGGCCAGCAGGAACAGGAACACGCCCTGTGCCACAAACACGCGACGGGGATCGAAGATGAGCCAAACTTTGTAGAATTTCGACATGTCTTGATCCTCCTCAGAACCACGGACGCCAGATGTAGACCGCCAAGTGGGCAATCACGGCAACGGTCACAAAGAGCGTCAGGCCGCTCATGTAAACAGAGTGCAGTTCCTGCGCCTGCTCGTCGGTGAGACCTGTAAAGCTCAGGTCAGATTTATCAGCCATTCTATCCTCCGGATTGGCAGACTGACGCCGCATTCCCTGCGGCTGGGCAACGGTCGGGCGTCATGCCGTCCCGCATTTCCGGCAGGGCCGGGGGTCTCCCCCCGCCCCTGTCGAACTTGTCACCTGACGGGCGGGCGCACCGCGTCGGCAAAGATCACATCCCTTTTCAGGGACGGAAAATCGTGGGCGTGATCACCCCGGCCTCCAGCGCGGCCATCGCGGTCACCATCTTGAAGGTCGATCCGGGCGGATAGG
>JAIYDR010000385.1 GCA_027487395.1 Rhodobacter sp. | reverse complement strand
TGAAGGTCATGCTGTCGGTCGAGGCTCAGTTCGAACCGCTGGTAGCCAAGGGTGTCGGATGTCGCAATATCGGCCAAATAGTCAATTTCACTGAAGGTAATGCGCGCAACATCGTCATCAAAACCGATTAAAACTTTACGACCGATCCCTGAGGGATCGATCGCGTGTTGTGACACTTCTTGCGTTTCTCCTGTTGTTCCATCTATCGACACAAAGTCGAAATTATCACCAGTGTCTAGCCTTGGTGTGATTGCAAAATTTTCGATCCACCGCGTATACGAGTAACTTCCATCCGACTCCAAGGTCCGGGCAACAACAAAATTGGCATCGTCAGAAATCTGAAAGGAACTATTTCCCCAAAGATAAACCCGCTCTGCGTAATTGTCCTTTCCATCATCGTAATCCTTATGGTCAATCGAAAGGGAAAACGTCTCCAGCCCAAGGATACCTTTGCCCCATTGCTCTTTGGACATGCGGACCCGATCAACGCTTTCGCCAACGAACGGCTGGGAAAAATTGAATGACAAAAAGTTATTACTAAAAAAACTACTTACCAAATCAAAAGATGACGCAATAGCAAAACGTCCAGGCCCCGCCATAAAATCCCGAGAACTTACTGAAGGAATGTTGTCATTCGGCTCGGCGTCTCTAATAATTTCGGAAGCAATGAAATTTTGTGGAACAAGGTCACGCCCATAAAGATAGGTGTCACATCCCGGGTGATTGTAAACGCGCTTCCTGAACAGCTCGGGCTTTTGGCGCTGCCAGTCCTTGAGCGCGGCGATGGGAGTTCGGGCCTTCAGGGCTGATTGCGGGAGCTGGCTGTTGTAGAGGTGGACGTAGCGCAGGAGGGTCTGTTCCAGGTCCTCGCCGCTGTGGAAGCGATGGCTTTGCAGGACGTCCTCGATCCGGCCGTTGAAGCGCTCGACCATGCCGTTCGTCTGCGGCCGCATCGGTGGCGCGAGGCGGTGCTCGATGCCAAGTTCGGCGCAGAGCAGGTCGAATTCGTGCTGGCCGGTGGCTGCACGTCTGCGCAGACCGAAGAGCCGGTCGGTGAAGGCCTTGCCGTTGTCCGTCAGCACGCGGGTGATCTTCATCGGGGCCGCGCGTTCCAGATCGCGTAGGAAACGGCGCGCGTTGGCGGCAGTCTGCGCCGGATAGATGCGCACGAAGACCCAGCGTGTCGCCCGGTCGATGGCCACGAAGAGGTAGCGGCGGCGGTCCTCGTCGGCCATCTGGGGCAGGTATTTGACGTCGATGTGCAGATAGCCCGGCTCGTAGGCCTTGAAGCTGCTGTGCGCGGGCTTCGGCTCCTTCGGCTTCAGCGCCTGCAGGTTGCCCACCCCATGGCGTCGAAGGCAGCGGTCGAGGCCCGAGCGCGAGACCTGCGGGTTGAGGAACTCGCGCACCACGGCGAGCAGGTCGTCGAGCGGCAGGAGAAGCGCCTTGCGCAGCGCCACCGCGACGGCCTCCTGGGCAGGCGTCAGCGTCGTCTGAAGCTTGTGCGGCGTGTGGCTTCGGTCGTGGACGTCGTCGCGACTGCGCCACTTCCACACCGTCTGCTCGGAGATCCCGTAGCGCTCGGCCACCAGCCAGGCGGGCTCGTCGCTCGCCTGGATCACGGCCCTGATCTTCGGCGTCGTGGTCGCCTGCTTGTGTAGAGAAATCAGCATGCTCGCACCCCCAACCGAACCTCACGCAGGATCGACCTTGCCATGAACAAGGCAGACCGGCGAGGGTCTATGTGATCATCCGGGATGGAACAGCTAGGGGCGCAACCGTTGCTACAATCAACGCGTCGCTGATACACCGGGGATACCCCGATACATCGAATGATGGCGATCTGTTGCTGACGGTCTGCATGTCACGCAAATAGCCACGCCGCGCAAAGAACACTGGCACGTCGGCCCTTCTTCTGTTTGTGCGCGGCGCAAAGTCCCCACATTCGGCACTGGGGTCCTTTGCCTGCATTGGCCCTGGGTACTGCTGCGCTAGAATTCCTGCAGGGCGCTCTTGCTGCTGTTGCGCCTGACTTGGCTGACCTGATGCTGACGCCCGGTTATTCGATTGCACCGGAGTTTGGCGCGCGCCTTGCACTGGTCTTGGCGATCACGGGCCATTTGGCCCCTTCGTTGACCGAGCTTTTGTCGTTAAGTCACGCTTTGGAAGACCGCTTTTTGGCTGTCCGATACCAGCATCATTCGACCCGATCCGTCATCGGTGGATTGGCCGGCGCCAAACATGGAAAGCCTCTGCCGACTCTGGCCCAGTCGAAAAAAGCTGACATGGGGCCGCAGGTGGCTGAGCTGGATTATGGCGATTGCGACACGCATGTAGATCAATCTGCCACCTTTACGGTCCTTTTTGCGCCACTCTTTTGGACCCTGATGGCATTTTGGCGGGATCTTGGGCCGCACCAGCAAAATGTGTCAGAGGTGGTACAGTCGGAGTTTGGGCGTCGGTTGCAAGGCAAGAGCGGAAGATTCTTGGACCGCTGGCCGGGTCTTGCGAATGCCACATTAGACGAAGGGGCAAACCTATCGGTGACCACCGAATTCCGCGCTGTCCTTACCGGCATGCTGAGAGGGCACATTGGGATCTAGAATGCGTCGACACATTTTCCGGGCCGGACGCCGGAGCCAACCGGTCTGTTCTGGCAATCGTCGAACGGCGGCGATGCTGGCCATTGGCCCAATTGAAAATGCGCCGCGAACTCGCCGCTGCATACCCAACCGTGTCAATTCCCGAGAGAGCGCGGACGATTAAGGAACCTTCTGCGTCCTTTGCGTTTCTGACTTTACAGCTCTATCACAGATTCCCGTGGGTCGCAGCCAATTGACGCTGCGTCGAAACATTTGCTGCGAAACGGCACCATGGTCTCGGCGCACTTAGCCACCTGTTACCGCGCAAAAGGCCGTCTTTGAAAAGGATTGTGGCTTGCCGTCACGACGGGCTTTCAGCATTGGGCAAGTCGTCTTCAACATAGACCTTGATGATCTCGGCGAAGTCGTTGTCAGCTTGGAACCCAAACGACAGAGCGCGCGCCGGATCGAATGCGCCGGGCCAGCCTGCGATGATCGCGGCGATCACGGCGTCTGGCTCACGACGGATCAACGCGACCGCTTCATTCCCCGCAACCGCCCGCAACGCCTCGATCATCTCGCCCACGGTCGCTGAAACCCCCGGCAACGTGATCGCACGACGATGGCCCAGCTTTCCCGTGTCCATCCTCGCCGCATGCAGGAAGAACCCCACGGCAGCCCGTGGACTGGCAAACCAATGGCGCACCTCTTCGCTAACCGGCAACACAGCGGGTTGGCCCCTCAGTGGTTCCCGCAGAATGCTGGAAAAGAACCCGGACGCCGCCTTATTCGGCAATCCGGGCCGGATGCAGATCGTTGGCAGCCGCAGGGCCACCCCGTCAAACACCCTCCGCCGCGTGTAATCTTCCAGCAAAAGCTCGGTGATCGCCTTTTGGGTGCCATAGCTCGTCAGGGGTGCCAGAAGGTGCGTATCCTCCACCCGTTCCGGCACGGGCGCACCAAAGACCGCCAAAGATGAAGCAAAGACAACGCGGGGGTGGTATCCCTCAACCCGCCGGATCGCATCGAAGAGCGCGCGCGTACCGTCTAGGTTGGTGCGATACCCTTTGTCGAAATCCCGCTCGGCCTCACCCGAGACCACCGCCGCCAGATGCACGATCAGGTCCGGCCGTAACCCTACCAACCGCTCGGCCACACCGTCATCACCAAGGTCGAGCGCGAGACAGCGCAACCGTCCGAGAAATCCTGCAGGCACATCGGGTGTGACCACGTCAACAAGAGTCAGCGCCTCTGCCGCCAATCCTCCAGCGACGATGGCGGCCACAAGTTTGCGCCCGATCATCCCCTGCGCGCCCAGAACCATGACATGCATTGCTCTCTCCTTCAGGTCTGCATGCTGCACCGCGTCTGCTTTGGTCACGCCACACCGCCAGCGCGGTCCGGAAACATCTCGGCCAAGCCTTCCGCTGTGGCGGGCGCGACCCCACGCTCGGTGATCAAGCCCGAGACCAACCGCGCCGGGGTCACGTCAAAAGCCGGATTGGCCGCAGGGGTCTCTTCAGGGCTGATCCGCAGCCGCCCTATGGTCCCATCCGCCAACTTGCCCTGCACGAAAGAGACTTCGTCTGCCGACCGTTCCTCGATCGGGATTTCGGCCACCCCGTCCATCACCCGCCAGTCGATGGTGGGTGAGGGCAGCGCGACATAGAAGGGCACGCCGTTATCCTTGGCCGCCAAGGCCTTGAGGTAAGTTCCGATCTTGTTGCACACATCGCCCCGCGCCGTGGTCCGGTCGGTGCCGACGATGACCATGTCCACCTCGCCGTGTTGCATCAGATGCCCGCCAGCGTTGTCGACGATGAGTTTGTG
>JAIYDR010000248.1 GCA_027487395.1 Rhodobacter sp. | reverse complement strand
TGTCGCGGCATCGGGCGGCTATTGGCTGGCCTGTGCGGCGGATGACATCTGGCTGGATGCCTCCAGCATCACCGGCTCTATCGGGGTGATCTTCGCCTCGTTCGGGTTCCCCGAGTTGATGGCGCGGCAGGGGGTTGAACGGCGGGTGGTCACAGCGGGCAGGTCGAAATCCTTGGCGGATCCGTTCCTGCCCCAGAAGCCCGAGGATGTTGAGCGGCTGAAGGCCATCCAGCAGCCGATCCACGACGCCTTTATCCAGCATGTCAAAGACCGGCGCGGTGCGCGGCTTTCGGCGACGGAGGATTTGTTCAACGCCGAAGTATTTGTCGGGCAGCGGGCGGTGGAGGTCGGTTTGGCGGATGGCTTGGCCCATCCGGTGCCGAAGTTGAAAGCGCTTTACGGTGACAAAGTGCGCTTTGTCCCGCTTGGCATTCGTCGTGGGCTGTTCCAGCGCCTTGGCCTTGCCGCCCTTGATACGGTGGTGAGCAGTGTTGAGGAGCGCGCCCTTTGGGCGCGTTACGGGCTCTGACATGTTGCTGAAAACCGCGATCCTGTTCCTGCTGGTCATGGTCGTCATCGGCTTTATCGGGTCAAAGCTGTTTCCGGGCTCCATCGCGCGGCGGATGAAAAACAACCTGACCCAAGCGCGCGGCAAACACCCTCGCTGTCCGTCTTGTGGGCGCTATCTCATTGGCAAAGGCGGTTGCGACTGCCGCAAAAAGGGATAGCGCGATGCGGGCATTGGTGACAGGGGCGGGCGGCCGGTTGGGCCGCGCGATGGCGGTTTATCTGGCGCGGCGTGGGGCGGATGTGGCGGTGCATTACGCCGCCTCACGGGATGGGGCCGAGGCGACGGCGGACGAAATTCGTGCGCTGGGTTGTCAGGCAGTGACCCTGCATGCCGATTTGTTGGATGAGGCGCAGACCGAAACCCTGATCCCTCGCGCTGTGGCGGGTTTGGGCGGACCATTAACCGTGCTCGTCAACAATGCGTCCATTTTTGAACAGGACACGATCCAGACCGCGACACGCAGCAGTTGGGACCGCCATATCGAGTCCAACCTGCGCGCGCCCTATGTGCTGATCCAGCACTTTGCGCGTCAGGCCCCGCAGGCCGAGATGGATGAGACTGGCGAACCGCGCGCGCGCGCTGTGGTGGTCAATATGATCGATCAGCGCATCCATCGGCTGACGCCCGAGTTTTCCAGCTACACCATCGCCAAGATGGGGCTTTGGGCGCTGACCCGTACCGCCGCGCAAGGATTGGCCCCGCAGGTGCGGGTCAATGCCATCGGTCCCGGCCCGACGCTGCAAGGCGCGCATCAGACCCCGGCACAATTCGCACAAGAGCGTGCCGAGACGTTGCTGGAACGCGGCGTGAACCCCGCCGACATCACTGCCGCTTTGGGCTATTTTCTGGATGCGGATGCCGTGACCGGGCAGATGTTGGCGGTTGATGGTGGACAGCATTTGGTATGGAAAACGCCAGACGCTGCCAGTGTGGAGTAAGCCGTAACGCGACGCCTATACGAAAGTTGTCCACCTCCCGCGACAGGTTCACGCCTGCGTTACAATTTCGTTGGAATTTCAGATGTTTGCGTGAATTTGAAAATAATTATATAATGTTTTCATGTGGTTAAAAAACAGCCTAAAAAATAGGCAGATCAACAAACCCCCCTTGAAACAAGGAAAAAGCAGCGATCCCGAAATGTTTTGCGCAGACTTATCCACAGAAAACGGGGACAGCTTTGGCCTTGCTTCGGAGGGGGCTTCGTTGCAGCCATGGACGGGAATCGATGACTGCCAACGGGACGCTTTGCCGTGATTGAAGATGACATGCCAAACGGCGATGAGGCGGGTGCAGAGACCTCCCAGACGGAAGTCCGGGTGCCTTTAGGGCATGGGGTTATTCATGCTTATCTAAAGACATTGGACGCCAGCCCCGGCGTCTACCGGATGCTGAACGCCAAGGCCGAAGTGCTCTATGTCGGCAAGGCGCGGAACCTGAAGGCGCGGGTGTCGAATTATTCGCGCCCCTCGCCGCAGCATTCGGGGCGCATCGCGCGGATGATCTCTGAAACCGCGTCTATGATGTTCCTGACGACCCGGACCGAGACCGAGGCGCTGTTGCTGGAACAGAACCTGATCAAGCAACTCAAGCCGCGCTACAACGTGCTGTTGCGCGATGACAAGTCGTTCCCGAATATCCTGATCGGCAAGGAGCACACCTTTCCGCAGTTGAAAAAGCATCGCGGCAAGCGGACGGAAAAGGGCAGCTACTTTGGCCCGTTTGCCAGCGCAGGCGCGGTGAACCGCACGCTGAACCAGCTGCAAAAGGTGTTCTTGCTGCGCAACTGCGCGGATTCGATGTTTGAAAGCCGCACGCGGCCCTGTCTGCTGTTTCAGATCAAGCGCTGTTCTGCCCCCTGTGTGGGTCGCGTCTCGCCCGAACAATATGCTGATCAGGTGGCGGATGCCGAACGCTTCCTTGAGGGCAAGTCGACGCAGGTTCAGGCCGAACTGGCCACCCAGATGGCGCTGGCGTCCGAACAGATGGAGTTTGAACGCGCCGCCGCCCTGCGCGATCGCATCCGCGCGCTGACCAATGTGCAACAGGCGCAGGGCATCAACCCGCGCGGTGTGACAGAGGCCGATGTGATCGCCCTGCATCTTGAGGGCGGTCAGGCCTGCGTGCAGGTGTTCTTCATCCGCGCCAACCAAAGCTGGGGCAACCGGGATTTCTACCCGCGCACCGGGTCTGGTGCCGAAGCGCCAGAGATTCTTGAGGCGTTCATCAGCCAGTTCTACGACGACAAGGAACCGCCGCGCCTGATCCTGCTGTCGCATCCGGTGGATAACGAAGACCTCGTGGCGCAGGTCTTGGCAGACCGTGCCGGACACAAGGTGGAACTGGCCGTCCCGCAGCGGGGTGAAAAGGCGGAACTGGTGGAGAACGCCGCCCGCAACGCGCGGGAATCGCTGGCCCGTCGCATGGCCGAAGGCGCGGCGCAGTCCAAACTGCTGGCCGGTTTGGCCGAGGCGTTTGATCTGGATGCCCCGCCGCGCCGGATCGAGATTTACGACAACGCCCATATCCAAGGGTCGGATGCCGTGGGCGGGATGGTGGTTGCGGGGGCCGATGGCTTTATCAAGGGCCAGTATCGCAAGTTCAACATCAAGGGCGATGCCGGCAAACAGGGCGACGACTTCGGCATGATGAAAGAGGTGCTGATGCGCCGCTTTGAACGTCTGCTGAAGGAAGATCCCGACCGCAAGTCTGATGCTTGGCCGGACCTGCTGCTGATCGACGGTGGCGCGGGTCAAGTGTCGGCCGTGGGCGAGATCATGGCAGAGCTTGGGGTGGACGACATCCCCTTTATCGGCGTGGCCAAGGGCATTGACCGTGACGCCGGGAAAGAAGAATTCCACCGCCCCGGAGAGCCGGTCTTTGCCTTGCAGCGCAACGACCCCGTGCTGTATTTCGTGCAACGCCTGCGCGACGAGGCGCATCGTTGGGCCAATGGCGCGCATCGGTCCAAACGGGCCAAGGCGGTTGGGGCCACCCCGCTTGATGACATCCCCGGTGTCGGTGCCACCCGCAAACGCGCGCTTCTGGCGCATTTCGGATCGGCCAAGGCAGTCTCTCGTGCGGGACTGTCAGACCTGATGGCGGTCGCTGGCATATCCGAGGCGATGGCGCAGGCCATCCACGACTATTTCCACGACCGCTGAGGCTTAGCCGATCCACACCCGCGCAAAGGGTGGCAGGGCGATGTTGCCGTGATGCACCTGCACTGCGGCACCCGACAATTCGTCATGCAGCCGCGTGGCGCCTTGGGCGCGCAGCCAAGCTTCGGGGATGTGCTGCCAGCTTTCGGTGAAGTTGAACAGGCAGATCAAGGCCCCCGTCGGTGCCGCGCGGCGGAAGGCAAAGAGGCCGGGCGTGTCGCAATGCAGGATTTGTGTCGGATGCGCCGCATGCAGCGCCGAGGTGGCGCGGCGGCGGGCAAGGATATGCTGCACGCCGGTAAAGATGCGGCTGGCATCCGTGTCGCCCGCATGGCGGCTGGCGGCGGCGTCCCAATCCATGCGCGGGCGATGCACCCAGCGGCTGTCATGCGCGTGTTCGGGCACATCGCGATAGCCGTAATCGTTCAAGAGCGCCAGTTCATCGCCCATGTAGATCAGGGGAATCCCACCAAAAGCCGCAATGAGGGCGTGCCCCATCAGGATGCGCTGCAAGGCTTGCTCGCACGCCGCGGCGTCGCCGTCGGCACGTGCTTTTTCTAGCCCCGCAAGGCTGGCGAAACTGCCCGAGATGCGCTTGTCCCCCGTTGCGGGGTTTTCCTGAAACAACGTGCCGCGCGCGAATGTGCCGGGAAAGGTGCCGTCGTAGAAATCCGAAAGGAACGCCCGATGCGCATGACCGGAAAGCCCGAGCGCCGCAGCATCCTCATCCGTCACGGCCCAACCGATATCATCATGGCAGCGGATATAGGTGGCATAGGTGGCGTTGGTCAGCCGATCCGGGAAATGCGTCGCCATTACATGCGTCATCAACCGCGTGTCACGGGTCGCGAGCGAGGACCAGAATTGGACCATCAGGCTGTTGTGATAGGCAAGGTTGCCTTCTTTGCCATCATGCCGCCCGCGCCCCAGATAAGGCAGCATCTCAGCCGGGGCGACGATCGCCTCTTCCAGATGCAGCACGGCGGGGGCAGCGATGCGCGAACAGGCGCGCAGGGCTTGCAGGATCATATGCACTTCGGGCTCAGACTGGCAGCGCGTGCCCATGCGTTTCCACATAAAGGCCACCGCATCCAGCCGCAGCACATCCACGCCGCGATTGGCGAGGAAAAGCATGATCTCGACAATCTCAAGGAACACCTGCGGATTGGCCCAGTTCAGGTCCCATTGGTGTTCGTTGAAGGTGGTCCAGACCCATTTGCCAAAATCGGGATAATGGGTGAAATTGCCCGGGGCGTTGTCGGGGAACACCTCTACCAGCGTGTCTTCATAGCGCTTTGGAAGATCCGGCGTGTCGAACATCAGGTAGTAATCCTGATACTTCGGATCGCCCTTGGCGGCCTTTTTCGCCCAAGCGTGCTCTTTGGCGGTGTGGTTCAGCACCAAATCGATGCAGACGGAAATGCCGCGCTGGCGCAGGTCGGCAGTCACGGCTTCAAAATCCGCCATCTTGCCATAAGCGGGGTTGATGGCGCGATAATCCATCACCGAATAGCCGCCGTCGCTGTCGCCGGGGCGGGGTTTCAGGCAGGGCATCAAATGGACGTAGTTCACGCCAAGGTCTTGCAGATAATCCATTTTATCCAAGACCTTGGGCAAGGTGCCGGCGAAACGGTCAATGTAGAAGACATAGCCCGCCATATCAGCGCGTTGAAACCAGTCGGGTTCCAGATCACGGATCAGGTCCAGCCGTTTGAGGTCCGGCGCGCGGTCCTTCCATGCCTTGCGCAATGCTTTCAGCAATGCCGTCTTGAAGTCGGCGTAATCTTCTCGCGCGCCATAAAGCGCGTCCAGCATCGGCCAAAGGTCAGCGGCGCTGCGGTTTAGGCGCAGATCAAAGATGTCGTCATCCGCAGTGGACGGCGTGCGGGGCATTGGCGGCTCCTCCCATTTGGCTCTGTTTACGCGGGCCAAAGCGGTTTGGAAAGGGTGATCAGCGCCGAATGATCAGCCGGGTCTGGTGCAGGATGCGATTTGCGATCCAGATCAGGTCTGGCTGTGCCAGTGCCACGCACCCGGCGGTGGGGCGGCGGGGGCTACGCCATGTGTGGACAAAGATCGCCGATCCCCGCCCCGGCACGGATTGCGGCCAGTTCCAATCGGTCAGCAGGATCAGGTCATACATCGGATCGGGACGCGTCAGACGCTCGTGCGACCACGGATGTGGCGCGCGCACCATCAGGTTGTAATCCGGGTCACGGCTGTCATCGGACCATAGGTCAGATGGGCCAAAGGGCAGCGCCCAGTCGGGCAGTTGTGACGGTGACAGCCGATCAGGCCGATAGAGCATCCCGACGATGCCATGCACACCGTCAGGTGTCGCGCCATCGCCCTCGCGCTTCTTGCGGGCCGGGACGATGCCGCCGCGCCCGATGGAACAGGGGAAGCTGCGCCCCATGAAGCGCAAACCCCAAGAGGTGACGACAATATCAGCAGCCTTCACAGCAGATGCCCCGATTTCGCGGCCTTGGTGGCCAGATACGCCGCGTTCTGCGCGGTCTGGCCCACGCGCAAAGGCACGCGTTCCGTTACCGCCAGCCCGCAGCCCTGCATCATCGCCATCTTGCGCGGGTTGTTGGTCAACAGGCGCACGGCGGAAAATCCCATGCGCCGCAGGATATCGGCCCCGATGCGGAAATCCCGTTCGTCATCCTCAAACCCCAGACGGTGGTTGGCTTCGACCGTATCGAACCCCTGATCTTGCAGGGAATAGGCGCGCATCTTGTTGGCAAGACCGATCCCTCGGCCTTCTTGGTTCAGATACAGCAGCACCCCTGCGCCTTCCTGCCCCATTTGGGTCAGGGCGGCGTTCAGTTGCGGGCCGCAATCGCATTTCAGGCTGCCCAGCACATCCCCGGTGAAACAGGCCGAATGCAGACGGGCCAATACCGGCAGGGCGCGGTCGGGGCGGCCAATCTCGATCGCGTAATGTTCGGCCCCGCCATCTTCGGGGCGGAAGATCTGCACGCGGCCGAGGTCAGAGGCCACCATCGGCAGGCGGGCGCTGACCACCGGATGCAGCGGTGACAGGCGGTCAAACTCGGGGCCGATTTCATGCAGGGACAGCAGGGTCAGCGCCGACTCCTGCGCCAATTGCAGCGGGTGATCGATGGCCACCAGCACAGCCGCGGGCAAAAGATGCGCCGATTTCGCCAGCCGAAGCGCCGCGCGGTGCAGATCGGCGGGACCATCGCGCAAAGTTTGCAGCGGGCCCTTCATTGGCCAGTTCAGATCCCCCGCTGGATCGGCCAAAGCGCGCAGCCATGTCAGATCAGCCGAGGTGGGCAATGCGATCCGCGCCACATCGCCATCATAGGCGATGGCCTTCAGCGTCTCTGCCCGCCGCGACGTCAGCGCCAGTTCTGCCCGCCCCGTAGCGCGCAGGGCGGCCAGTCGTTCGGCCTCTAATGCTTCAATCGCGACAACCAAGGCGGCGCAGCCTGCCCCAGTCAGCACCACGGGAACCCCCATCCGCAGATCACTGCGGGCGCGGGCCAGCCGCTCGATAGGGCTGGGGGCAAGGCGGGGGTTCGGGTGGGCTGGCGTCATATCGGGGTCTCCTGCCCGCATCACTTAGGCCGATGTGATGGAAAATGAAACAATTCCCACCCAGGCGACACGTCCGCGTGAGAGATGTTTCGCCCTGCTTGTCGCAAAGGTGATGCAGGCACATTTGTGAAACCGAGCCCGGCGTCCTGTGTCCGGGTTGTGCCGATGTCGGAGGGTTCGCATGGCCACGCTACGGAAAATCCTGCTTGTCGATGATGATGATGATCTGCGCGAAGCGCTGAGCGAGCAGTTGGTGATGACCGAGGACTTCGATGTCTTTGAAGCCCGTACCGGCGCCGAAGGCATGGAGAAGGCCAAGTTGGGTCATTACGATCTGGTGATCCTCGACGTCGGTCTGCCAGACACGGACGGGCGCGAGTTGTGCCGCCGGATGCGCAAGCAAGGCGTGAAATGCCCGGTACTGATGCTGACGGGGCATGATTCGGATGCAGACACGATTCTGGGTCTGGATGCCGGGGCGAACGATTATGTCACAAAGCCCTTCAAGTTCCCGGTCCTGCTGGCCCGCATTCGGGCGCAGTTGCGCCAGCATGAACAATCCGAAGACGCGGTGTTCCAGCTTGGGCCCTATACCTTCAAACCCGCGCAAAAGATGCTGGTAGATGAAAAGGACAAGAAGATCCGCCTGACGGAGAAAGAGACCAATATCCTGAAGTTTCTCTATCGCGCGCAACAAGTGGTTGTGGCGCGGGATGTCCTTCTCCACGAGGTGTGGGGGTATAACGCCGGGGTGACGACGCATACCCTGGAAACCCACATCTACCGTTTGCGCCAAAAGATTGAACCCGATCCGTCGAATGCGCGTTTGCTGGTCACGGAAAGCGGAGGGTATCGGCTGGTCGCCTAAGGGGCATGCGGGCTGCATTGTTGCAGCAATGCCACGCCCCCGCAAATCCGTACAACAAAGGCTCGCACCGGACCGTTTCACAACCCAAGGTCATATTCACGGCAGATTCACGGGTCATTGTTTACCCTATGGTCAGATGGACGTGATGTGGCCGACAGTTTCCCAAGTTCCCCTTGTCGTGTCGGGGTTATGGCACGGCATCCTCCCTGTTGGACTTGGCCGGGCCCTGTGCCCGGCCCTTTTTTTCCGGGGCTGGTCACCTCCGCCCGTGATGCCGGATGTTGAAACGCACCCATCCCGCCATGCGGCACGGCAGGCTTTTTCTTAGCACCCCCCTTTGGAATGGCACAAAGACATCTTATCTATGCGCTACGGGGCCCGAGTCGTCCCCCGTCTTGAAAGGCGACTCTGCGACGCGGAGTATCCGATGCGCCTTACCCTTGCCGCCCTTGCCCTCTCGCTTTCGGCGGCGCCTGCCCTTGCGCAGGATTTGCAGTTTGAACTGATCAACGACAGCGCGATCACGCTGGCCAACCTGTTCGTCTCGCCGGTCTCGGTGGATGAATGGGGCAATGACATCATGGCAGGCACCATGCTGGCCCCCGGCGACAGCGGGTTGATCACGGTCCCCGGTGGGCTGAGCGTCTGCGTCTATGACATGCGCTTTGTCGCCGATAACGGCAATGAGGTTGAGCAGACCGCCGACCTTTGCGCGCTGACGTCCTTTACCTTGTCGTCAAACTGATCCGACGCCTCCCGGCGCGGCTTGAGGTCGCGCCGCGCGGCGCTTAGGGTTTGCGCCCACGCCAGCGGAGCCGGATCATGCCCTTTACCCTTGCCACATGGAACATCAACTCCGTTCGTTTGCGCGAAGGGCTTGTGGCGCGGCTGATGGCCGATGACTCCCCTGATGTCCTGTGCCTGCAGGAATGTAAAAGCCCGGTGGACAAGATTCCGGTCGAGACGTTTCAAAGCCTTGGCTACAGCCATATGGTGGCGCGGGGGCAAAAGGGCTATAATGGCGTGGCGATCTTGTCCAAGCTGCCCTTGGAGGATGCCGGATCGATGGATTTCGCCGCGCTGGGCCATGCCCGCCATGTTGCAGCGCGCCTGCCAAACGGGGTGGTCATCCACAACTGCTATGTCCCCGCAGGCGGCGATATCCCGGATCGCGCGGAGAATGAGAAATTCGGCCAAAAGCTGGATTTCCTGACCCACATGCGTGACCATTTCTTTGCGGAAAAGCCTGTGAAAAGCATCCTCGTCGGTGATTTGAACATCGCCCCGCGTGAGGACGACGTCTGGTCGCACAAGGCACTTTTGAAGATCGTCAGCCATACTCCGGTTGAGGTGGAACACCTTGCCCAAACGCAGGACTCTGGCGGTTGGGTCGATATCACGCGGCAGGATATCCCTGCGGGGCTTTTGTATTCGTGGTGGTCTTACCGCGCAGCGGATTGGGATACGGCAGACAAGGGGCGGCGCTTGGATCATATCTGGGCCACGCCCGATATCTCAGGTTCCGGGCATGGCAGCCGTGTCTTGCGCCAGTGCCGGGGGTGGGAACAGCCGTCTGACCACGTTCCGGTCTTTGCCAGCTTTGACCTGTGACGCTCTTTCCCCGGCGCAATGTTGCCGTTAAGGATTGACCGGACGATCAAGGAACGCGGACCGTGCTGGACTTTCTGCTGATCAGGGACGGTGCCCGGTTCTACCGGGTCGAGGTGAGTTACAACCTGTTCGGGGAATACACCGTGCTGCGCGAATGGGGCACGCGCGGGCGGTCGGGGCGCCGCGCCTTGGTCTGGTTTTCCAACTTGCGCGAGGCGTGCAAGGCCGCAGATCGCTGGATGAAACAGGCGCATCGGCGCGGATATGCGCAATTGGGGGAAGCATGACACATCTGTGGGTCCGGGCCGAACAGCGCCCGAACGAAGAACGCGTGGGCCTGACACCCGAGGGCGCTGCGGCGCTGGTCAAGGCGGGGCTGCGCGTGACGGTCGAAGAGTCCTCGGTCCGGGCCATCCCGATCGACGGCTATCGCGCAGCGGGCTGTGAGATTGCGGCCGAAAACCTGTGGCCAGAGGCACCTGCAGACGCGATCATCTTCGGGCTGAAAGAACTGCCCGAGGATGGCACCCCCCTGACCCATCGCCACATCATGTTTGGTCATGCCTACAAGGGCCAGCCTGCGGGGCGGGAGCTTTTGAAGCGCTTCAAGGCCGGGGGCGGCACGCTTTACGATCTGGAATATCTGGTCAACGAAGACGGCCGCCGAGTCGCAGCCTTTGGCTATTGGGCCGGGTTCGCGGGAGCGGCGGTGGCGCTGAAATGCTGGGCCGCGCAACAGCGTGGCGGCATCGCGGGGCCGGTGGCGAAATATCCGGGCAAGGCGGCCTTGATTGCGGATTTGAACGCCGAGCTTGACGGAATGACCCGCCCCCGCGCCATCGTCATCGGGGCCTTGGGCCGTGTCGGCACCGGGGCTGCGGACCTGTGCGCGCAGATGGATGTGGCGGTCACCAAATGGGACATGGCCGAAACTGCCAGCGGCGGGCCATTTCCCGAAGTCTTGCAGCATGAGATTTTCCTGAACTGCATCCTCGCGCGTCCGGGGTGCCCGGTCTTCGTTCCGGCGTCGGCCAAGACCGATCCGCGCAAGCTGACGGTGATCGGGGATATCGCCTGCGATCCGACCTCAGATTTCTCGCCGATCAAGGTCTATGACCGCGCGACCGATTGGGACGCGCCAGCATTGCGGGTGCACGACGCGCCGCCCTTGGATGTGACGGCGATCGACAACCTGCCCTCGCTCTTGCCGGTTGAAAGCAGTCAGGATTATGCGGCACAACTGCTGCCCAGCCTGTTGACCCTGACCGACTTGTCGGCAGGAGTCTGGGCACGGGCCAAGACGGACTATGACCGGCACAGCGCGACGCTGTGAGGGCGAACAGCAAATTCCTTCGAAGGAGTTTGCAAAAGTCTTCGAAGATTTTTGCGGGAGAGAGCGGAAATGACGATTCATTGGTGCGGCACGGGGTTGTCATCGGTGCCGGGTTTGCGGCGGTTGATCAGCGCGGGCCACAAGATGGTGGTGTGGAACCGCACGGTTGAGAAGGCGCGTGAAGCTGTGGGCGATCTGACCACCGACATCCGCGCCTATGACCTGACCGCGCTTGCGGCGGCCTTGCAGCCCGGCGACGTGGCAATTTCCATGCTTCCTGCGGATCAGCATGTCGGCATCGCCAAGGTTTGCCTAGACAAGGGCGCGCACTTTGTCTCCTCCAGCTATATCGCGCCGGAAATGCGCGCACTGGATGCGGCGTTCAAGGCGCAGGGTCTGGCCTCGGTCAACGAAGTGGGCCTGGACCCTGGTATTGACCATCTAATGGCGCATGATCTGGTGGCACGGTATCGGGCATCAGACGCCTTTGATGCGGAAAACGTGCTGTCCTTCACCTCCTATTGCGGCGGCGTGCCGAAGATCGCCAATCCGTTCCGTTACAAATTCTCATGGTCGCCGCTGGGCGTGCTGAAGGCGCTGCGCTCGCCCTCGCGGTCGTTGAAGAACTTCGCGGAATTCAAGGTGGCGCGGCCGTGGGATGCGATCACCTCTTATGATGCGTCGCTGCCGGAACCGGAAAGCTTTGAGGTTTACCCCAACCGCGACAGCTATCCGTTCATGGATGACTATCACTTTGACCCCGCGTGGAAGGTCAAGAACTTCGTGCGTGGCACCATCCGCCTGAATGGCTGGGCCGAGGCCTGGACTCCCGTGTTCCGCGAGATTGAAACGCTGGAAGGCCCCGCAGGCGATGCGCGTCTGGCCGAGATGGCCGCAAGCTTCTGGGCCGAGAATTCCTATGACGAGGGCGAGCCTGACCGCGTGGTGTTGTTCGTGTCCCTGAAGGCCGAGCGGGACGGCAAGGTGGTCTGGCACGAGGAATGGGCCATGGACGCCTGGGGCGATGACCGTGGCACCGCAATGGCGCGTCTGGTGTCGGTGCCGGTGTCGCTGGCGGTAGATTCCGTGCTGTCGGGCGAGATCGGCGCAGGCGTCCACGCTGCGCCGCACGACCCTGCGCTGTTGGCCAAATGGATGGCGGAGGTTGGCAAGTTGGCGCAGTACCTGAAGCGTGTTCAACACGTTTGAGGTTTGTTGAACATGGCGAGCCGCCCCTTTTGCGGGCGGCCTTTGCCGTTTGTGGTCTCTAAGCGTCAGGGCAATTCCGCAATCACCGCACGTGCGGCGGCGGCGGGGTCTTTGGCCTGCCAGATCGGGCGGCCGACGACGATGTGGTCGGCGCCGTCGCGGATGGCCTGATTTGGGGTGGCGGTGCGTTTTTGGTCTCCGGTGGCGGA
>JAIYDR010000090.1 GCA_027487395.1 Rhodobacter sp. | reverse complement strand
CGCGCGTGGGCGTACCGACGTTCCGGGCATCGTGGATTGGTACATGGACGGCAAGATCGAGATCGACAGCATGATCACCCACGTCCTGCCCTTGGAGCGGATCAACGAAGGCTTTGATCTGATGCACAAGGGCGAGTCGATCCGAGCGGTGGTGGTGTATTGACCACAAGCTGGGGGCAAGCCCCTTCGGCAAAGAGCGGGGGACCAGTCCCCCGCACCCCCTGGGATATTTGAGCAACGGGGAAGGGGGCAGGGGCCGTGGCTTCGACCCAAGGTTTGAAGATGCTGGCGGCAAAGGGGGTGGCGGTGACGCTGCACCCCTATGACTATGACCCGACTGCCGAGGCTGTAGGGTTGGCAGCCGCAGCGGCCTTGGGGATTGATCCGGCGCTGATGCTGAAGACCTTGATGGTTGAAGTGGATAGCAAGCCCGCCTGCTGTGTCATCCCCTCGGACCGCCAGTTGTCGATGAAACGGGTGGCCGCGGCCTTTGGCGGCAAAGCGGCGGCCATGATGCCGCCTGCCAAGGCGGAAAAGCTGACGGGCTATAAAGTGGGCGGGATCAGTCCCTTTGGCCAGAAGCGTGTGGTGCCGACGGCGATTGAGGTGGCGGCTTGTGGGGCGCCCAAGGTCTGGATCAATGCGGGCCAGCGTGGGCTTTTGTTGGGCATCGCGCCGGATCAGGCACTGGCGGTGCTGGGTGCACAGGCCATCGCGCTGGTGGCCTAAGCGCCGAATTGCCTTTCCGCAGGCCTAGCTTTGCGGCATGACGGTGCGGACACAGGAGTTTCCATGCCCGACCCCCGCGCCCCCCGTCTTGCCGTGCTGATTGATGCCGACAACGTGCCCTCCAGCCATGCCGAGGCGATCTTTGAAGAGATCGCCTCCTTGGGCGAGGCCTCCGTCCGCCGCATCTATGGCGATTGGTCGGCGCAGCGGTTGGCGGGTTGGGCCAAGAAAGTGGCCTCGCTTGGCCTTGTCGCGGATCAGCAGTTTTCCAACACCAAAGGCAAGAACGCCAGTGACATCGGCCTGGTGATCGCGGCGATGGATTTCCTGCATTCAGCGTTGTTTGATGGTTTTGTGTTGGTCAGTTCCGACAGTGACTTTACCCGTCTCGCCGCGCGCATCCGCGAACAGGGCTTGGATGTGTACGGCATTGGCGAGAAGAAAACGCCTGAGGCATTCCGCATGGCCTGCAAGCGGTTCATCTATGTTGAGAACCTTGGCGGCTATGACTTGCCGGAAGAACCCGTGGTGATCGTGGCAGGCGATGTCTCGGCCAAGCCAGAACCCAAACCGCAGGGCCGCCCCGCGAAAGAGCCGCCGCAAAAGGCCATCCCGCTGATCATCGCCGCCATGCGCGCGATTGACCCCGAAGGCGAGTGGTATTCGCTGGGGCAGGTCGGGCAATACATCACCCAAGCCAACCCGGATTTCGACACCCGCACCTATGGCAGCGCCAAGCTGTCAGACCTTGTTCGCAAGATCAGCCGGTTTGAGGTCACAGGCGGCCCTGGCGGGCAATTGCTGGCGCGGGATGTGGCCTAGGGCTGTGCAAGGGTAAACCCTTTCCCTGCGCGGCTGGGGGTTTCGGTCGCGGGGCTTGCGGCCTATCTTGAGGCCAACAGGAAAGGGCTTTGCCATGCAGATCGAACTGGGCCTTGATACCTTTGGCGACACCGCGATGGGCGCAGATGGGCGAATGAAGCCGCAAGATGCGGTGTTGCGCGACGTGGTCGATCAGGCCGTGCTGGCCGATCAGGTGGGCATCCATTTCATCGGCATCGGCGAACATCACCGCGAGGATTTCACTGTCTCGGCCCCCGAAGTCGTTCTTGCCGCCATCGCCGCGCGGACCAGCCGGATCAAGCTGGGCTCCGCCGTCACGGTGCTGTCCTCGGATGATCCGATCCGGGTGTTTCAGCGTTTTTCCACTTTGCACGCCCTGTCCAATGGCCGGGCCGAAGTGATTGTGGGCCGAGGGTCTTTCACCGAAAGCTTCCCGCTGTTTGGCCACGCATTGGAAGATTACGAGGTTTTGTTTGAGGAAAAGCTGGACCTCTTCGCTCGTCTGGTGCGCGAACCTGAGGTCACATGGCAGGGCCAGATCCGCCCCGCCCTGAGCCGCCAGCGGGTGTTCCCGACGCTGTCCACGCCCTTGCCAGTTTGGGTGGGCGTGGGCGGCAGCCCGGAATCGGTGGTGCGGGTGGTGCGGCAGGACCTGCAACTGATGCTGGCGATCATCGGCGGCGATCCGCGCCGGTTCAAACCCTATGTCGACCTTTATCACCGCGCCTGCGCGCAGATGGGGCGGGAGGTGAAGCCGATTGGCATCCACTCCCCCGGCCATGTCGCGGCGACGGATGAGTTGGCGGCAGAGCAGCTTTGGCCGCATTACCGCGCGATGTATGACCGCATCGGGCGGGAGCGCGGCTGGCCGCCCACCACGGCGGAACGCTTCATGGCGGAAATCCAGCACGGCTCGCTTTACGTCGGCAGCCCGGAAACCGTGGCGAAGAAGATCGCCAATGCAGTGACGGCGCTGGGGGTCACGCGGTTTGATATGAAATATGCGACCGGCCCAATGCCGCATGAAACGCTGATGGAGGGGATTCGCCTTTACGGCGAACAAGTCATCCCGATGGTGCAGGACATGGTGGCCGGGGCTGCGGTTGCGGCCCAGTAGTTAAGGCGCAAGGTGGGGGCGGAACTCTGCCACCACCGCCTCATAGACCGCGCGTTTGAACGGCACGATGGATGCGACCATGTCCGCCGCGCCAATCCAGCGCCAGCGCGCGAATTCCGGGTGTTCACTGTCGATGCGGATATCGGCATCGTTGCCGGTAAAACGGAAGAGGAACCATTTCTGCTTTTGCCCGCGATAGGCGCCGCCCCAGACTTTGCCCAAGAGTTCCGGCGGCAAGTCATAGGTCACCCAATCGGCGGATTCGGACAGAAACGCCACCTTATCTGCCGTGACGCCAGTTTCTTCCCACAACTCACGGTACGCGGCGTCGCGGGCGTTTTCGCCCGCATCAATGCCTCCTTGTGGCATTTGCCATGCGGCGACGGTGGCATCTAACCGCTGGCCGGCGAAAATCTCGCCCTTTCCATTGATCAGGGTGATCCCGACGCAGGGGCGGTAGGGCAGGGTGGCGGGGTCTATGGTCATGGTGATCCGGGGGGCGCAAAGGCCCCCCGTCCTTTTCGGTTACGGCGCGGGCGTGGCGCCGATGGCCAGACCCTTGATGATGTCCACTGCATAGGCGAGTTGGTAATCCTCGTCGCGCAGTTTGGCGGTTTCCTCGACCTTGGTGCGTTCTTCTTCGAGAAGGCGCTTTTCATCCTCGGTCATGGAATCATTGCTGATCGCGCCGCGCAGATCCGCTTCGGTCCGCATGCGGGATTCGTCTTCGGCCAATTTCGCCTCGGCTTCCAACTCTTCGGGGGTCTTCGGCGGCGGTTGGTTGACCACGATGTCCGGCATCACGCCCAAGGATTGGATTGACCGGCCCGACGGCGTGTAATAGCGCGCCGTGGTCAGACGCATCGCGCCTTCGCCCCGGAGCGGCACCACGGTCTGGACCGAGCCTTTGCCGAAAGACTTCGTCCCCACCACGATGGCACGGTGATGATCCTGCAAGGCCCCAGACACAATCTCTGACGCCGAGGCAGAACCGCCGTTGATCAGCACCACGATGGGCTTGCCCTTGGCATCATCGCCGGTCGTGGCATTGAAGCGTTCGCCATCTGCAGCCTCCCGCCCACGGGTCGAGACGATCTCACCCTTGTCAAGGAAAGCATCCGCGACGCTGATCGCTTCGGTCAACAGACCGCCGGGGTTGTTGCGCAGATCAACGACGAAACCGTTGACGTTTTCCATCCCGCCCAGTTCTTTGATGGATTTCTCCATCCCTTCCTTCAGGCCGGGGGTGGTCTGGTCATTGAAGGTGTTGATCTTCAGCACGACGGTCTTGCCCACCACGCGCGACCGCACGGCGGTGACTTTGATGGTGTCGCGGATGATCGACACGTCAAAGGGTTCGTCCACGCCTTCGCGCACCACGGTGACGATGATCTCGGACCCGACCTCACCGCGCATCATATCTACCGCTTCGTCCAGCATCAGGCCCTGGACGCTCTCGCCGTTCACATGGGTGATGAAATCGCCCGCTTCGATCCCGGCCTTGTCGGCGGGGGTGCCGTCCATCGGGGCGACGACCTTGACGAAGCCGTCTTCTTGCGTGACCTCAATGCCCAGACCGCCGAATTCGCCACGCGTCTGCACCTGCATGTCGCTGAAATCTTCCGGCGGCATGTAACTGGAATGCGGGTCAAGCGAGGTGAGCATGCCATTGATCGCGGCTTCGATCAGCTTTTGGCTGTCCACCTCTTCGACATATTGCCCGCGGATGCGCGAGAAGATGTCGCCGAACAGGTCAAGCTGTTCGTAAACTGTGGTTTCGGGCTTCGCCTCCTGGGCCAAAATCGGCCCGGCAAGCTGGGTGGCCACAAGTGCCCCGGCGACACTGCCACACAACGCAGCGATGACGAACTTCTTCATTCCCGACTATTCCTTCCTCATCGCGAACCATTCCGCCGGATCAACCGGGTCCGCGCCTTGTCTGAGTTCCAAGTAAAGCGTTTCCGTCTCGCGCGCGCCACCACCTTCTTTGGCCAAGGCCAGAAGATCCGCTGCCGCCGGGTCATCCCCGCCCATCAACCCAAGCGGCGCGCCCGCTGCAACAACCTCTCCGACCTCGCCATATACGGTATCGAGGCCCGCCAGAACCAGAAGATAGCCCCCGCCGGGTTCCAAGATCATCACGTTTCCGTAGTCCAGAAGCGGCCCCCGGTATCGCAAAGTGGCAGGCCAAGGTGCGGTGACCAAGGCGCGGGGCCGGGTTGCAAAGGTCAGGCCGGGGCGGCTGACACCTGCGGCATCTGCCTCATCACTGGCGCGCAGCAGGGTGCCCATGACGGGCAGTGGCAGACGGCCCTTGGCGGCAGCGAAATCTTCGGTGTCATGGGCGGTGGGGGCCAGCCCTGCGGCAAAGGCATCCAGTGTATCGGCGCTTTCCAAAAGGTTCTTCAGCGCCTCCGGGTCTTCAGTGAATTGGCGAGGCAACTCGGTACGATCGGAAATTGCCTGTGACAGTGCCGTGCGCGCTGTCTGCGCCGCCGCCAAGCCCCGGCTGAGGGTGCCCCCGGCTGAGATTTGCAGGTCTTGCAGCGATTTCAATTCGCTGAGTTCGCCGCGCAGGCGTTCAGCTTCGGCCTGCAGGGACGGGGTAACATCGGCAAGGATCATCCCTGACCGGACGGTTCCCAAAGGGCCTGACGGGTGCAGCAGCAGCATCGGGCCGGGAGCGGCCTCAAGCTGGCTGAGAACTCCGGTCAGTTGCGCAATACGGTCGCGTTCGGCATCAAAGCGCAGGGTCAATTCGGCTTCGCGCAAGGCCGCTTGGCGCAAGGCCTCACGCAATGCGGCCAGGCCATCCTCATAGGCGCGGATGGTGGTGGTCAGGGCGGCCACGCGGTTCTTGGCGGTTTCGGCGGCTTGCAGCGCCTCGACCGATTGCACCAGTGACGCTGCGGCCCGCGCCGCCTGATCGGCCACCGTTTCTGCCCGCAGCGGCAGGGCAAGGCAGCACAGCAGGACGGCGGCGCGCAGGATCATTGCAGCAGGCTTTGCCCGGTCATTTCCGCCGGCTGCGGCAAACCCATCAGCGCCAGCAAAGTGGGCGCCAGATCGGCCAACCGCCCTTGGCGCAAGGTTGCGCCGGTGGGACCGCCGACAAGGATCACCGGCACCGGGTTCAGCGTATGGGCGGTGTGCGGCCCATTCGTCACCGGGTCCCACATCTGTTCGCAATTGCCATGGTCAGCGGTGACGATCATCGCACCACCTGCCTTTTCCAAGGCGGCTACTGCACGCGACAGGCCATGATCCACCGCCTCAACCGCTTTAATCGCGGCATCAAGAATGCCGGTATGGCCGACCATGTCGGGATTGGCGAAGTTGACGACAATCAGATCGTATCCTCGTTCAATCGCGGCGACGAGTTGATCGGCCACTTCGGGTGCTGACATTTCGGGTTGCAGGTCATAGGTCGCCACTTTGGGCGATTGCGGCATGAAGCGGTCTTCGCCTGCAAAAGGCACCTCGCGCCCGCCGTTCAGAAAGAAGGTCACGTGGGGATACTTCTCGGTCTCGGCCAGACGGAACTGGGTCTTGCCCTGCGCCGCCACCCATTCGCCAAGCGTGTTGACCAGCGAGCGTTTCGGAAAAGCCGTCGCCATATAGACGTTATGGGCCGAGGAATACTCTACCATCCCCAGCATCGCCGACCATGCAGGGCGGGGGCCGGTGGGATGGGCGTCAAAGGCCGGGTCCGCCAGCATCGACAATATCTCACGCGCGCGATCGGCACGGAAGTTCAGGCAAAAGAAGCCATCTCCATCCTTGGCCCCGGCGTAATCGCTGATGACGGCGGGGGCGAGGAATTCGTCCGTTTCCCCCTTGGCATAAGACGCGGCAACGGCGGCATTGGCGTCTGGGGCATGTTCGCCCTTTGCGTTCACAAAGGCATCAAAGGCGCGATGCACCCTGTCCCAGCGCGTATCCCGGTCCATCGCCCAATAGCGACCTGTGACCGTTGCCACCCGCGCACCCGTGGGCAGTGCGGCGACCAAGTCTGCCATGAACCGTGCCGCCGATGAGGGTGCGACATCCCGCCCATCGGTGATGGCATGCAGCGCCACGGGAACGCCCAGCGCGGTGATGGCACGGCAGGCGGCGATGACGTGGCTGATGTGGCCATGCACCCCGCCATCCGACACCACACCCATCAGATGCGCCACACCCCCCGCTGCCTTGACGCATGCGGCAAAGTCCAGAAGCGCCGGGTTGACGGCAAAGGACCCATCTTCGACCGCCAGATCAATCGCGCCAAGGTCCATCGCCACCACGCGGCCTGCGCCGATGTTGGTGTGGCCGACCTCAGAATTGCCCATCTGCCCGGTGGGTAGGCCAACATCCGGGCCATGCGTCACCAGCGTCGCATGCGGGCAGTTCGCCCACAGCCGGTTGAAGGTCGGCACATCGGCCAAGGCGGGCGCATTATGCTCGCGCGTGTCGGACAGCCCCCAACCATCAAGGATGCACAGGACAACGGGTTTGGGTGCGGACATCAGGGCGGCCTTTCACAGTCTGGTCTTGTCTTTGCTTCTAGCGGTGGGGGGCCTACGGGGGCAAGCGGCAGGGTGGGTTTGACTGGTTCGATGTCGCGTAAAGGACAGACGCGCCAGACCGCCCCGCCCAGATTAAGCGCACCATGCGCCCCACAACGCCTCGCCTCGCCCCTCGTTCCACGCTTGCCGGCCTGCTGCTAGCCCTTGGCGGATCGGCGACGCTGTCGATCAATGATGTGGCGATCAAGGCGCTGTCGGGGGCTTACCCCTTGCATCAGGTCATCTTGATCCGTGCCAGCATCGGGATGGCGTTCCTGATTGGCTTTGTTTGGTTTTCAGGCGGAAGTTTCCGGCAATTCCTCACGCAAAGGCGCAAGGATCACCTGATCCGTGTCGCTTTCGTCATGGTGTCGAACGTGACCTACTTTCTGGGCCTTGCCGCCCTGCCCTTGGCCGATGCGGTGGCCATTGCCTTTGTCTCGCCGCTGATCGTCACGGCGATGTCGGTGGTCGTCTTGGGCGAAACCGTTGGCCCCCGCCGTTGGGCGGCGGTAGTGGTGGGGATGCTCGGCGTCCTCGTGCTGGTGCGTCCGTTCCAGGGGGAGGTGCAGCCCGCCGCGTTCTTGGTGCTGATCTCGGCCTTTTGCTATGCCTCCAGCCATATGATGACGCGGCGGATGAAAGACTCGGAAAGTGCGGTCACGCTGTCGTTCTATGTGCAATGCGCCTTCATTGTGGTCTCAACCACCATGGGCCTGACCGTAGGGGATGGGCATCTGTCCGGGTCGTCGGACCCTTCGGTCGCGTTCCTGCTGCGGCCTTGGGTCTGGCCGCATGTGGCGGATTGGCCGGTCTTCCTCGCCACAGGCTTGGCTGTTGCCATCGGCGGGCTGATGGTATCTCAGGCCTATCGCATGCTGGAAGCCGCCTTGGTTGCGCCGTTTGAATATGCCTCCATGCCCTTGGCTGTGATCTGGGGCGTGCTCATTTTCGGCACCTTCCCTGACCACACAGCATGGCTTGGGATTGCGCTGATCATCGGCGCGGGGCTCTATACGCTGTGGCGAGAGACGCGGCGAAAGAAGGACGTGACAGGTGATCCCCGAGGCAGTGATCTTTGACATTGGCAATGTGCTGACCCGCTGGCAGCCTGAGGCCTTTTATGACCGCGTGCTCGGAGAGGACCGCCGCCGCGCCCTGTTTGCCGCCGTTGATCTGAACCAGATGAACGAGCTGATCGACAAAGGTGCCTTGTTCCGCGAAACCATCTACGATTGGGCGGCGCGCCACCCTGACTGGGCGGTTGAGGTGCGGATGTGGTATGACCGCTGGATCGAGCTTGCCAGTCCGCGCATCGACGGGTCGATCCGCCTGCAACGCGCGCTCAGGGCCAAGGGCGTGCCTGTGTTCGCGCTGACCAATTTCGGACGATACAGCTTTGCCGATGCCGTGACGAAGATGGATTTCTTGCAGGATTTCGACAAATGCTATGTCTCGGGTGAGATGGGAGTGATCAAGCCTGATCCCCGGATTTACGAGATGGTGGAACAAGATTGCGGCATCGCGCCGGATCGGCTGCTCTTCACCGATGACCGTGCCGACAACATCACCGCCGCTGCCCGCCGGGGTTGGCGGACGCATCAGTTTGAGACATGGCAGGGCTGGGCGCGCCGTTTGGTGGCCGAGGGTCTGCTCACAGATCAGGAGGCCGGGCTATGAGCGTAGAGATGATCGGACCAGAGGCCGAGGTGCTGATGGATTGGGCGGGGCTCGTGGCCGCGTTCGAGGCGGGGCACCGCCTTCCAAGGGCCGAGATCAATGATCTCTTCCTCTATCGCGGCAAGGACACGCTGCTGAACCGTGCGGCTTGGATCGACGGGCTGGCGCAACTGGTCAAGGTGGCGGTGATCATGCCCGATAACCCGACGCGCGGCTTGCCCACAATCAACGGGGTGGTGAACCTGTTTGACGACCAAACTGGGGTTCTGTCGGCGCTGGTCGATTTCCATCTGGTGACGAAATGGAAAACGGCCGGGGATTCGTTGTTGGCCGCCAGCCGTCTGGCGCGGCGGGACAGCCGCAACATCCTGCTGGTCGGTGCAGGCAATGTGGCACGCTCAATGGTGCAGGCCTATGCCAGCCTGTTCCCCGATGCCCGCTTTTCCGTCTGGAACCGGTCTGCGACCGCTGCGCTGGCGATGGCGACAGACCCGCGCGTGACGGTGGCCCCGGACCTTGAGGCAGCGGTCAAACAGGCCGACATCATCTGCACCGCCACCATGTCCAAGACTCCGGTTGTGATGGGCGCGTGGCTGCAACCCGGCCAGCATCTGGACCTGATCGGGGCCTATACCCCCCATATGCGCGAAGTGGATGATGCCGCCATGACCCGCGCCCGTGTTTTTGTGGACAGCCGCGCCACCACCATTCACCATATCGGCGAGTTGCGTGACCCCATTGCCTCGGGTGCCATCACCGAGGCGGATGTCATCGCCGACTTTTATGATCTGGACAAAGGCAACTTCACCCGACGTTCTGACGATGAAATCACCGTCGCCAAGAACGGCGGTGGAGCGCATCTTGATCTGATGACGGCGGCCTATATCCAAAGCGTCTGGCGGGGGCGGTAGGTGATCTGACATTCCAAAGGCCAGGGGAATTCACGCGATCCAGTCCAACAGGTTTGGCCTGCAGGTGAACTCCGACATCGCGCCGTAAACCGTTTCGTTGCCCCGTCTGCTGGTGCCTACGATGGTCTGGTTGCTTGGCGCATCACAACCTCGCCGCGCTGGTGGCTTCGTTGGCACTTGATGGACCGAAGGGTTTTCAACCAGACGAATTCTTTCACATGCCCTTAGTCTGGCGCAAAAACCAAGGTATGTCGCTCTCCCGCTGCCAACTGGGCGTGCGGCAGATTGTTCAAAAGAGAGTAAGCATGGGACGTGCCAAAGCAGATTGATGGAACAGGACAAGAACCTTGCCCAAGCGGCTGTGTATCCTGTGAGACAGGGCAAACGCGAACAGTGCGAGTTTCACGGAGAAAATCACAACCCGGAAGTTTGGGACCTTGAAGAGGATTTCTGGCGATTTGCAAAGGCCGACCGAAATCGAGGCGACCACGGCCCAATCGCATGAGCGGCAGATATGGACGCCCCTGCGTTCACCGCCCTTCTTCAGGCGGCTTACGAAAATCCCGCCGAAGATTGTTGTGGTTACTGCACCAAGAATGCCGACCACTGAGTTAAACTTGGCCAGCTGGAGAAGTGTCGATTCCAGACGGTGTCTCGGCACTGCCTGCAATTTGCCTATGGGAAAAGGCCAAGCGCAAGTCTGCGTTCAGAAGCGCGACATCAAAGGCTCAAGATTTTGCGGGACATTGGTCGGAGCGAGAGGATTCGAACCTCCGACCCCCTGCTCCCGAAGCAGGTGCGCTACCAGGCTGCGCTACGCTCCGACCGTGGGCAGGGGGTTAAACCCACGGCGCGGCATTTGCAAGGGGGGAAGGTGCTCAATCCTGTGACGGATTTCGATCAATGACCCGCGTCCAAAGACTGGTGCGCGGCAGGATGCCGGTTTCAAAGCGCGAGCGGTTTTCCAGCACCGGACGATTCGAAGAAACAGTGGGCGTGCCCTCGCGGAGGACGATATAGATTCCCGAGGCTATGATGACCGCCGTGCCGATCCCGGTGTTTAGGTCCATGCTTTCGTTGAAGAACAGCCAGCCATAGAAGATCGCCCAGATGATCTGCGAATACTGCATCGGGGCCACGATCACGGCGGGGGCCGAACGATAGGCCGCGATGGACAGCAGACCGCCGATCAGGCCCAGCGCCGCCATCAACGCCATCCCGCCAAAATGGGTCACCGGCATCGCGACATAGACAAAGGGCAACGCCAGCCCCATCAGCACGAAATTCGCCACCATGGGATAGAGCATCAAGACGATGGCCCGTTCCGCCTTGCCGACCTTGCGGACGATGACCGAGGTCAGCGCGCCCGTCGTCGCCGCCGACAGGGCGGCCAGATGACCAAGACCAAAATCCACCTCTCCGGGGCGCAGCACGATCAGCACGCCGCCAAGGCCCGCCACGACAGCCAGACCCCGCCGAAACCCGATCCGTTCGCCAAGGATCGGGATCGCCAAGAGCGTAATCAGGATCGGCATGGCAAAGAAGATCGCATAGCATTGCGCCATCGGCAGGACAGAGAAGGCATAGAATCCTGCCAGACCTGTCGCGACCGCCGAAACTGTCCGAATCGCCGTCCACCACGGGTGTTTAGGCAGCAGGTTGCCATCGGTTCGGTCGCTCATCAGCATGATGGTCATCAAGGGAAAGCCCAAGAGCCCAGCAAAGAAGATGGTCTGAACCGGGGAATAGCTACCGCCTAGAAACTTCACCAGCACGTCATGCGTGGCGTAAACGCCAAAAGACGCGAGCGACAAAAGCGCGCCGCGCAGGTTTGAAGAACTGACCGGCATGTCTGGCTTTCGGGATAAGCGGGTATGATGCCCCTATTCCCTTTTCTACCAAGCCGCGTCAATGCCATCCGTGCAAAGCCTGACACAGGCTTCACACGGAGTTTGCGACAAATCTCGCCCTCACCACCCGCTGTGGTTCAGATCACAGGCTGGCGTCCAGTGCGGCGATCACTGCATCGCCCATCTGCGCAGTCGAAACCGGCACGCCGCCCTCTGGCCCCATCAGATCAGCCGTGCGCAGGCCATTGGCCAGCACCGTTTCCACGGCTTTTTCGACCCGTGCCGCCTCATCGCCCATGTCGAAGGAATAGCGCAGCGCCATGGCAAAGCTCAGGATGCAGGCGATGGGGTTGGCCTTGCCCGTGCCTGCGATGTCGGGGGCAGAGCCGTGGACGGGTTCATACAGCGCCTTCGGGCGGCCGTTGGCCATCGGTGCGCCAAGGCTGGCCGAGGGCAGCATGCCCAAAGAGCCGGTGAGCATTGCGGCAAGATCCGACAGCAGGTCACCGAACAGGTTGTCGGTCACGATGACATCGAATTGCTTGGGCCAGCGGGTCAGCTGCATGGCACCTGCGTCGGCATACATGTGCGAAAGCTGGACGTCGGGGTATTCCTTGTCATGCACTTCCTGCACGACCTGACGCCACAGGATTCCCGATTCCATCACGTTGGCCTTTTCCATCGAGCAGACCTTGTTGCCGCGCTTGCGGGCCAGCTCAAAGGCCGAGCGCGCGACGCGGGCGATCTCGGATTCGGTGTAGCGCTGGGTGTTGATCCCGACACGCTCATTGCCTTCGGTGAAAATCCCGCGCGGTTCGCCGAAATAGACGCCCGAGGTCAGTTCGCGCACGATCACGATATCCAGACCGGCGACGATGTCTTTTTTCAGCGACGAGAAATCCGCCAGCGCGTCAAAACACTGCGCGGGGCGCAGGTTGGAATAAAGGTCCATTTCCTTGCGCAGGCGCAGCAGCCCACGCTCCGGTTTCACACTGAAGTCAAGGTTGTCGTACTTCGGCCCACCGACAGCTCCCAAGAGCACGGCATCGACGGCCTGCGCCTTTGCCATCGTATCGTCATGCAGCGGTGTGCCGTGCTTGTCGTAGGCACAGCCGCCCACCAGATCTTCGGAGACATCGAAATGGACGCCGCGCTTTGCGCCCATCCAGCCGATGATCTTTTTCACCTCGGCCATCACTTCGGGGCCGATGCCGTCACCGGCAAGGATAAGCAGAGAGGGGTTTGCCACGGATCGGCTCCTTGAAATGCTGCGATTTCGTCGGCTGGTGGCCTAGCCCCTTGGCCGGTTTGGGTCAAGCACCCGCGGGCAAGCGCCCTGCCAGAGGTGTCCGCGACAGACACACTTCGCCGAGGATGGGCGGAAACTACACTTTTGATTAGTATCTTGCTTTTTTGATTGTTGATACGTTTTTGGTCTGGGTTGGTGGGGCGCTTGGACAGTCGAGAATCAAAAGACAGCGTGGCGGGACCCGTGCAGTTCCGGCTTTTGACGGGGGAGGTGATCCCCTTGGCCGACCGAGAATTCCTTTGGATCGCCCTCCATCGGTATTTGCTTCTGTTCTATGCGCTCATCGTCGCATTTGTCTTCGTCGCCAATGCCAATAGTGCGCGTGACGCGGTGCCTTTGGAGTTGAAGGTGATGGGCTATGGCGCGACGGTTCTGTTCGGCGTGCTTGTGCTCTTTACGTCGGTCGCGGTGATTGGCCGAATCACGCTGCGTCGCACTGGGCGACAAATCATTCCCTTTCCGGCCATTTTGGCGATCACCGTTGGCTGTTCCGTTCTTTTCGGAGAGGCGCTGAGCCCTTGGCTTTACGGCGACCCTCCGGCCTCGGTCAGTCAGGTTCTGATGAAGATCGGATTCTATCTCGTGATCATCGAGGTTGCGGCGGCGGTCGTTATGTATGTCCTTTTGCCGCGTATCCTGTCGCACGTGCGTGGGGGGGCCTATCGCAGCATTCTCGATCTGATCCACAAGCCCGAAGTCGCAATGCCCCCGGCCCCGCTGCGATTGGCCGACCACGACCTTACCGCGGACAGCTTGATCCGTATCGGGGTGGATGGTGACGTGATCCGTGTCGTCACTTCGGACGGCACCCGCGTTACCCAAGGACCGCTGACGCACCTGATTGACCTTTTGCCTGCAGAGCTTGGCATCCTGGTGCATCGCTCCGATTGGGTGGCGCGGGCGGCAGTGGTTGGCACAACCCGGATCGGCCGCGGTCGGGCGCTGCGCCTGCGCAATGGTGATGTGGTGCGGGTGGCCTCTTCCCGCGATGCCGTGGTGGCAGAATGGCTCCGGCAGAACGGTCTGGTCTGACCGCGATTTTGACGTGCTTGACCGGGCGGCCGAAAGGTCCACCTTGGTTTCGGGTGTGAGGTGGAGTGTTTGATGGTGGCAGGTCGGCTGCGGCTGCGTCTTTTCAGCCATGATGAAATGGTCCTGATGCCGGGTGAGGTGGTGCAGCTTCTGCGTCATCACAAGATGATGGGTCTGTACCTGTCCGGGATCATCGCCGTGATCTGGATGAATTGGGACAATCGCCTCCCGGGATCGTCGCTGGAACTGCATGCTCCGCCGCTGATCGGGGCAGTGTTGGCCGGGGGGCTGGTGCCAGTGCTGGCCCTGCTTAGGGCGGATCGTTTGGCGCGGCGCGGTCGGGAGGTCGTGGTCTCTGCCTCGCGCCTGTTTCTGATGGCCGCGGTTCTGGGTTTTGCGGGCCACACCCTGATGGCGGTCCCGTTGGGGGTGGCCTCTGTGTCCTCCTTCCACGAAGCCGTGCTTGATATTGCCAGCGTCTATGTGCTGGCGGAAATCATCGGTGGGCTCGCCGTGCATTTCGTAGTCCCCTCGCTGCTGAAGGACCTGCGTCTTATCGCCCATGCCCCCGCTGTCTCCGCCTCTGCCCAAGCAAACGCCTTGCCCCCTTCAGCTGGGATGTTGTCGTCCGGGACTGCGGGCGGATCAGGGCCTGCCGCTTACGCAATTGTTCCCCCTGGACCAGCCCTGAGTAGCGGACCAAGACCAGCGCAAGTGCGTGTCGCCAACCGCCTGTTTGACGCCGAGGATATCGTCTTGGTTCAGGCCGAACGCACGCATGTCTGGCTGACCACCACGGCCGGTCGGCAGATTCTGCCCGGCCCGTTTTCGGCGGTTGTGGTCCAGATGCCGCCAGAGTTGGGTCAGCAGGTCAGTCGGGCGGATTGGGTCGCCAATGCTGCGGTGGTGGCGGTGCAACGGGAGGGGCGCGACGTGGTTCTGCTGTGCCGCGATGGTCAGACTTTGCGCGTTGCGAGCGCCCGTCAGGCCAAATTGCGTGACTGGTTTGGTCAGTTCAGCGAAGAGCCCCGACATGCAGCCCAGTAAGGGTAGGGTCGGCGGCGGTTTGCAGATCGGCCGGATCAAGATCAACCCAGACCGGGCGATGTCGCGACGCAAGGGCGAGCACATCGGCCAGTGGGTCCGTTGACGGGGGCCAAAGCACGCCTGCCGCCATTACAGACAGTCTGACAGAGGGTAGGATATAGTCCAGTCGCAATCCCCCCAAAGGCGGATCAAAGAGCGCGCTGTCCAAACCCGGATCGCCCTTGTGCCCAAGATCGGTGCGGGTGGCTGCACCGCGCGGTCGTGGATCTCGCAGCCCGTCAAATGTCAAAAGGGCGGCCAAGGCATCTGGTCTGCCCTCGCCATCAACCGGGTCCAGATTGGCATCGCCCAACAACACAAAGGGTGCGTCAGGCGGGGGCATCGACAGTTCTCCGGACAAAAACCGCAGCCAGAACGCAGCCTCGTCATGGTTGCGGCGACCGTTGCGATCCTCGGGCCCGTCAAAGACCGGGGGTGAGGCGTGCCAGGCCAGCAGATGCAGTCGCCCCCCGCTGGGCAAAAGGAGAGGCACATCCCAAAAACCGGTGGTGGCCAGACGTTGGACCCGCCGCGCAGCGCCGTCCATCGTGACGGGAAGCAAAGCCCCCGGCAGGTCGGCCCAAAGAAAGCCCGAAAAATCCCTCGCTTGATCTTTGGCAATGGGCAGGCGTGACAGCACCGCCATACCGCCCGCCCCGGCAAAGCGGCCCCAACCCTGCGCGTCGCGTGCTCCGCCAAGGCGTCCGTCGCCGTCAAGGTCCAGCCCCGTGGCCACGCCGGTATTGGGCGACAGAGCAAAGCGCCACGGATACGCTGCCCCCGCCGCCGCCAGTTGCACCTGAAGTTCCGCCAATGCCGCGCCGCCAAGGTCAAAATCCACCCCGGTCAGCAGCACCGCATCGGCATCCAGCACCACAAGACCCCGCACCACCGCCGCCACTTGGCGGTCGCGACCGGCAGTGATGTCTCGCAGCAACAGCCCCGGTCCAGCACGTTCCAACTCGACATTCCAGGTGGCAAGGCGCAACCGGTCTTCAGCCTGCGCCGCCCCGGTCAGCCAAAGCACCGCCAGCGTTAGGATCAGGCGGGCAGTAGCCCATCGGACGCACCAATCGCCGCGGCCTGCCGCTTTTCGCGGATCATTTGCGCCACTCGTGCCATGGCGATTCCGCGCATGAAAAGGCTTGCCGGAAGAAAAGCCCATATCGTCACCGTCCAGACCAAGGTCTGCGGCGCGGTCAGGGCCAACGGTTCCAGCCCGCTTGACGCAATCCGCACAACCGCTGGGATAAGGAATGGCAGCAAAAACCCTAAAGCCACGTTAACGCGTGCGTCCCGATCCAGCCTGCGGATGATGTCGGCACCTACCGTGGGGTCAAAGGTCGGCAGATTGACCCATACGTTGAATGCCGCCCGCCGCGACGGCCAACTGCCCGTGCGCATGGTCAGAACGAACCAGATCAGTGTCACCATGGTGATCAAGAACGCCATACCGGCAGCGGTTCGCACAACCGCGATTTGCTCGCTCGTCGCGGCATTGTCCAACATCATCGTAGCCAACCGCACCGGGCTGTAAGGGAAATCCATTGACCAGCCAACCAGCGACCCCACCGCATCCAGAAACTGCGTCAAGGCTGTCGGTTCGACCTTGCCGCGCTCGATCACGCAGAGCACCAGCACAGTTGCCGCCAGCAAGGCAAAGCGGATGCGGTTAAAGGGCGGGGCATGGCGGAATTCGATCAGTCCGGGATAGGTGGCGTTGTATTCAACAAAGGTCATCGCCCCGGCAAAGAGCGCCACAAGGGCCGCCATCTGCTGCGCGTCCTTGGTTACCCCGGGCAGAAGCGCCGAAGGTGCGGCGACAAGCGCCATAACAAAAATGGTACGCAAAATTGCGCCCGACAGCCGTGAAGCCACTGCTCTCTCACCTTCCGGCCGGCTGGCTCCCTTGTCGCGCGGGACCCTTGATCCGGCTGTTTCCCGCACATTACGGCGGATTGCCTCAATCTTGCCCAAATTGTGCCTACTTTTGATTGATGTGACAACCTTCTTTGGTATGTATTCATCCGTTTGCGGCCATTTCGCGGAGAAGGTGTCGCGCCATTGCATCAACATTGCGGAAACGGTGTGACGGGTGTCTGTGCCGCCACAAGATGTGGTGGTTTCCAATGTTTGCGTACCTATTTCGCTGTGCGGCGCAGGTTGTGGTGCGATCATCTGCATCTCGACCCGGAGCGCGATCTCATCAGCTAAACGGCGCAGGCTGGCGAGTTGTGCTTGCGTTACGGGGCGCAGGCGGGGATCGGCGACGCACACCATGCCGAGGACATCCCCGCTGGCCGTGACAAGCGGCAAGCCCACAAAAGACCTCAGATGTGGGCCATTGATGACCAGCGGATTAAGCCCAGCGCGTTCGTCCGCCCGAAGGTCAGGGATCACCAGCGGCGTGGCTCCCTGCAGCACCGGCCCAAGCAGGGTGGCAAACTGGTGGGCCATCGCGCTGGGCGCTTTCGCCTGCAGCAGACGCTGGCGACTGTCCTCGGTCAGGCAGTAGAAGGCGAAGGTAAATCCCGATGCCCGGCGCAGCAAGGCCCCGTGAAATCCCAGACCCTCGGCCGCGTCACAGTCAGGTCGTGGGATAAGGACCGCAGTGTCCGAGGCTGGACCCGGGTGGGCGGAAAGAGACGCGATTTGACATCCGGTCACTGGTAAACCCCAAAATTGGAATGGCATTGCCCTTAATGACGCCACACTTATGCCAAATTTTAGGAGCTGTACATCCAAAATGATAATTTTTACAGCCTAAAGAACTATTTTTTCGAGTCCGACCAAGACGTCATCCGAAGGAATGGCTCTCAAAATGAAAACGCCGCCGTCCCTTCATGGGGCGGCGGCCTTGCAAGGCTTTGGCCGAACGGATCAGGCCCAGGGGCGCAGAGTGGCGTTCTTGGCCTCAAATGCGTCGATCGAGGCCGCTTTCTCCAGCGTCAGGCCTATGTCGTCCAACCCATTCAGCAGGCAGTGCTTGCGGAACGGGTCCATCTCAAAGCTGAACGACTGCCCGTCGGACGAGGTCACCGTCTGCGCTTCGAGGTCCACGGTCATGCGCGCATTTTCGCCCTTTTTCGCGTCGGCCATCAGCACATCCACCGCCTCTTGCGGCAAGGCGATGGGCAGGATGCCGTTCTTGAAGCAGTTGTTGAAGAAGATGTCGGCAAATGAGGTCGAGATGACGCAGCGGATACCGAAGTCCAACAGCGCCCAAGGCGCATGCTCTCGGGAGGACCCGCAGCCGAAGTTGTCTCCAGCCACGATGATCTCGGCCTTGCGATAGGCGGGTTGGTTCAGCACAAAATCAGGGATTTCCTGCCCGTCTTGGGTATAGCGCATCTCGTCAAACAGGTTCTTGCCCAGACCCGAACGCTGGATCGTTTTCAGGAACTGCTTGGGGATGATCATGTCGGTGTCGATGTTGACCAGCGGCATGGGGGCCGCGATGCCGGTCAGGGTGGTGAATTTGTCCATGTCTCGCATCCTTGGGTTGGGGCTAGGCCCCGACGAATGAAAAGCCAATCTCTGCGGCGAAATCGGCCAGAAAGCTGTGGGGGCGGGGGCGTCCGCGCAGATGAATCTTGCGCAGGCGCGAGGCGTAAAGATGGGCGACCATCGTATCCGGACCGAGCCAACCGATGACACCGCCCTGCGGGTTGAACCACACGTCGCCCATTGACCATGGCAGCGGATTCAGCGCGCGCATGGGAAGGGCGTGGACATCCTCGCCATGCTTGGCCAGCATGGCGGTCAATCCGCGCGGCCCCATCAGATTGGGCACCAACAGGCAAGCGGTGGCCAGCCGTTCTGACGGGACAGCCGCCAT
>JAIYDR010000041.1 GCA_027487395.1 Rhodobacter sp. | reverse complement strand
GCCATCTTCATCGGCGGCGCGATGCGTGACGGAGTGGCAGAGGCCGCCTCAGCCGGGATGCTCGGCTCTCTGGGCGATGCGTCGCTGGGCTATTCCTTTGTCTACCACACTGAAATCGGACTGCTTTTCCTAACTCTCGTCATTCTCGGACCTCTGGTTCGGCTTGGCATCATGACCCAACGAGACCCGGATTCCGGCAAGCGCCATATCGGCCTTGCTGAGTTTCCGACCTGACAGCGGAGGACCAAATGGTCGGTGTCAACTTCTTCGGTAACTTTGATCTTGCCAGCCTTTCGATCTGGCTGTTCTGGGGCTTCTTCGCCCTCTTGATCTTCTACCTGCAAACCGAAAACATGCGTGAGGGCTATCCGCTTGAGACCGAAGATGGCCGGGCCGCGCCGAACCAAGGCCCCTTCCCGGTGCCAAAGCCCAAGACATTCCGCCTGCCACACGGCCAAGGCAATGTGACCGTCCCTTCGGCCGAGAATGAGACCGCGCATCGCCGTGAAAACCTCGCGCTTGCCCGTACTGCTGTCTCCGAAGGCTTCCCGCATGCGCCAACCGGCAATCCGCTGGCGGATGGTGTGGGTCCGGCCTCTTGGGTGCCGCGGCGCGATAATCCGGAACTGGATGGCCATGGCCATGCAAAGATCCAGCCGATGGCGCATGCCCAGGCGATGAAGGTCTCTGCCGGACGCGATCCGCGCGGTCTGCCGGTGCAGGCGGGCGATCTTGAGGTCGTGGGCCGTATCGTGGACATGTGGGTGGACGTGCCCGAACAGATGGTCCGCTAGCTTGAGGTCGAGTTGAACTCTGGCGCGCGGCGTTTGCTGCCGATGACCATGGCAAAAATCTGGGCGGATCGCGTGCGGATCAATGCCCTGACCTCTGATCTGTTCGACGGCATCCCGGCGACGAAATCGACAACCGAAGTGACCAAACTCGAGGAAGACAAGATCTCGGGCTATGTCGCGGGCGGCTACATGTACGCCAAGGGCCGCAAGTTCGGTGTCTGACATCACGGAGGGCGGCGCGCGCCCGCGCCGCCCTGACGTATCCAAATGACGGAGGGTCTGACATGTCGGACCAAAAACATATCGACCGCGACTTCAACTTTGAATCGCAACCGGGCCTACCTGCCCCTCTGCCCGCCGGCGAAGATCTGCTCTGGCAAGGCCGCCCTGATGCCGCCACCTTGTCGCGTGACGCGTTCAAGTTGCATTGGATCACTGGCTATCTGATCGTCATCGCCTTGTGGCGCGCGGGTGCGGCCTTTGCCGATGGCGGGATGGCGCTGTCCATCGCGCGGCTTCTGCCCTATCTGGCCCTGGCGGGGGCAGGGTATCTGGTGATCCGCTTTCTGGGCTGGATGCAAGCCCGCGCCACGGTCTACTCCATCACCTCGGCCCGCGTGATCATGCGGATCGGGGCGGCGCTGCCGATCACCTATACCATTCCTTTCGTCTGCATCGACAATGCCTCGGTTTTGGTTGATCCCAAGACGGGACATGGCACCATCGCCTTGCAGACTTCCGGCAATATGCGCCTGTCTTACGGGGTGCTTTGGCCGCATGTGCTCCCTTGGCTGTTGCGCCAACCGCAACCCGCCTTTCGTGCCATTCCGGATGCCGGACGCGTCGCACGCTTGCTTGCAGATGCCGCACAGGCCAAGCTGAACGAACCCCGGATCGAGGCGCGCGCACATGCCGCCCTCGTCGCGGCGGAATGAGGGAGGGGATAGCATGCCGCAACATCCCGTCTTGACCCAGATTTCCGGCGCTGACCGTGAGCGTGAGATGATCCCGCGCACGCTGTTGCTGGGAATGCTGGCGCTGGCCTTGGCCAGCCTTGCCATCGCCACCTTTTCAGCGCTGACGGATCGGCCCCATGTCGGCGTGCCTGCCGCTGGAAAAGTGATCGAAGCACGCGAATTGATCCTTGAAGGTGTCAGCGCTCAGGCCGTTGTGGTGCGCGACATTGACGGAACGGTCCTTTTGGACCTGCCCCATGGCGGTTTCATCACCGTCATCCAATCCGGCATGGAACGCGCGCGCCAAGTGGCGCGCGTGCCGGGCAACCCGCCGATGCGGGTGGTGCGTTACGATAACGGCCGCCTTGTGGCCGAAGACCCTGCCACGGGCTGGAGCGCAGAGCTCTATGCCTTTGGCCAAGACAACAAAGCCGCGTTCGAACGGCTGTTGACCGACAAAAAATAGGGAACCGCAATCATGCCGCTTTTTACCAAACAGAAGGAAGAGGTGCCCTGCACCGTCGAGGTGTCGCACCGTTTTGAAAGCCTGCACGCCCATGTCCGCTTCGACAATGGCGCGGTCGTGCATCCGGGAGACGAGGTCCTTGTTCATGGCGCGCCCGTGCTGGCCGCTTATGGCGAGGTGATCGTGGCCCAACGCATCGCCACCATCACCCGCGCCTCGGCGCTGGAGCGCTGGTGGACCCGCCTGACCGGCGATCTCGATTTCATGGAGCTTTGCGAATTCTCGTTCTCGGATGAGTTGGACAACCACACCCCGACGCAGAACGCACGGGCGCGGCAAGCAGGGGGAGTTGCAGCATGAAAGACCTGTCAGACGAAACCAGCCACGGCGAATTGCACGCCGAAATCGCCGACCGTTTTGATACGACCGCGATGGCGACCGAAACCACCCTGCTGAACCCGCGCTTTTACACCACCGACTTTGACGCGATGGACAAGATCGACGTCACACCGGTGCGTGAGGCCTGGGACACGTTGATCAATCAGATGAAATCGGACCCGAACAAGGGCCATTTCAAGAAGAACGCCGAATGGGACAAGGTTGATTGGGACGGCATGGACCCTGCCCTGCGGGTCGAGTTCATCGACTTCCTCGTATCGTCCTGCACCGCCGAATTCTCGGGCTGCGTGCTCTATAAGGAAATGAAGCGCCGCGGCAGCAATGCCGACATCTGCGAGTTGTTCAACTACATGGCCCGCGATGAGGCGCGTCACGCCGGGTTCATCAATGACGCCCTGCGCGAAGCAGGTGTGGCGGTGAACCTTGGCTTTCTGACCAAGGCCAAGAAATACACCTATTTCCGGCCGAAGTTCATCTACTATGCCACGTATCTGTCTGAAAAGATTGGATATGCGCGCTATATCACCATCTATCGCCACCTTGAGGCGCACCCAGAGCACCGCTTTCACCCGATCTTCAAGTGGTTCCGCGAATGGTGCAACGACGAGTTCAGACATGGCGAGGCCTTTGCGCTCTTGATGCGGACCGATCCCAAGCTGACCACGTCCTTTGCCAACAAGCTGTGGATCCGGTTCTTTCTGACGGCGGTCTATTCCACCATGTGGGTGCGTGACCATGCCCGCACCGATTTCCGCAACGCCCTTGGGGTGGATATCGACTGGTATGACCAAGAGGTGTTCCGCAAGACCAGCGCAATTGCGCGGCAGGTGTTCCCGGTCGAGTTGGACATTGACCACCCGCGCTGGATTCCCGGCCTGCGCCGGATGAATGCTGCCATGCTGGACATGGAGCGCGCCCAGAAGAAGGGCGGCGTCATGGGGCGTCTGGCCCATGTGGCGGCCTCATCGCGCGCGCTGTTGGCCTTTGCGGGCCTTTACCTGATCCCGGTCAAGCACACGACTCCCCCGGCAAATGTCCGGATGGAGCCGTCGTATTGACCGCGCAGCAACAGAACATCGCCCCCAGGGCGGTGCGGCCTGTCGGATGGGCGCGTCCGATGGGCCGGTGCGGCCCCCCTTCACCGGGGGGCCGCGCATGACGAACCCATGGATTGTCGCCCTGTCTGCCGTGTTCCTGTGGTGGTTTTCCACAGGCATCATCCTGTGGCGGGTCAAGCGGGCTGATCTGGGTGGGCCAGACGACCATATCTGGTCGGTCCTGCTGGGCCTGCCCTTGCTGCTGGGCGGCGTTCTGGGGGTGCATTCCACGGCGGGCGATCCCTCGGTGCAGGGCGTCTACATCGCCTTTCTGTCGGCCCTTGCCATCTGGGGCTGGATCGAGCTTTCGTTCCTGTCCGGCATTGTGACGGGCCCGGTGCGGGTGAACTGCCCGCCTTTCGCGCCTATGGGCGAACGGTTCTGGCGGGCCATCGGCACGATCCTATGGCACGAGATGCTGCTGATCGCCGCAGTGCTGGTGATTGCCAAGATCAGCTGGGGCGCCGAAAACGCCTTTGCGCTGTGGACCTTTGTCATCCTGTTCTTTGCGCGCATCTCCGCCAAGCTGAACCTGTTCTTCGGCGTGCCG
>JAIYDR010000286.1 GCA_027487395.1 Rhodobacter sp. | reverse complement strand
GTGAAGCGTTCAGCCGCGTCGGACGCGGTCAGAGGGTCAGAAATTCGGTCAGGGGCCGCAAGGTGCCCATCTTGGTTTGTGCCAAAGTGGTGTTGACCCAGTCTTGTGGGAGGACCTGAGCCACTAAATCGGGCGCAGCATGGACCAGATTGTGAAAGCCTGCCGCCATCGCCAGCGTCCCGCAGGCCGCAGCGACCAACGCCACGGGACGGCGCAGCCCGAGGATGACCGCCGTCACCAAGGCAAGCGCCAAGCCGGCGCCGATCGGCCCCCCCGGCAGCGGTGCGCTCAACGCCTCTAGCCCCGCGAAGGGATGCAGCAGCAGCAACAAGGCCACCGGAAAGGCCAAAGCGCCCAAAGTCAGCGCCAGAACCAACTCCTTGGCCGATCCGCGCCGCTTGGCCGTCTTGGACCAAGGGCTTTTGGCGATCCGCTTCGACACGGCCTGTTTCGCCCCGCCCTTGGGCAAAGAAACCGCCTCGTCCATCCCGAAAAAGATGGTGCGGTTGGTGTTCACGCCGCCCTTCTGGATCCGCTCCATCCGGGCCGCAAAGGCCGCTTTCTGATCCTGCGTCACGATGTCCCCGCGCGTTTCCCGCTTCCAAAGGCAGGTTAAGCCGCCAATTCGGGCGGCTCTTGGGCAGGTCCGGGGCAACTTGGCGAAATGCGGTCATGCGCCGACCCTCACAGCGGACGCTGAAAGCTGGCGGTGATCCAGCTTTCGGGATGGTCCGGCCTTGGGGTCGGGTGGATCTGGAACTGCGCCAAGCGGCCATGCAAGGCGATGGGGCGGAACAACTGCTCCACCACATGATAGGCTGGGCGTGAAACATAGTCATCAAACAGCACCGTCACCGGCGCTTTTGTGCGAAAGGCCACAGTCAAAAGGCAAGCGATGCGAAAGCGCCCATCGATCAACACCACATCGGGTTGCTGAAAATCCGGCCGATCCCAGACCGAAGCAGGATACCCCGCCCAACGATCCTTGCCCGACTCGTCAATCGGATGCGCCCATTCGCCGACGGGGCCGATGTCAACCTCATGCAAGGTCACATCGCCCTTGGGCGGGTTGGCGGCAAACCACCCCCGCATTTTCGCGGCCCAAGCCGGATCACATTCGACCGAGGTGATGGTTTTCCCCAAATCCCCCGCCAGAACGGTAGAGCCGCCAGAGCCGAACTCGAGAATCTGACGCGCGACCTGATAGGCCAAGCACACAGCCGCCGCCGCCGGAGGCGTCAGCGTCAGTTCAGGCCGAGGCATTGCATCCTGCATCCCTTAAACCCCGTTGCCGAAAAGGCGCAGATCAGCCAAGCCGCACCGCCGTTCCAGAGGCTGAAACCATCAGCATCTGACCAATCACCTCATAATCAAGGTCCACCCCGACCACGGCATTTGCGCCCAGACGGCTGGCCTGATCCTGCATCTCGCGCAGCGCGGTTTCGCGCGCATCGGCCAGTTTCGCCTCATAGGCACCAGACCGACCGCCGATGATATCGGTGATCCCGGCAAAGAGATCGCGCACGATATTCGCACCCATGATCGCCTCACCCGTGACGATGCCAAGGTAATCCGCAATCGGATGGCCTTCGACGGAAGGCGTCGTTGTGATGATCATTGTCACTCTCCACAAAAATCCTTTTCGGGGCCCTGCGAGAACCCTTAAGGAGTTGCTCTTAACCCACGGACCCTTCAAGCGAAATCGCCACAAGGCTTTGCGCTTCCATGGCAAATTCCATCGGCAGGGCTTGCAGCACTTCCTTGCAGAAGCCGTTCACCACCAGCGCCACGGCTTCTTCCTCATCCATGCCACGGCTGCGGCAATAGAACAGCTGATCGTCATCCACCTTGGAGGTCGTCGCCTCATGCTCCACGCGGGAGGAGTTGTTCTTGACCTCAATATAGGGAACCGTATGCGCGCCGCATTTGTCACCGATCAGCAAGCTGTCGCATTGCGTGTAATTGCGGCTGTCGGTGGCCTTGGGGTGCATGGACACCAATCCCCGATAGGTGTTCTGCGCCCGCCCCGCAGAGATGCCCTTGGACACGATCCGCGATTTCGTGCGCTTGCCCAGATGCACCATCTTGGTGCCGGTATCGGCCTGTTGGGCATTGTTGGCGATGGCGATGGAGTAGAATTCGCCCTGGGAATCATCCCCGCGCAGGATGCAGGACGGATACTTCCATGTGATCGCCGAGCCGGTTTCCACTTGGGTCCACATCACCTTGGACCGCGCGCCCCGGCAATCGGCCCGCTTGGTCACGAAGTTATAGATGCCGCCAAGGCCGTTTTCGTCGCCCGGATACCAGTTCTGCACGGTGGAATACTTGATCTCGGCATCGTCCAGCAGCACCAGTTCCACCACAGCGGCGTGCAGCTGGTTGGTGTCGCGCTTGGGTGCCGTGCAGCCCTCAAGATAGCTGACATAGGATCCCTTGTCGGCGATGATCAGCGTGCGCTCAAACTGCCCGGTGTTTTCGGCGTTGATGCGGAAATAGGTGGACAATTCCATCGGGCAGCGCGTGCCCGGCGGGATATAAACGAACGACCCGTCGGAAAACACCGCTGAGTTCAACGTCGCAAAGTAATTGTCCGACTGCGGCACGACCGAGCCGAGGTATTGCTTCACCAACTCAGGGTGTTCGCGCACGGCCTCAGAGATGGAGCAGAAGATCACCCCCGCCTTGGCCAATTCCGCTTTGAAGGTGGTGCCAACGGATACCGAGTCAAACACCGCATCCACCGCGACTTTGCGTTCGCCCATCTGTTCTGCGCCCTCGACGCCCGCCAGAATAAGCTGTTCCTTCAACGGGATGCCCAGCTTTTCGTAAGTGGCCAGCAGCTTCGGGTCCACATCATCCAAAGACTTTGGCTTTTCCGACATGCTTTTGGGTTTGGCGTAGTAATACTGGTCCTGATAGTCGATCGCTGGATAATGCAGCATCGCCCAATGCGGCTCTTCCATCTTGACCCAACGGCGATAGGCGGCCAAGCGCCAGTCCAGCATCCATTCGGGTTCGCCGTTCTTGTCAGAGATCAGGCGCACGATGTCTTCGGACAGGCCCTTAGGCGCGTATTCCGTCTCGATGTCGGTTTCCCAGCCGTATTTATACTTTCCGGCCATCGCATTGACGGTCTCGATGGTTTCCCGATCCACGCCTTCGCGGACATCCAGTTCCTGTTCGACCAACGCGTCCATCACTCTCGTCTCTCCTTCGGCCGGGGAAGCCCGGTCTGGTCTGTTCAAGCGGCCCGCGCGCGGGCCTTGCGATACTGCGCCAGCCACACATCGGCAAAGCGCAACACTTGGTCTTCGGTCGTCAGCGGCCCCAATGAGACCCGGATCGCCTGCGCCGCCAAGGCCTCGTCAAAGCCCATCGCCAGCAACACACGGCTGGCGCGGACCTTGCCGCTGGAACAGGCCGACCCCGCCGAGAGGGCGTAACCGGCAAGGTCCATCGCCATCACCTGCGTCTCACCCTTCCAACCGGGCGCGATCAGGTTCAGCGTGTTGGGCAGTCGGGGCGCATCATTTCCGACAAAAATAGTCTTATGATCCGCCGCCGACAATGCTGTTTCTAGAATATTTCTAAGTTCGGCCACCCGGTCCCAAACCCCGTCCGCCACATCCCGCGCCGCTGCCTCTGCTGCGGCCCCCATTCCGGCGATGCCGATCAGGTTTTCGGTGCCCGCACGCCGCCCCATTTCCTGCCCGCCGCCGGTCAGCACCGGGGCAATCTCGACCCCATCCCGCACGATCAACGCGCCAACGCCCTTTGGCCCGCCAAATTTATGGGCGGAGACGATGGCCATCTCGGCCCCGGACCAGGCAAAGGAAAACGGCACCTTGCCCACCGCCTGGACGATATCCAACAGCAGTGGCACGCCCTCGGCCCGTGCAGGTGCCTCGGCAATAACGCCCGTCTCGTTATTGGCGTAACCCCAAGCCAGCGCCCGCGCACCCTGCCCTTCGCGGCGCTGCGACCACAGGCAATCATGCGCAGTCGGGTCCACCTCAACAGTGCCCACCGGCAACCGCGCCAAAACTGCCGCCGCCTCAGTCGCCCCGCTCGTGAATACCACCTCCGCAGGCTTACACCCCACCGCCGCTGCTACCTGCGCCCGTGCGCGCTCAATCAACGCCCTTGCCGCCCGCCCTTCGGCATGAACCGAGGAGGCATTCCCCCCCACATCCATCGCCGCCACCATCGCCGCCCGCGCCTCAGGCCGCAGTGGCGTGGTGGCGTTCCAGTCGAGATAAACCCGCTCCCGACTCACAGCCAAACCCCTCCCGGCTTCATCTTGGCCCAAATACCCCACGGGGGCTGCGGGGGTGTGAAACCCCCGCTCTGACGCCGGCAACCGTCGCCCAAATCACGCATCTTCATCCACCACCCGAAACAGCGCTGGAACCGCGGGACAGGGCGCCATCTTGTTCGAGATCACATCCGACAGCCGGGTCTGGTGCAAGAACACATAGACGTTGGCCGACAACCCTTCCCACAGCCGATTGGTCAGGCTTTGCGCCCGCGTGCCAGAGACCCCGCCCGACACCCCGGCCCCGGTGTGCAGCGCGTCAACGGTTTCCTCTACCGCCTCCATCACGTCTGAGATTCGGATCGCATCCGGGCTGCGCGCCAGCTTGTAGCCGCCTCCCGGCCCCCGCACCGCCTCGACCAATCCGGCGCGGCGCAGCTTGACGAACAACTGCTCCAGATAGGGCAGGCTGATGTCTTGGCGCTTGGCGACAGCGGCCAGCGAGACCAGCTCATCACCGCCCGACGCGGCCTCAGCCAGCGCCAGATCGGCCAGAGCGACCATCGCATAGCGTCCTTTGGTCGAGAGTTTCATGACCCGCACACTCCAAATCCATTGACGCGGGGATATCGGACCATTACCTGAAACCGACTCCGGGCCACGATCATGCCGCGCGCCTTGGAATGGTTCTAAATTGGTTGAGCGAAAACGTCAACAATCGCCAGCCGGGAAAGACAGGCGCCGAACACATGCCCGAAGTGATCTTTGCAGGCCCCGAGGGCCGTCTTGAAGGACGCTACCACCCGCAAAAGGACCGTGACGCCCCGATCGCCATCGTGCTGCATCCGCACCCGCAATATGGCGGGACGATGAACAACAAGGTGGTCTACAACCTGCATTACGCCTTTTACAATCTGGGCTTCACCGTGCTGCGGTTCAATTTCCGTGGCGTGGGGCGGTCTCAGGGCGAATATGACCAAGGCATCGGGGAACTGAGCGATGCCGCCTCGGCGCTTGATTACCTGCAATCGATGAACCAGAACGCCAAGCATTGCTGGGTGGCGGGGTTCTCGTTTGGCGCATGGATCGGCATGCAGCTTCTGATGCGCCGCCCGGAAATCACTGGCTTCATCTCGGTCGCGCCGCCGGCGAACCTCTATGACTTCTCCTTCCTCGCCCCCTGCCCCTCGTCCGGCCTGATCATCAACGGCACGGCGGACCGCGTGGCCCCGCCGAAAGACACCAAGGTTCTGGTGTCGAAACTGCATGAGCAGAAGGGCATCACCATCACCCATACCGAGGTGGAAGGGGCCGATCACTTCTTCAAGGACGAAGAGGCGCATATGAAGCCGATGATCACCACGGTGTCGGATTATGTCCGCCGCCGTCTGGGCGAAGGCTCGCGCTGAGATGGGCGTGGTCGAGGATCTGGCGGATGCCTTGGCGAAGGACGTGCTCGACGCACAGATTGAACTGGACGACGACCGTTTCTTCGAAAAGGTCGCCCGCGTGCTGGGGGATATGTCCCCCACCACGCAAGACGCTTTCATGACCGCCATCCGCGTCCGTCTTGCCGAAAAGCGCGGGCGAGACTTCCTGAACCGCAGCCTCGCCGCCAAACGCGGGCAGGGTGAGGCTCCGCCAGCGCCATATGGCGGTGGTGGGCATTGACCGCGCTGCCGTCTGACCGGCTGGCCGCGCAGTTTGCCTTTCTGAATGAGGCGGATCGCCTGAAATCCGTGCTGCGCGCCACCACGCTTTGCGATGGATCACGGCGCGAGAACTCGGGCGAGCATTCGTGGCATCTGGGGCTTTATGCAATGGTGCTGGCAGATCAAGCTGGCCCCGGCGTCGATATCACCCGCGTGATCCGGATGCTCTTGATCCACGATCTGGTCGAAATCGACGTGGGCGACGTGCCGATCCATTCGGCCAACGGCCAAGCCCATGCCAGTGCGGAAACCCAAGCTGCCGAGCAACGCGCCGCCGACCGTATCTTCGGCCTGCTGCCCCCCGACCAAGCCGCCAGCTTCCGCGCGCTTTGGGATGAGTTTGAGGCGGCTGAGTCCCCCGACGCCCTTTTTGCCAAATCCCTGGACCGCGTGCAGCCCGTCATGGCCAATCTGCAATCGGGCGGCGGCACCTGGATCACCTATAACGTCACCCTGCCCCAGCTTGAGGCGCGGGTCGGATCAAAGATCGCCAAAGGCGCACCTCGCCTCTGGGACTGGGTCCGCGCAAGGGTAACGCCGTTCTTCGCATCCTGACCTCTCCCCTTCCCCGTTGCTCAAATATCCCACGGGGGTGCGGGGGTGTGAAACCCCCGCTTCTTCGGCCAGCCACCCCCGCGACATTTCGGTATGCCGTTGCATACAACGCTTCCCAAGCCAGCCCCGATGCGCTATGCACCGCGCCAGCGAATCCAACTTGGAAAAGGGCCGGACATGACCAAGATCAAGGTTGCAAACCCCATCGTTGAGATGGATGGCGACGAGATGACCCGGATCATCTGGGACTTCATCAAGAAAAAGCTGATCCTGCCCTACCTGGATGTGGACCTGCTCTATTACGATCTGGGGATCGAAGAGCGGGACCGCACCAATGACCAGATCACCATCGACTCTGCCAACAAGACCCGCGAAGTCGGCGTCGCCGTCAAATGCGCCACCATCACCCCGGATGAGGCGCGGGTTGAGGAATTCGGCCTCAAGCAGATGTGGAAATCGCCCAACGGCACCATCCGCAACATCCTCGGTGGTGTGATCTTCCGCGAGCCGATCATCTGCCGCAACGTGCCGCGTCTGGTCCCCGGCTGGACCAAACCCATTGTGATTGGCCGCCATGCCTTTGGCGATCAGTACCGCGCGACCGACTTTCACTTCCCCGGCGCAGGGAAGCTGACGATGAAATTCGTCGGCAATGATGGCACGGTGATCGAAAAGGACGTCTATTCCGCGCCTTCCGCTGGCGTCTACATGGGCATGTATAACCTTGACGACAGCATCATCGACTTTGCCCGCTCGTCGATGAACTATGGCTTGCTGAAGGGTTGGCCGGTCTATCTCTCGACCAAGAACACCATCCTGAAAGCCTATGATGGCCGCTTCAAGGACCTGTTTCCCAAGATCTATGCCGAGGAATTCGAGGATAAGTTCAAGGCCGCAGGCATCCATTACGAACATCGCCTGATCGACGACATGGTCGCATCTGCCATGAAATGGTCGGGCGGCTATGTCTGGGCCTGCAAGAACTATGACGGCGATGTGCAATCCGACACCGTGGCACAGGGCTTTGGCTCTTTGGGCCTGATGACGTCCGTTCTGATGACCCCCGATGGCAAGATCGTCGAGGCTGAGGCCGCCCACGGGACCGTCACCCGCCATTACCGTGAGCATCAGAAGGGCAAAGAAACCTCGACCAACTCCGTCGCGTCGATCTTTGCCTGGACCGGTGGTCTGAAGCACCGCGCCAAGCTGGACGACAACGCCGCGCTGATGAATTTCGCCACCACCTTGGAAAAGGTCTGCGTGCAGACGGTCGAGGATGGCTGGATGACCAAGGATTTGGCGCTGCTGGTAGGCCCGGATCAGAAATGGCTGACCACGATGGGCTATCTGGAAAAGGTCGATGAATATCTGAACAAGGCGCTGGCGGGCTGATATGTTCGCGACAGGTTCAGGGCCACGATAGGACGACGGGCCGGGGGGAAACCTCCGGCCCTTAGCTTTTGCACGCTCTCTCACCCCTACCCTCTCCCC
>JAIYDR010000038.1 GCA_027487395.1 Rhodobacter sp. | reverse complement strand
CATCCAGGGTCCAGCTTCAAACCCTTTGTCTATGCGGCAGCCTTGGACAGCGGCTTCACCCCCGGCACCATCGTCATCGACGCGCCGATCGAGGTGGAAACGGCCCAAGGGCTGTGGACGCCCAAGAACGCGTCGAACAAATTCTACGGGCCGACCACGATCCGCACCGGGATTGAGCAATCCCGAAACCTGATGACCGTGCGGATTGCGCAGGAAATCGGGATGGAGACCGTGGCGCGTTATGCCGATGCCTTTGGCGTCTATAGCCCGATGAAACCTTTCCTCGCCAATGCCTTGGGTGCGCAGGAGACCACGTTGTTCAAGATGGTTGCGGCCTATGCCATGTTCGCCAACGGCGGCGAACGGGTGGAACCCACCCTTGTAGACCGCGTGCAAGACCGCTTTGGTCGCACGATCTATCGCCATGACGCGCGGGTCTGCGAAGATTGCGGTACGGTCGATCTGCCGCCGGGGCAAGGGCTGAGCATCACCGACAACCGCGAGCGTGTGATGGATGCCATCACGGCCTATCAATTGACCTCAATGATGCAGGGCGTGATCCAGCGCGGCACGGGGCGGGGGATCAACCTGCCGGTGCCAGTGGCGGGCAAGACCGGCACCACGAACGAGGCCAAGGACGTCTGGTTCATCGGTTACACCTCCAACATCGTGGCAGGCTGCTACATCGGCTATGATCAGCCGCGCAGCCTTGGGTCTGTGTCGGGCGGGGGGCTCTGCGGTCCAGTGTTCCAGCGCTTCATGACCACGGCCATCAAGAAATACGGCGGGACCGATTTCCGCGTGCCGCCGGGGGGACGTTTCGTCAATCTGGACCGCTTCACCGGTGCCTTGCTGCCCGATGAGGCCTCGGGCGAAAACGTCGTGTCGGAATACTTCCGCGACGGCGCAGAGGCCATGGCCAGCCTTGGCACCATCATCGACGGCGGTTTTGCCATGGGCTCAAACCTGCCGCTGTTTGATTATGGCGAAACCGATGTGAATGACGCGGGTCAAACGGTCACCACCTCGACCGGGGAAACCGCGATCATCCCGAAACAGGCGGATTTCGGCACGCTTTCCTCGGGCGGGCTTTACTAAGGGCAGCGGGGCAGAGGCCGCGCCTCTTGCCCGTCCGCCCGCCCCGCGCTATCACCCGCCCCAATCGGCCGCCGTGCCGCTGTCGCAGTCCCGAGGTATCCGTCATGCGCGCCGAAACGCTGAACAATGTCGAAGCGATCAAGAAGTCGCTGAAACTGCTTGGTCAGCGGATGGATTGGGACACCGCGCCGCACCGTCTGGAAGAATTCGACGCGATGATCGAAGCGCCGGATTTGTGGAATGATCCGGCCAAGGCGCAGAAACTGATGCGCGAACGGCAGGCGCTTTTGGACGCGGTTTCCACCTTCAAGCTGATCGACAGCGGCCTGCGCGACAATGTCGAATTGATCGAAATGGGTGAGGCCGAGGGCGATCAGGACATCATCCTTGAGGCTGAGGCTGCACTGAAAGCGCTGGTCGATCTGGCTGCCGCCAAAGAGCTTGAGGCGCTGTTGGATGGCGAGGCCGATGGCAACGACACATTCCTTGAAATCAACGCAGGCGCGGGCGGGACGGAGTCTTGCGACTGGGCCTCGATGCTGGCGCGGATGTATGTGCGTTGGGCCGAAAAGAAGGGCTACAAGGTCGAATTGCAGGCCGAAACCGCGGGCGAAGAGGCCGGCATCCGCTCTGCCGCCTACAAGATCAGCGGGCCGAATGCTTACGGTTGGCTGAAGTCGGAATCTGGTGTGCATCGCTTGGTGCGCATCAGCCCTTATGACTCGGCGGCGCGGCGGCATACTTCGTTTTCCTCGGTCTGGGTCTATCCGGTGGTGGACGACAACATCGAAATCGTTGTGCCCGACAATGAAATCCGCATCGATACCTATCGGTCCTCAGGCGCGGGTGGCCAGCACGTCAACACCACCGACTCGGCGGTGCGCATCACCCACTTGCCGACCAATATCGTGGTGACATCTTCGATGAAGTCGCAGCACCAGAACCGCGAGATTGCGATGAACGCGCTGAAATCGCGGCTTTATCAGCTGGAACTTGACCGCCGCAACGCCGAGGTGAACGCCCAGCACGCCGCCAAGGGCGAGGCCGGTTGGGGCAACCAGATTCGGTCTTACGTCCTGCAACCCTACCAGATGGTCAAAGACCTGCGCACATCGGTGGAAACCTCGGATACCCAAGGCGTGCTGGACGGTGATCTGGATCGCTTCATGGCCGCGACGCTTGCGATGGATGTGGCGGGCAAAAGCCGCGCTGAGGCCAACGCCGAGGATTGATCCAGTCGGATGTCCCTGTCGCCTAAGCCTCGACCCCAAACAGAGTGGTCCTTGGTGCCTTGTGTTGGGTCTTTGCCGTTCTGTCGGCAGGTGGTGCCCCGGAATTGAAAAGGGCGCCCGGAGGCGCCCTTTTGTGACCCGATCGAGGTCAGATCATTCGGTTGCTTCGACCCGCGATGCGACCGCAGATGCACCCATCGGCGCGCCAATCGGCGGACGCCCGGTTTGCAGCGGATCGTCCTGACGCTGGACCGAGCCTTCGAAATGCGCGCCGCTTTCGATCGCGATGGTTTTGTGGATGATGTCGCCCTCGACCCGCGCGGTGGCGGTCAAGCGGACTTTGAGGCCCCGCACTCGGCCAATGACGCGGCCATTGACCACGATGTCATCGGCGACAATTTCGCCCCGGATGGTGGCGCTTTCGCCCACGGTCAACAGATGCGCCCGGATATCGCCCTCGACGGTGCCTTCGACTTGGATGTCGCCGGTGGTCCGCAGATTGCCCACAACCGTCAGATCCGACGACAGGATCGAAGCCTGCGCCTTGCCCTTGGGGGCCGACGGCGTGAAGTCGGATTGCGGTTTGGCTGTTGCTGCCTCAGGGGCCTTGGGCTTGTCAGCGTCGGCGGTTTTGGGGCCCGGCTCGTTGATGCGGCTCTTAGAAAACATTTCTCGCTGCCTTTATGAAGGTCATCGGGTTGATTGCGTCGCCGCCGATCCGGATCTCATAGTGAAGATGCGTGCCGGTGGAGCGTCCTGAATTGCCCATATCACCGATCCGCTCGCCGCGCGATACCCGATCACCGACATTGACGCGGATTTGTGACAGATGGCCGTAGCGGGTTTCGATCCCGAACTCGTGTTTGATCTTGATCAGGCGGCCATAGCCGGATTCCCAACCTGCGTATGTCACCACACCATCGGCCGTGGCCAGAATCGGTGTGCCATAGGCCCCGGCGAGGTCTTGTCCCTCATGCCGCCGCCAGCCCCGGCCAAAGGGATCGTTGCGCCCGCCGAAGCCAGAGGTATAGCGCACCGCCCCATTCACCGGCATCGAGAACGGCGCTTTGAAGGCGGCCAGACGGTACATGTTCATCTGGTCCAGCCCCTGCAGGATCGCATTGGCGCGGATTTCCTCGGGCGGGGCGGGTTCACCCTTGGTCGAGAACGAGATCGGCGACAGGGGCCCGCCCTGACCGGAATAGCCCTTGCGAACAGCAGAGAGCAGATCGTCCGGGTCCAGCCCTGCGGCAGAGAACATCTTATCCAAAGGCTCAACCGACACGTTCAGCGCCTCTTCCAGCTTGGTAAAGATCGCATCGTTACGGCGGATGAGGGCGTCTTTTTCGGCGATGACCTCGGCCACGCGATCTTCGGACTGTTTGGCCTCGGTTGCGATCTGGTCCCGCTCTTCGGCGGTCTCTCCCAAGGCTTCGGTCAGGATCGAGAGCGTTGAAAGGGTGTCGCGGCTACGACTGGCCTCGGACCGGCCATCGCCGGTTTGCGCGGCAAGGCTGGCTGTGGCGGTTTCGGCGGTGGCGCGGGCTTCGTCGCGTTCCTTGATGGTGCGGCGCAGGGTGTTGTGCACCACATCAATGCCGGTTTCCAACTCGCGCCGCCGATCTTCGGACGCGAGGAGACGCGCCTGCATTTCCGCCACCTGCTTCAGGGCAAGGTTGAAGCGTTCCTGCGCCGCCGCCGCCTCTGCCGCGCGCAGATCGCGGTCGGTGGAAAGGTCGTTCAGGCGGTCTTCAAACATCTCTTGACGGATTTGCACCTGTTCGCGGCTGGTGCCTGCGCTGACCGAATCCATCAAGATGACAGCGGTCGCGAGGATGGTCCAACCGAAGATCAACCCGATTCCGGCAATCGCCAGCGCCTGTGTGCCCGGCCTAAGCCGGATGAAGCGAGTCTCAGTATCGGATTTCAGGAACAGCCGCTGTTCAGGCAGCTGTCGTTCCAGCGTCAGGTGAATCCGGTGGGCGATACGCGAAAGCACGGGTGGCGGGTCCGTTCATTGCTGGGATACGCCCGGACCACAGCCCGGGAGACGGCGCCCCTTGATTAGCCACGCCCCCGCCTTGTCGCAACAAATTTGACCGGGGGCCGTGGATTCCTGCCGAAACATCCCCCCGTTTAGGCGAAAACCCGCCGATTGGGTGGGTTTTGCGTTAACGCAACGGGTCCACGGCGGGGTCTTGCCCTTCGGCCAGAGGCCAGTAGAAATCCGGTGGCAAGCCCGCCTCGGCGCGTTTTTCGGTGTTGAAAGGTGGTTTCAGTGTGCTGTGGAAATAGCGCCGCACAAGGGCGTGGAAGGCCTCTTTGGGGTCCAGCCCGTCGCGCCCGCAAAGCCAGTTGAACCATTTCGAGCCGTAGGCGACATGGGCAACTTCCTCGGCATAGATCACTTCCAGCGCTTCCAGCGCCTGTGTCTCACCCGACTTGCGGAAAAGATCGATCATGCCGGGGGTGACGTCCAATCCCCGCGCCTCAAGCACCATGGGCACCACGGCTAGACGGCCCAAAAAGTCGTCCTTGGTGTCTTCCGCAGCGCGCCACATCCCAGCATGGGCGGGCAGGGCGCCGTAATGACTGCCCATCGCCTCAAGACAATCACAGACGAGGTTGAAATGCTTGCATTCCTCATCCGCCGCCTTCACCCAATCGTCATAAAAGCCCATCGGCATGGGATGATCGGCAAAGCGGGCGATGATGTCCCAATGCAGGTCCACGGCGTTCAGTTCGATATGCGCCACGGCATGCAAAAGCGCGAGCCGTCCGGGCAAAGTGCCGGGACGACGACGGGGCATGTCTTTGGGCGCCAGGAGTTCGGGCTGGTCTGGCCGCGCGGGCCACAGCGGCGGGTCGGCGCGACCGATGGCAATCGGTTCCGCCGCAGCACGCGCGGCAAACCATGCCGCCGCATGCCGCCGCCCCAGCGCAGTCTTGGCGCGACCATCGGCGGTGGTCAAAACCTCCACCGCCATTTGGGCGAGCGTGGTCACAGCGCCTGCACCGCTGCCAGCACCTCATCGGCATGGCCCTTGACGCTGACCTTGTTCCACACACGCGCCACCGTGCCTGTGCCGTCGATCAACACCGTGGTGCGTTCAATGCCCATATAGGTTTTGCCATACATGCTTTTCTCCAGCCAGACGCCGTAATCCTCGCAGGTCGTGCCATTCTCATCGCTGGCGAGGATGATGGACAACCCATGCTTCTTGCAGAATTTGTCGTGCGCCTTAACGCTGTCTTTGGAAATGCCAATCACGCTGCAGCCTGCGGCAGTGAAATCGGCCAGACGGGCGGTGAAATCCTGCGCTTCCAGCGTGCAGCCCGGGGTGTCATCCTTGGGGTAGAAGTAAAGCACCACCTTGCCGGGGCGAAAGGCCGAGAGGGTGACAGAGGTGCCGCCATCGCGGGGCAGGGTGAAATCGGGGGCGGTGTCGCCTTGGGCAATCATGGGCTGCTCCTATGCTATTCAGGGTGATTTGATCGGACCTGTTCCGGTTCTAGTTGCCTTCGCGCAAAGATAAAGGCAATCCGGCGAAAGAACCGGACAGGATGGCGGCACGCATGACAAAGGCCGAGGCAGAGGGGCAAGGGACGGAGGCAGGCGAAAGCCCTGCCGCTGACCCTACGCCCTCGGTCGTTGCGCCTGCTGCCTCTGCACCGCCCAAGCGCAAACCCCACCATCGCCGCAAGCCGCGTGTGGGCGGCGGGTTCGGTCTGATCGTTCTGACCTTGATGCTGGTGCTTGGTGGGCTGGCGATTGCGGCGGCAGGGGGCGTGATGCTGCGCCTGCCGGTCTGGATGGTGGCTGAGGTTGAGACGCGGATGAACCGCGCGGTCGATCCGGCCTTGCCCGAAGGCGCTGTATCGGTAGGTGGCATTGCGGTCGGGCTGCACGAAGGCTGGCAGCCGGTGGTGCGCCTGTCGGACCTGCGTTTGTTGCAACGCGGCGGCGCGGCGCTGCTTATCTTGCCAGAGACCGAGATTACCTTGGACCTTTCAGCCCTGATGGCGCGCGAGGTGCGCCCCAGCCGTGTGCATCTGCAAGGCGGGGATATCACGGTCAAGCGCGGGTTGGACGGGCAGTTTGATATTGCCCTTGGCCAGATGAAGGCGGGGCCAGCGATCCGATCCCTCCCCGATCTTTTCGCGGTGCTGGATCATGTCTTCGCCCTGCCGGTCTTGGCCAAGCTTACGACCATTGAGGCCGATGCCCTGAGCCTGACCGTCAGCGATGCACGGGCAGGGCGGGTCTGGCAGATCGGCGATGGCCGCTTGCGGCTCGACAATCGCCCGGACGCGGTGGCGGCAGAGCTTTCGGTCACGCTGGCGGGCAGTGGGGCCGCGACGGGGCAGGCCGATCTGGTGGTGGTGTCGAATAAGGGCAGCCGCAATGCCCGCCTGACCGCCACCGTCGACGGCGTGGCCGCCCGGGACCTTGCGGTGCAGGCGGGGCCTTTGTCGCCGCTTGCGGTTTTGGACGCGCCAATCTCAGGGCGGCTTGCGGCGACCGTTGGGGCGACGGGCATCAGCGCGCTGAACGGGCGGCTGACGCTGGGCCCCGGTGCCCTGTTGCCGCGCCCCGGTGTCATGCCCATCGCCTTTGACCGCGCGATGATGGAGATCGGCTTTGACCCCGCCCGCGCGCGGATCAACTTCTCGGCGCTCGAGGTTGAAAGCCGGACATTGCGGTTCAAGGCCACGGGCCACGCCTATATGCAGGACGCCACGGGGGCCTTTCTGACCGGGCCGGTGGGGGCAGTGCTGCCCGCAAGTTTCTTGACCCAAGTCGCCATTTCCGAAGCCGAGGTTGACCCCGAGGGGCTGTTTCAATCTCCTGTCGTCTTTACCTCGGGCGCGTTGGATGTGCGGCTGCGGCTGGACCCGTTCACACTGGACATCGGACAATTGGCGCTGATGGATGGCCCCCACGGCCTGCATGCGCGCGGCAGGGTGAGTGCGGGCAAGGACGGCTGGACCGTCTCGCTTGATACCGTCGTAGACCAAATCCGCCATGACCGGTTGTTGCAACTTTGGCCCTTGCGGCTGGTGCCGATGACGCGGGATTGGCTGGCGCAGAATGTCTTTGACGGCACCCTGACCGATGTGCGCGCGGCCGTCCGAGTGCGTCCGGGCAAAGAGCCGCTGCTGTCTTTGGGCTATGACTTTTCAGACGGGGTGGCGCGGTTCATCAACACCTTGCCGCCCGTGGTGAATGGCACGGGCTATGCCACCGTCGAAGGCCAGACCTTCACCATGGTGCTGAACTCCGGCCAGGTGAAAGCGCCCAAAGGCGGCGATATCGACATGTCGGGCACTGTGTTCTCGGTGTTGGATTTCACCCGCAAATTCGCACAGGCCGAGGTGCAGTTGAAAACCCGCTCGGACGTGACGGCGGCGCTGTCGCTGCTGGATGAGCCACCCTTTGGCTTTCTGACCAAGGCGGGGCGCCCGGCAGATCTCGGCACGGGCACGGCAACCATTGACGCCGTGCTGCGCTTTCCCTTGAAGCCACATATCTACACCGAGGATGTGACCTATCAGATGCAGGGCAAGATCACCGATTTCATGTCGGACAAGATCGTGCCCGGCAAGGTCGTCGCGGCCCCCGATGTCACGGTCTTTGTCGACTCTGGGGGGTTGCGGCTGACGGGGCCAGGAACGGTGGGAACGGTGCCTTTTGACGTGGTGTTCTGGCAACCCTTCGGCAAGGTGCCAGAACCTGCCAGTGTCGAAGGCACGGTGCGCCTATCGGCTGAGTCGGCCCGCGAATTCGGCATCGTCTTGCCCGATGGCGTGGTGCAGGGCGAAGGGTCAGCACAGGTGACCATCACCCTGCCCAAAGGCGCACCTGCGACGCTGTCCTTGGTGTCGGATCTGAACCGCATCGCGCTGGCTATTCCCGGCACAGGGTGGATCAAGCCTGTTGCGACCTTGGGGCGGCTTGAAGTGGATGCCTCCCTCTCGACCCCCCCCCGTATCAACCGTCTGACATTGTCAGGTCCGGGGCTTGACGCCGAAGGCTCTGTCACCGTGGTTCAGGGCGGCGGGCTAGAGCGGGCGGAGTTTGCCCGCGTCAGCATCGGCGATTGGTTTCGGGGCGCGGTGCGCTTGACGGGACAAGGCAAAGGCCGCGCGGTGGCCATTGCGATCACAGGTGGCGAAGTGGACCTGCGCCGACTGCCTGCCGGGAATGGCGCAGGTGGCGGCGATGCCTCCAGTCGGCCCATCGCGGTGGCGCTGGACCGGGTGATCGTCACCGACGGGATCAGCCTCACGGGCCTGTCGGGGAGTTTGTCCACCTTGGGCGGGTTGAATGGCGGCTTTACCGCTTCGGTCAATGGATTTGTGCCGGTGGACCTGACGCTTGCCCCCAGCCGCAATGGCACGGCGGCCCGCGTACAATCCTCGAACGCGGGCGGCGTCTTGGCGGCGGCGGGCATCTTTGCTTCGGCCCGTGGCGGTACGCTCGACTTCACCCTGACCCCGCGCGAACGGCGCGGCACTTACACCGGCCGTGTTGGCATGAGTGGGCTGCGCGTTGTCGATGCCCCGGTGCTGGCGGAGCTGTTGAACGCAGTGTCGGTGGTAGGCATCCTTGACCAGTTGAACGGCGAGGGGCTGTTCTTTTCGGACGTGCGCGGCGATCTGATCATCACCCCCGGCGCGGTTGAGGTGCAAAACGGCGCGGCGATCGGGGCCTCACTCGGGGTCACCATGGATGGGGTCTATAGCAGTGCGGAAAAACGGCTGGCCTTGCAGGGTGTGATCTCGCCGGTCTACCTGGTCAATGGCATCGGATCGGCCATCACCCGGCGGGGGGAGGGGGTCTTTGGCTTTAACTACGAATTGCGCGGCACGGCGGATCGGCCCGAAGTATCGGTCAATCCCCTGTCGCTTTTGACCCCCGGCCTGCTGCGCGACGTGTTCCGCGGTCCGGCCCCAAAACTTGGTGATACCGGCGAATGAAACTGACGGATTTTGATTTTGACCTGCCTGAAGCGCTGATTGCCACCCGCCCCGCGCGGCCCCGCACCCATGCGCGGCTGCTGCTGGCCGAAGGGGGCCGGATCACCGACAAGCATGTCTATGATCTGATTGACATCTTTCGCGCCGGGGATCGGCTGGTGTTGAACAACACCAAGGTCATTCCCGCCCGCCTGACCGGCCTTCGCCAAAGGGGCGAGGCGCGGGCGAAGGTTGAGGTGACGTTGTTGGAACCGCAGGCAACGGGTTGGCGTGCCTTGGCCAAGCCCTTGCGGAAGGTGGAAGTGGGAGAGGTGATCGCATTCTCGGCTGACCTGTCGGCCACGGTCTTGGAGAAGACCGAAACCGATATGCGGATTGGCTTTAACCTGAGCGGGGATGATTTTGACGCGGCTTTGGCGCAGGCCGGGGCGATGCCCTT
>JAIYDR010000316.1 GCA_027487395.1 Rhodobacter sp. | reverse complement strand
GGGTCAGTGCAAGAGCTTCTACGGTATTGGCAACCTCTGTCCCGTTAAACGTCAGCGCGCCACCGGCAAAGACGGCTGACACGCTGCTGGTCACCCCGCTGGCATCCCAGTACAAAAGGTCGACCCCATCGCCACCGACCACGCGGTCGGTCAGGCCATCCGCATAGATCGTGTCATTGCCGATGCCGCCCAGCATCGTGTCGGCACCAGCATAGGAACTGCCGTCCAAAATGTCATTTCCAGCCCCACCATCCAGCGAGTCGGCCCCGTCGTACCCGGTCAGTGTGTCATTCCCGCCACCACCAATCAGCGTGCTGCTGCCGATGGCGGCAAAGAGAAGGTCACTTCCCGCCGTCCCGGTGATCTGCGCCCGCTCGAAGTTGGACAGGGTCACGTTGCGCGTCGCACCGCCTGATAAGGTCACCGTGCCACTACTATAGGCGTAGATATCGACTCGCGTCGCCGTCAGGCCCTGCGGCGAGGCAATCGAGTAGTCGAGGATGAGGGTGTCGGTCCCGTCGCCACCGTTCAAGCTGCCTCCGGAGCCATCCGCCAAAGCCATAAAGGCCCCGGCGTTGATCGTGTCATTGCCGCTGCCAAGCTCCATCCAAAGACCTTCGACTGTATTGGCAACTTCTGTCCCGTTAAACGTCAACGCGCCAGCGGCAAAGACCGCCGATATGTCACTGGTCACGCCGCTGGCATCCCAGTACAAAAGGTCGACCCCATCGCCGCCAACCGCACGGTCGGTCAGATCATCGGCAGAAATGGTGTCATTCCCGCCACCGCCAAACAGCGTGCTGTCCCCCACTGCACCGACCAGACGATCACTTCCCCCCGTCCCGGTGATCTGCGCCCGTTCGAAGCCAAAAAGGTTCACATAGCGCGATCCGCCGCCCGTCAGGGTCACCGTTCCGCCGCTTGAGGCGTTGAAATCGATCTGCGTCGCAGTCAGGCCCAATGGCGAGGCGACCGAGTAGTCAAGGATCAGCGTGTCGGTCCCGCTGCCGGCGTCCACATACCCGCCATTGCCGTCCGCCAAGGGCATCAGCGCCCCTGCGCTGACCGTGTCATTGCCGCTCCCGAGGATTAACGTCAGAACTTCGACGGTATTGGCGACCTGTGTCCCGTTGAACGTCAGCGCGCCACCGGCAAAGACGGCTGACACATCGCTTGTCACTTCGCTTGCATCCCAGCGCAGAAAATCAACCCCATCGCCGCCAACCACACGGTCGGTCAGTCCATCCGCATAGATCGTGTCATTGCCGATGCCGCCAAGCATCGTGTCGGCACCCGCATAGAAACTGCCGTCCAAAATGTCGTTTCCAGCCCCACCATCCAGCGAGTCGGCCCCGTCGTACCCGGTCAGTGTGTCATTCCCGCCACCACCAATCAGCGTGCTGTTGCCGATGGCGGCAAAGAGAATGTCACTTCCCGCCGTCCCGGTGATCTGCGCGCGCTCGAAGTTGGACAGGGTCACGTTGCGCGTCGCACCGCCTGATAAGGTCACCGTGCCACTACTATAGGCGTAGATATCGACTCGCGTCGCCGTCAGGCTCTGCGGCGAGGCGACCGAGTAGTCGAGGATGAGGGTGTCGGTCCCGGTCCCGCCGTCCAAATACCCACCGGTGCCATTTGCCAAAGGCATGAAGGCCCCGGCATTGATCGTGTCATTGCCGCTGCCGAGGGACATCTCAATGACTTCGACGGTATTGGCTACTTGTGTGCCGTTCACGGTCAGGGCCCCGCCCGCATAGACCGCCGACAGGTTGCTTGTCAGGCCATCGACAGTCAGTCTGAGATAATCGACCCCCGCACCACCAACCACTCGGTCGGCCAGGTCATCAGCGAAGAAGGTGTCATTGCCGGCGTCCCCGGCCATCGTGTCGGCACCACTCTCGCCATCGAGGACATCATTCCCCGTGCCCCCGACCAGCGAATCGTTGCCCGCCCCGCCGTAGAGGGAGTCATTCGCCGCGTTGCCATTGAGGGTGTCGTTCCCGCCATACCCATAGATGTCATCCGACCCGGTCCCACCGTTCAGAATCTCACTGTTTTCAGTACCAAAGATAGTGGGCATCGCACGGAGCTCCCTCGTTAAACATTGTGAATTTTACGGACCGCACCCAGAACTGCCTTCCATTTGGCCGAAATCAGCTTAGGTAAAATCAGGAAGATCAGATGCAGGTGAATGACTTATCGCCAAAACGTTAGCGGATATTTGGCTGCTCGCCTAGTCTTTCGTTCAGGCGAGAGAGCACAAGGGGCGCACGGCGTTCGCTTGTGCTGGATCCGGGTTTATTGCGGCGTTGGAGTTTACCTTATTTAAAGTCACTTTGACACTGGTCGCTGGAAATCTGTGCGGAACCCTATGTGGTTCAGGAAAACAGGATGGACCAGATGCCAGGTCCGCCAAAGCACCACGCATAATCAAATTCGCATATAACAATATGTAAACATGAGTAAACATCGTCGCCGACCTTTGTCATGCTCGGCCGGCGTTCTTGTCAATCTGTCGTTGGATCGCTCAAGAAAACGCGCGTTTGGCCAAGCGCAGAACCGGCATCCCTTTGGGCAGAGGATCCCATGGGCGAACAGACCGTGCAGAGTTTCTTAAATTAGGAATCTTCACCGGTTAAATTGCAGAAGGTATCCTGGAAAGGATAGGCTGCGTTCGCCTGATTGTTGCATCCATAACTCCCGGATTGACCAAGAAAAATGACAGACCTCATCGCTTTTGGGGCATTGGATAAAAATTGTAACACATTGCGCCATAGAAATGCTGGACGTGCCACTCCCATAACTCCATTCTGTGCAACAGTTGTGCTATCGATGCCTTACTCTGGCGATAAACGCAGGATTGATAGAGCAGCGCTCTGCCAAACTTTGGCAGTGGACTTCGGCGCAGTTTGGGGAACGGCACGGCATGGGACGTTTTGAAATCGCCAAGGGCAAGGCAGAGCTTCGGTCAGCTTTTGGGCTTGGGCGGGGGCTGTTGCTGGCCGCGGTGGTGTTTTCGGTGTTCATCAACCTGCTGATGCTGACGGGTCCGCTGTATATGCTGCAGGTCTATGACCGCGTCTTGGGCAGCCGGTCCGAGGCGACCTTGGTGGCGTTGACGGGCTTGGTGGTCTTTCTGTTCTTGGCGATGGGCGTGTTGGATCATGCGCGGGGGCGGGTGTTGGCGCGGATCGGGGTGCGGCTTCAGGCGGCACTGGAACGGCGGGTGTTCTCTGCTGCCTTGCGCCGTCAGATGCTGGTGCCGGACGACCCCCTCGCCTTGGCTGCGCAGCGCGACCTTGAGGCAATGCAGCGGTACTGGTCCTCTCCGCTTTCCGCTGCGGTGCTTGATATGCCGTGGACGCCATTATTCTTGGCCGCGATCTTTGTGTTTCATCCGGTGCTTGGGGTTTTGGCCATCGCGGGCGGGGTGGTGATCGTGGTCGTGGCGGTCCTGAACCAAACGCGCAGCCAGGTTGCGCTGGCACGCAGCACCACCGCCGGGCTGCAAGCCGACCGCATCGCGGAACTGTTGAAAGCCGAGGCGGAGACGATCCGCGCCCTTGGCATGACGGGGGCCGCGTTTGAGCGATGGCAAGAGGCGCGCTCGGTGGCGCTGGCCGAAGGCATATCCGCCTCAGACACTGGGGGGGGCTATGCCACGCTGTCCAAGACCTTCCGCCAATTCCTGCAATCGGCCATTCTGGGCTTGGGTGCATGGCTCGTGTTGCAAGGTCAGTTGTCACCTGGTGCGATGATTGCGGCCTCCATCCTGATGGGGCGGGCGCTGCAACCGGTGGAACAGGCGGTGGGGCAATGGCCGGTACTGGTGCGGGCGCGAGAGGGCAGGGCCCGACTGGCTGAACTGTTGGCGCGTGTCCCACCAGAGGCAGCCCGCACTGCCCTGCCGCGCCCGAAAGCCGTTCTGGATGTGCAAAACCTGACGGTGGTCTCTCCGCAGGAACAAAACTCCCTGTTGCGCGGGGTTGGCTTTACGCTGCAGCCGGGGCAGGCGCTGGGGGTGATCGGTCCCTCTGGTGCCGGAAAATCCAGTCTCGCCCGTGCCTTGATTGGTTTGTGGCGGCCAGCGGCGGGCAGTATCCGGCTGGATGGCGCGACGCTGGATCAGTATGATCCCGATGTCCTGGGCGGCTACATCGGCTATTTGCCGCAAGCGGTGCGGCTGTTTGATGGCACCATCGCGGACAACATCGCCCGCCTTGCCGCGCCCGATGCCGGCAAAGTGGTCGATGCTGCCAAGGCCGCCGCCGCGCATGAGATGATCCTGCGTCTGCCGGATGGATATGACACCCGCATCACCGCCATCGGCGGGCGGCTTTCAGGCGGGCAAATGCAGCGCATCGGCCTTGCGCGGGCGTTTTACGGTGACCCGGTGTTGTTGATCTTGGATGAGCCGAATTCCAACCTCGACAACGAAGGCTCGCTGGCCCTGAACGCTGCGATCAGGGCGCTGAAGGACCGGGGAGGTTCTGCGCTGATCATGGCGCATCGTCCCGCCGCGATCCAAGAATGCGACACGCTCTTGGTGCTGGAGGATGGCACGCGCCGCGCCTTTGGTCCGCGCGATCAGGTCCTGCGCGAGATGGTGAAGAACCACGCCGACATCGCCCGCCCTGCTGTGACGGGAGCTGTCCCAGGGCCCCAAACTGGACCTCTCGCAGGAGCCGCGCGATGACCGCCCCGAACTGGTCGGCCCGCGGCGCACTTTGGATGGGTTATGCCACCATTGTGCTGCTTGTGGTGGGCGTTGGTGGCTGGGGCGCGCTGACCCATATTCAGGGGGCCATCGTGGCGCAGGGGCAGATCGAGGTGGATCAAAACCGGCAAGTCATCCAGCACCCCGACGGCGGGGTGATCGAAAGCCTGCACGTCACCGAAGGCCAGCGCGTCGCTGCGGGGGACATCCTGTTGCGGCTCGATGGGGCGGCGCTGATCTCAGAACTGGCCATCGTGCAAGGTCAACTGGTCGAGCTTCAAGCCCGCCGCGCGCGGCTGGAGGCCGAGCGCGACGATGCCCTCACCATCATCCTGCCGACCGGCCTTGCTGAAAGCGCCAAGACCAGTCCCGAGATGGCCGAACAGATCGACGGGCAGCTCAAGCTCTTTGCCGCGCGGCTGGACACCCATCGCCGCGAAATCGAACAGTTGCAGCGCCGCGCCGAACAGACTGCCGCCCAGACCGAAGGAATCGACGCTCAGATCATCGCTGCGGGTCTGCAACTGGACTCTTTGCGCGCAGAATTGGCCGATCAACAGGACCTTCTGGCGCGCGGCCTGGCGCAAAGCAGCCGCGTGCAGGCCCTGCAACGCGAAGAGGCCCGCCTGATGGGTATGGCTGGCGAACTCACCGCCAGTCGTGCCGCCAATGAGGGCCGCAAGACCGAGGTGGGCTTAGAGATTCTGCGCCGCGCCGCCGCCCGCCGCGAAGACGCCAGCCAGCAGTTGCGCGACATCGGCTCGCAAGAGTTGGAACTGGCCGAACGCCGCCGCGCCTTGGCCGAACGCATCGACCGGCTGGACATTCGCGCCCCGGTGGCAGGCGTTGTGCTGGGGTTGCACTTGACGACTCCACGCGCTGTGCTGCGCGCCGCCGAACCCGTGCTGTCCATCGTACCGCAAGATCGGCCGTTGGTCATTCAGGCGCAAATATCACCCTTGCACATTGATGAGGTGCATGTGGGCCAACGTGTGCGCTTGGTCTTCCCGGCCTTCTCGGCCCGCACCACGCCGGAACTCTTTGGCACCGTCGCCCTCGTCTCTCCCGACGCGCTGACCCAGGAAAGCACAGGCCAAACCTACTACCGCGCCGAAATCGTGCTGGCCGAGGGCGAGATGAACAAGATCTCCGACCAAACCCTCCTCCCCGGCATGCCGGTTGAGGCCTTCATCCAAACTGCGGACCGCACCCCACTCGCTTATCTCCTGCAACCCTTCACAGATTACTTTCAACGCGCATTCCGGGAAACGTGAGCGGGAGCCTTGGCAGCAGTGCAGGGGGGAAACGCATCAGCGCTCAGGCATCACTGCATTGGTCATGATCGTTTGGCTTGGATTCGCCATAGTGTGTTGGGCAGACTTTCACGGGTTTTGTTGGTTGAGGGGCGCTAATTGACCTTCTGGCGCACCATCCGCGCCAGCAAGTCGACGCCCATTTGGCCAAACAGATGCAACATGTCGATTGGCACCCAATTCTCGCGGATCAGGCCTTGATGATGCAGGTAGAAGTCCATCACCCGCATGAACACCGGTTTTCCGGTTGCGGGCAGGCCACAGAACCCCGCCCCATTGTGCATGGCATAGACCGACGGCCAGCCACCTGTGACCGAATAGGGACCATCTCCGATGCGGATGTAATGTCCCGCACCGTTACGGGCACGTTCGGCCATCACCGCGTCAAAGCTGCCCTGTGGGCGGTGAAAGGCGATGCGGAACGGCAATTGATGGCCATCGACAAATCCGTCGAGTCCGCGGGTCGTGCCGATGCCCGCGGGGCCATACCACATCATCTTGGGGTGCCAATGGTCGCGCTGGGGCATCGCCATCAGCGCCTCATGGGACAGGCTGCCGGGATCGTCAAACTCGGCCAAGGTTTTGTGCATCCGAAGCGTCTGTTCCAGACTTTCCCGACCTTCCCGTGGATTTGACGGGGAAAGGCGAAGGCCGTCCGCTGTCAGCGGGCCGGGCCACGTCGCTTCAACACCCAAAGAAGGGGCCAGTGGCCAGAGGCCCGCCTGCCGCATGACGTCAAGCACATCCCAAAGCAGCGTGGCCTGTACCGCGCGGCCATCGCCATCCAACTGCCAGACTTCGCCATAGCGCAACCAAACGGTCTTGCCTGTTGCCGGAATGCCCAACCAGTCCCGCGTCATTGTTCCGCAATAATGGCCAAGGGCTGCGACCAGCGTTTTGCCCTGAAAACGGCCTGCCACCAAGATCGTGTCCCGCCGTTCCAGATCCGGAAAGGCCGCAAACAGAGGTGACCAGATCCGGTCCGCCGCCAGTGCCGTCCCTTGCGCCGCGTTCATCGGATGCGCGGCGCGCCATTCGCAATCTGGCGCGGCAAGGGTGCTCAGCGATGTCGGTAACCCGGCCGCTCCAGCCTCGGCCAGAAAGGTCAGCTTTTGGTGCACCTGCGCGCGGATGCCTGCATCCGGCGTCGCCTCGGCATCGAAACCGTCACTCAGCATGTCCTTGTCCCCGTTGATGCCCATGCGCCTCGACTTGATGACGGATTCTGCAAGCGTATGCAACAAATCCATTGCATACGCTTGCAATGCCACCCTATCCTTGCCGAAGCCGCGGATGCTGCGGCGATTCCCGCAGCATTCGCGGGCTTAACAGGGAGAACAGAATGACAATGTCGATCCGGGGCCTTGCCCTGTCTGCCCTCTTGGGCACCACCATGCTTGCGGGTGCGGCCCATGCCGACTGTGGAATTGCTGCTGGAAACGTGTCGATCATCGGCAACGACTTTCCGGCGGTGCATACGGTTGCCGATGCAGCGGCGGCCTGTGCGACTGATGCGGTTGCGGTGAAACAGAACCTGACCAAGGACCATGAAACCCTGAACGCACCCGGCATGACAGCCAATCCGGCCGAGTATTCTGCGGCCATCATTTCGTCCTCCTCTTTGGTGACTCTGATGAGCGCGGGGCTGGTCCGCCCGCTGGATGATCTGATCGCCGCGCATGGCGCGGATATCCCGAAGAATCAGTTGGTCACCATGGATGGCAAGGTGATGGCGGTGGCCTTCATGGCCAATGCCCAGCACATGTTTTATCGGAAGGATCTGCTGGAAGCGGCTGGCGCGACCCCGCCAAAGACTTATGACGATCTGCTGGCGGCAGCGGAAAAGATTCGCGCCGGTGGCATGGCTGCGCCGTTCTGTTCGACCTATGGTGTGGGCTGGAATCTGGGCGAAGAATTCGTGAACATGTACCTTGGCATGGGCGGCACTTTCTTCAAGCCGGGCAGCGCCGAGCCTGCGGTGAACAACGAAAAAGGCGT
>JAIYDR010000294.1 GCA_027487395.1 Rhodobacter sp. | reverse complement strand
CACGGATGGAGATGTCCTATCTGGGACGGGGCAACACGTTGGCTTACACGCGGGCAGAGTGAGGGTAAGGGTATGAACGCTTTTGGACCGATTTTGTTGGCACTTGCGGCGGGTGCCGCGCAGGCGCAAGAGCCCTATGCGGGGAATGGCTACCTTCTGTCCTGCGGCGAGGAGGGGTGCTTCATCAATTCTGCCGGGTTCAATCTTTTTGCGCCCGAGGGACAGGCACCGTTGGACGTCCTGCGTGACCTGCCGATGATGACAGCGGTGAAGGTTGAGGGCACGCTGTCCGAGATGGGCGATTCCAGCGCCACCATCACCCTGACCAGCGCCGCGCCGATTGTGGATGACCTCTATGAGGGCAACCTGCAATTCATGCAGGGTGCATGGCGGCCAGAGGGCGAAGAGACCCCGTTCCACATCACCATCGCCGGGATGGATTGGATCGAGGTTTTGGGCGAGGGCGATGAGGTCTATTTCATGATGTCGGTCGGCGAGTATTGCGGCGATGGCACCTTTCCGGGCAATGGGATGGTGATCAGCCTGTATCGCTATGGCGATGATCCCGGCGATGATGCCTGTTGGCGGCTGGAATATGTCGATGAAGCCACGCTGGAACTGCGTGATTTCAAGGGCGATCAGAGGGCTGTCACCTTTTCCCGCATGACCGAGTGACGCGGATCAACCCGCGGCACCCTGCGGGTTGATCAGGCTGGCCATCACATCGGCGGCGCTAATGCTGCCGATGATTGTGCCGCGTTCTGTCACGGCAAGCTCTGTCGCACCGTCGCGCAGCATCTCCATCACCTGACGGACGGGCGTTTCGGCCTCAACTGCAGGTCTTGCGGAGGATGGCCCCGCCCGCATGACATCGCGCGCGGTCAAAACGCCCAGCGGGTTCATATGGGCGACGAATTCGGCGACATAGTCGCTGACCGGATTGGCGATGATTTGCCGCGCCGTGCCGCATTGTACGATGCGCCCGCCCTCCATCAGCGCGATTCGGTTGCCCAGTTTGAACGCCTCATCCAGATCATGGCTGACGAAGATAATGGTGCGTTTGAGGGTGCGTTGCAGGTCCAAAAGTTCATCCTGCAAGCGCGCGCGGATCAGGGGGTCAAGGGCGGAAAAGGGCTCGTCCATCAGCAGGATCGGTGCTTCGGTGGCAAAGGCGCGGGCAAGGCCGACGCGTTGCTGCATACCGCCCGACAATTCGCCCACTTTGCGGTCGGCCCATGGCGTCAGGTTGACCAGTTCCAGTTGCGTATCCACCCGCGCCCGGCGTTCGGCTGCGGATATGCCGCCAAGTTCCAAACCAAGCCCCACGTTTTCGCGCACGCTGCGCCACGGCAGCAGCCCGAATTGTTGAAACACCATCGCCACGCGTTGCAGCCGGATGCGGCGCAGGGTGGCAGGGTCGGCATGGGTGACATCGATCAGGCCATTGCCATCGCAGACCATGACCGCACCCCGGCAAACCGGGTTCAACCCGTTCACCGCCCGCAGCAAGGTGGATTTGCCAGAGCCCGATAGGCCCATCAGCACCAGAATCTCACCCTCGGCCACCTCAAGGCTGCAATCATGCACGCCAAGGATTTGACCTGTGGCCACCTGAACCTCGGACCGCGTCTTGCCATCATCCATCATCGGTAAGGCGCGGCCCGGGTTGTCGCCGAACACGATCGAGACATTGTCAAAGCGCACCGCGACGCCTGCGGTCTCTTTGGGGGCGGTTATGCGGGTCATGGCTTGCCCCCGATCCTCAGCATGCGGTCCAAAAGAATGGCCACCACCACGATGATAAAGCCCGATTCAAACCCAAGGGAGGTGTTGACGCTGTTCAGCGCCCGCACCACCGGCACGCCAAGGCCATTGGCCCCGACCAGCGCCGCGATCACCACCATCGAAAGCGACAGCATGATGGTCTGGTTCAGCCCCGCCATGATTTGCGGCAAGGCCCAGGGCAGTTCCACCTTCCACAGCCGTTGCTTGGGCGTGGCGCCAAAGGCGGTCGCGGCCTCCAGCAAGGCGGTCGGGGTTGAGGAGATGCCCAGTTGCGTCAGGCGGATTGGCGCGGGCAGCACGAAGATCACCGTGGCGATCAGTCCGGGGACCATGCCAAGGCCAAAGAACACGATGGCCGGGATCAGATAGACAAAGGTGGGCAGCGTCTGCATCAGATCGAGCACCGGCACCATCGCCTGATAAAGCCTTGGGCGGTGCGCGGCGGCGATGCCCAAGGGCACGCCCAGACCCATGCAGACCACGCAGGCCGACAGGATGAGGGTGAGGCTTTCGGTGGTTTCCTCCCAATAGCCTTGGTTCAGGATGAACAGGAACCCCAGCAGCACGCCAAGACAGACCTTCCAGGACCGTTGCAGCGCCCATGTCAGCGCAAGGAACAGCACGATGATGATCAGGGGATGCGGCGTTTGCAGCAGCCACAGGATGCCGTCGATCATCGCCTCTAACACGACGGAAATCGCATCAAAAAGCGGACCGAGATGGTCCTTCATCCAGTCAAAAACCGCCTTGGCGGCCTTTCCCACTGGAATCTTGTTGTCGGTCAGCCAGTCCATGCGCCCCCACCGTCACAAAGGGAAAGGCCCCGGTGCGCGCCGGGGCCTTCACCATTTACCGATTACTGCAGCGCTGCAGTTACTGCCGCCACGGCGTCGCCGCCATCTTTGGTCGTCACGCCTGCCAGCCAAGGCGTCCAGACCGCCGGATTGGCGGCAAGCCACGCCTTCGCCGCGTCTGCCGGTTCCATCTGGTCATCTGCGATAGACTTCATGATCTCGTTTTCCATTTGCAAGGAAAACTCAAGATTTTGCAGAAGTTTGCCGGTGTTCGGGCATTCGGCGACATAGCCTTTGCGGGTATTGGTGGCCACCGTCGCCTCGCCGAAGTTGGGACCGAACACCTCATCGCCACCAGACAGATAGGTCATCTTGAAGTTGGCGTTCATCGGATGCGGTTCCCAGCCAAGGAACACGATGGGTTCGCCCGCTCCGGTTTTCTTGGCAACTTCAGCCAGCATCCCCTGTTCAGAAGATTCGCGCACCTCAAAGCCATCCAGCCCGAATTGCGACGATTCGATCATGCCAAGAATCAGGCGATTGCCGTCATTGCCCGGTTCGATCCCGAAGATCTGACCTTCCAGCGCATCCTTGTGCTCTGCGATCTTGGCGAAGTCGGTGATCCCCAGCGCGGCACCTGCCTCATTGGTGGCCAGCGTGTATTTCGCGCCCGTCAAATTGGTGCGAACGGTTTCGACCGTGCCTGCATCGCGGTACGGCGCGATGTCGGCTTCCATCGTTGGCATCCAGTTGCCAAGGAAGACGTCGATGTCGCCTTCTGCGAGACCGGTATAGGTCACCGGAACCGACAGAACCTTGGTCTCTGTCTCATATCCCAAGGCTTCCAGCACGAGAGAGGTCGTAGCGGTTGTCGCCGTGATGTCGGTCCAACCCACATCCGAAAAGATCACCTTGTCACAGCCTTCGGCAAAAGCAGCACCCGACAGTGCCACAAGGGCGACGCCGGTCAGCAATGAGGATTTCAATTTTGTCATTCGAGCACTTCCCTGTGGCAGTTGCAGTTGTTGCGGTGGTTTTTTGTTGATTGACTAGCCAATAAACTTCACGCTAGCTCCGCAATTGCAAGCATTTTTTGGGTGCCCTCATGCCGAAGCTGGGAATGGAGCCTATCCGAAAGGCCGCGCTGGTCAACGCCACCATTACCGAGATTGGTCGCGTGGGGTCGCTGGATGTGACGGTCAGCCAGATCGCCAAACGGGCGGGCATGTCCAGCGCCTTGGCCCACCACTACTTTGGCTCAAAAGAAGAGATGTTCCTTGCTGCAATGCGCCATGTGCTGACCGTTTACGGGGCCGAGGTGCGGGGGGCCTTGGCATTGGCAGATACCCCCCGCGCGCGGATCGAGGCGGTTTTGCGCGCCAGCTTCAGCGCCAGCAACTTCCGGCGCGAGGCGGTAGGGGCATGGCTGAATTTCTACGTTCTCGCCCAGACCGTGCCCGAGGCGAAGCGGCTTTTGGCCGTTTATCAGGGGCGGTTGCGGTCCAATCTCTTGGTCGGGCTGCGGCCTTTGTGTGGGGATCGTGCCTCGGCGGTGGCGGATGGCTTGGGCGGACTGATCGACGGGCTTTATCTGCGCGAGGTGCTGAAATCCGGCCCTCCGGATGCCAAAGCGGCGGTGGCGATGGCGCTGGCCTATTTGGAAGTGCATCTGAAGGACCGCGCAACATACTGAAAAGTTGGGAATAAAAGCACATGGCGGCGGATTACATCATCATCGGCGCAGGCTCTGCCGGCTCGGCCATGGCATGGCGCTTGGGCGAGGCGGGGGCTTCGGTCATCGTGATCGAACATGGGGGCACCGATGCGGGGCCGTTCATCCAGATGCCTGCGGCCCTGTCCTATCCGATGAACATGCGCCGCTACGATTGGGGCTTTCAGACCGAACCCGAGCCGCATTTGGGTGGGCGCGTGCTCGCCACCCCGCGCGGCAAGGTGATCGGCGGGTCGTCGTCGATCAACGGGATGGTTTATGTGCGCGGCCATGCCCGCGATTTTGACACCTGGGCCGAGATGGGCGCGCAAGGCTGGGGCTATGCCGATGTGCTGCCCTATTTCCAGCGGATGGAACAATGGCACGGCCACGCCGATGGCGGCGATCCGGGCTGGCGCGGGGCAAATGGCCCGCTGCACATCAGCCGTGGTCCGCGCAAGAACCCGCTGTTTGATGCCTTCATCAAGGCAGGCGAGCAGGCAGGCTATCCCGTCACCCGCGATTACAACGGCCAGCAGCAAGAGGGCTTTGGACCGATGGAGGCGACGATCCACAAGGGTCAGCGCTGGTCCGCCGCCAATGCCTATCTGAAACCCGCGGTGCGGCGCGGCAATGTGCAAATCCTCCGCGCCTTTGCCCGCCGCGTGGTGATCAAGGACGGTCGCGCCGTGGGGGTTGAGGTCGAGCGTGGCGGCGTGGTCGAGGTCATCGCCGCGCAGCGTGAGGTGATCGTTGCGGCATCTTCCATAAACACGCCGAAGATATTGATGCTGTCGGGGATCGGACCCGGTCAGCATCTGCAAGACATGGGCGTTCCCGTGCTGGCGGATCGTGCCGGTGTGGGCGCGAATTTGCAGGATCATCTTGAGATTTATATGCAATTCGCCGCAAAACTGCCGGTGACGCTGTACAAATACTGGAACCTCTGGGGCAAGGCGGCGATCGGGGCGCAATGGCTGTTCACCGGCAAGGGGTTGGGGGCGTCAAACCAGTTTGAGGCTTGTGCCTTCATCCGATCTAAGGCCGGGGTGGAGTATCCAGACATCCAATATCACTTCCTGCCCATTGCCGTGCGCTATGACGGCAAGGCCTCGGCCGACGGGCATGGCTTTCAGGCCCATGTCGGGCCAATGCGGTCCAAATCGCGCGGCGCCGTCACGCTGCGGTCAAACGATCCGGCAGTAGCCCCGCGCATCCAGTTCAATTACATGTCCCACCCCGAAGACTGGGAGGATTTCCGCCGCTGCATCCGCCTCACGCGCGAGGTTTTCGGACAGGCGGCCTTTGCCCCCTATGTGAAGCATGAGATTCAGCCCGGTGGAATCGTGCAGACGGACGAGCAGTTGGATACCTTTCTGCGCGAGCATGTCGAAAGCGCCTATCACCCTTGCGGCACGGCACGGATGGGGCGGCGCGATGATCCGATGGCGGTGGTTGATCCCGAATGCCGCGTGATCGGGGTTGATGGGTTGCGGGTGGCGGACAGCTCGATCTTCCCGCAGGTGACCAATGGCAACCTGAATGGCCCGTCGATCATGGTCGGCGAAAAGGCGGCGGATCATATCCTTGGTCGCGCGCCGCTGCCCGCGTCCAATCAAGAGCCGTGGATCCACCCGAACTGGCGCGAGGCGCAAAGGTAGACGTTTGCTTCGTGCAAACGAAACGGCGAGGCTCGGGTGCCTTGGGCACCCGGGCTGTCCAACGCGTTTCGCATTGAGACGGCGCCACCGGCTTGCGCTAGCCCTGCACCGATGCCACAGTTTCTGCCGTGATACCCCTGTGTCAAAGGTCCGCATCTAATGTCGCCGCTTCTCCGTTACATCAACCGCGATCAGGACACGCAGCGGCGCGCCTTTGTCGAGGCTGGGGCCGCAGCGCAAGGCTACACCCCCGAACGCGTCCCGGCGATCAATGGCTATGCCGATGATTTCGGCACGGTTTACGCAGGCCGCATCGGCGGCGACATTGGCCCCGGCACGCAGGCCTGTTTCCTCAGCCATGCAGCCACATGGGCACGGATTGCCGAAGGGGATGCGCCTTACGGGCTGGTCTGTGAAGATGACGCGACCTTCCTGCGCCCGGCGGTGGACCTCGCCCCCTATCTTTCCGCCTTTGACCGTTACGACATCCTCTTCTTCAACGACCGCGCCATTGCTTACCGCGACTATGCCGGGGTGGACCCCGCGTTGCCACTCGTCTCGCTGGACGCCACATGGACCGCTGCGATGGACTTACCTAAGAACCCGTCGCATCCGCGCTTTGGCCGCACCATTCGCGACGTCAAGGCGCCGGGGGGCGATTTCTACGGCCTGACCCGTGCTGCTGCGGCGCGTTTGGTGGCGGAGGCGGCAAAGGACCGGGCCGCAACGGATGTGGATTGCTGGCTGTTTTTCAAATGCCTTGCGGTGGACCACATCCACGCCCACCGCCGCCGCTTTATCCCGCGTTATATGCGGGGTGGCGGGGCATCCCCGCTGATCCCACCGCTGAACGGCGCGATCGCCGACCGCCCCTTTGCCACCACCGACAGTCGCCGTGCAGGGGGGAGAGTGCGGAACCCAAACCGCGCCGAGGCGTCTTCCGGCACTTGACCTCAATCAAGGTGACAGCGCGCGACTCGGCCTATCCTGTCCCAAACCCCGCAGGAGCAGGAGACAGGCGAT
>JAIYDR010000025.1 GCA_027487395.1 Rhodobacter sp. | reverse complement strand
TGTGATTTGGCCAGACTGTCGGACATCGGCGGAAAAACCGTCGCAAGATCACGGTCGCGTGCCTGATTGCTTGCGAACACTGGTCGGTCAATCAGCACAGATCCGATGCTGCGCGGCGCACCGACGGCAATCTCACCAAAACCGGGGTCCACCACGATGGCCCCGAAAAAGGCGTAATGGTCCGTGCCTTTTGACAGATCAAACGTGGCGTCCACCCCCAGATCAAAGCCCAGCGACCACATCCCCGCGGGCAGACCGCGCTGCATCAGGTCGATGTCGCCATCGAGGTAGGCGGAGCCTTTATGCTCGGTCCCGATATACTCCAGCTCAAACCCGCCAGAGGGTCCGCCGGGACGGTCCCCACCGTAATCCTGCGCCGTGGCAAGGTATGGCGATGCTATAAGTGCCGCTACTGCGGCCCAGCTTGTGAATTTGATCATGATGGCACTGCTGCTCGTGTTTGTTTTATCTAAAGATACCATCTTTAGGAGAGAGACGCAATCACAAGTGGGCGATGGCCGGCAGCCCCCGCAATCTTTGGCCGTCTTTTGCCGCTTTGACGGGCGGGATCAGCCGCCGACGCGCTTGAGATAGGCCGCAACGGCCTGACGGTCGGTGTCGGGCAGCTTGGCCATGTTTTCCACCACATGCGCCATGTGACCGCCGACCGAGTCGAACTCGGGGGTGAAGCCAGAGGTCAGGTATTCCACGATCTCATCTTTTGACCATGTCAGCGCCGATGGCCGTATATCGGGAATGCGCCCTTGACCCGAGGGATCGGGCGCTCCGGCCAGCCATTGCGAGCGGTCTAGGCCGCCCAAAGCGTTGCGCGGGGTGTGGCATTCGGCGCAATGGGCCATCGCCTCGGCGATATAGCGGCCACGGGTTTCTTCCTCGGTCAGATCGCCCTGAACCGCCCAATCCTGCCCAGTGAACAGCAGCTTCCACAGTCCCAAGGATCGGCGGATGTTGAAGGGAAAGCCGATCTCATGCGGTTGGTTTGGCGTGGCATCGGCGGGCAGGGTGGTCAGATAGGCATGCAGGTCCACCACATCCTGCGGTACCATCTTGGCATAGGCCGCATAGGGCAGGGCGGGGAAGTAATGCGCCCCGTCCGGCGAGACACCGCGCTGAATGGCGTTGCCAAGGTCAAGCACACTCCACCCGCCGATGCCCTGGGCCGGGTCGCTGGAGATATTGGGGGCGATGAAGGTTCCGAAAGGCGACGGGAAACGCTGCCCGCCCGCCAGCACCAATTGCGCCGACCCGGTCGCGCCGGGGGCCATATGGCAAGAGGCGCAGCCTGCAGCGCTAAAGACCTGTTCCCCATGCACCGGATCACCGGTCAGGCCTTCAAACTCATCCGCCGGGAGGGGGGAGGGCGCCGATAGAACCCATCCTCCCGCCGCCGCGATGACCGCCAGACTAAGGAGAACCGGAAAGATACGCATGAAAAACCCCCAGACGCCACGACACGGCGCAGGCTATCGGGGCAAAGCTGCTCAGACCAGTCACGTTTCTGCGTGAAGGGGGGCAGATGCCCCTAACGCACCTTGCCATTGACGGTCAGCCAGTCGGGCCAGCCCACCAGCTTTTCAAAGCCGACGATGACAAAGCAGCCGACAACGACGCCCAGCACCAAGAGCACCTTCCACAAGGGCGGCGGGTTGCGCGCCCACATCGCCATCTTGATCAACATCCGGTCCATCGGCCCTCACTCGGTAAAGCGCACCTTGCCTATGTAGGGCAGATTGCGATTGCGCTGCGCAAAATCAATGCCGTAACCAACAACAAATTCATCGGGAATTTCAAAGCCCGTCCAGGTGGCGCGAATGTCCACTTCTCGGCGTGAGGGTTTGTCCAAGAGCGCGCAAACCTCCAGCCGCTTTGGTTCGCGGCTGAGGAGCAATCTCTTCACATGGTGCAAGGTAAAGCCCGTATCGACGATGTCCTCCACCACCAGCACATCATGTCCTGCAATCTCGCCGCGCAAGTCCTTGAGGATTCGTACCTCGCGGCTGGAATGCATCGCGTCGCCGTAGCTGGAGGCTTCCAGAAAATCCACCTCCACCGGCAGGGCGATTTCACGCACCAGATCGGCGATGAACACGAAAGACCCGCGCAACAGGCCCACCACCACCAGCTTGTCGCAGCCCGCGTAATGGGTGGTGATTTCGGCGGCCAAAGCCTCGACCCGCGCGGCGATGGCCTTGGCGCTGATCATCTGGTCGATCACATATGGTCTTTGCGACATCGGGACACCCTTGATTTCCGCCTCTCGTGTAACGAAAACCAAACACGAAGTCACGCCGCCCAAAAGGTCGGCCCACGCCTGCGAGAGAGCCCATGCCCACCCATCAAGAAGTCAAGCGCCTGCCCTATACGGCAGAGCAGATGTATGCGCTGGTGGCAGAGGTGGAGTCCTATCCGAAGTTCCTGCCGTGGAATTCGGCGGCGCGAATCCGCTCGCGCAGGCCGGTCGACGGCGGAGCGAATGGCACCGGGGAGGTGATGGAGGCTGATCTGGTGATCAGCTTCAAGGTCTTTCGCGAACGCTTTGGCAGCCGGGTGACGCTTTGGCCAGAGGTCAAGAAGATCGACACCGAATACTTGGACGGGCCGTTCAAGCACATGCGCTCCACCTGGGCGTTTCGCGATGTGCCCGGGGGATGCGAGGTCGAGTTTTTCGTCGATTTCGAATTCCGCAACGCGATCCTGCAAGGGATCATCGGCGTGGTGTTCAACGACGCCATGCAGCGCGTGGTGCGGGCCTTTGAGCGGCGCGCGGCGGAGTTGCATGGGCCGAGGGTTTAGGACTTAACCCGACGATTAGGATTGCCCGGGTGCCCAAAGCACCCGGGCTGCGCCCGACCGCACCCTCGGGCGGGCGCGCAGAGCGCACCCACCCGGCGGTCAGACGCGTCCCTGTGGCGGTCGTTGCCGGCGCTCCACTGGAGCCCCGGCAACGCCCTTGTTCCTTCCGCGTTAAGAATTCAACTCATAGGCCCGCTCGCCATGCACCGACAGGTCCAGACCATTCGTCTCGGCCTCGGCATCCACGCGGAAGGGGGTGATCGCGCCGACGAGTTTGACCAGCAGATAGGTCGCCACCAGCGTCCAGAGGCCCACCACCGCAAGCCCGCCCAGTTGCGCGCTCCAAGTCCCCAGACCGAAGACCGCGACCATGACGGTCCCGAAAATCCCGCCCACGCCATGCACGGCAAAGACATCCAGCGTGTCATCAATGCCAAACTTGGTGCGGATCAGCCCCACCGCCTCTTGGCAGAGCACCCCCGCCACCGCACCGATCACCAGCGCCTGCACCGGCGTGACATAGCCTGACGCCGGGGTGATCGAGGCCAGACCCGCGATGGTGCCGGTCACCAGACCGACCAATGTTGTGCGGCCGAATTTCACCCGCTCCCACAAGATCCAGGTCAGCGAGGCCGCCGCGGCCGACAGATGCGTGACCGTGACCGCCATCGCGGCTTGACCATTGGCGGCCAAGGCGGAGCCGCCGTTGAAGCCGAACCAACCGACCCAGAGCATCCCTGCGCCCATCATCACCATCCCCGGCGAATGCGGCGGGGTGTGCTTGTTCTTGCGCGGTCCCAAAAGCCAAGCGATCAACAGCGCCGCCAGACCGGCGGTTTCATGCACCACGATGCCGCCTGCAAAGTCCCGCACCCCGGTTGCGCCGAAAATCCCGCCATCGGCCAGCATCCCGCCGCCCCAGATCCAATGCGCGACCGGCGCATAGACCACCAGCATCCAGAGCGCCGAGAACAGCAGGACAAAGCCGAATCCCACGCGTTCGACATAGGCCCCGACAATCAGCGCCGGGGTGATGATGGCAAAGGTCATTTGAAAGGCGAAGAACAGCACCTCGGGCAGGGTGCCGGTCAGGCTGTCCACGGTGACATCGTTCAGGAACGCCTTGCCAAGACCACCCCAGACCGCCCCCGGCCCGCCAAAGGCGATGGAATAGCCAAAAGCCAGCCACAGCACGCTCATCAAGGCGGCAATGGCGAAGCAATGCATGAACACCGACAGAACATTGCGGGCGCGCACGAGGCCGCCGTAAAACAGGGCCAATCCCGGTAAGGTCATGAACAGGACAAGGCCAGTGGCCATGAGGATCCAAGCGGTGTCTGCGCCATTCATCTGGTGACGTCCTCTCATCAATGCGTTGGCGGAGGTCAAACCGTTAAAGCGACGCCTTGAAAACGGGCAGGGGGTGAAATCTGCGCTGGATTATCGGGCGATTTTTCAGATGCCCAAAATTTGCGCGAAACTATGGGGGCTGCGCGCAGCAAGAGGGCGAAATGCAAACCTAAGCCAGCGCTGCCGCCAAGAGGTGCAGTGCATGGTCCACCGTTGCTTGCCGAACGGCGTCACGGCCCAGGGGGCCGAAGTCCACCGTTTCCACCTGTGTTTGCGCGCCGCGTCGGGCAAGGCCAAAGCACACCCGCCCTTCGGGCTTGAACTCTGACCCGCCGGGGCCTGCGATTCCGGTCACTGACACGGCCAGATCGGCAAGGCTGTGGGTCAAGGCCCCTTCGGCCATCTCGCGCCCCACGGCTTCGGACACTGCGCCATGGGTGGCCAGCGTCTGCGGCAGCACGCCCAGCATGTCTTGTTTGGCGGCGTTGGAATAGGTCACGAACCCACGTTCGAAAACGTCTGACGATCCCGCGACCGAGGTCAGCGCCGCAGAGATCATGCCCCCGGTGCAGCTTTCTGCGGTGGCGAGGCGCAGGCCGCGGGCGCGCGCCAATTGCAAAACGGCGACGGGCGCGGTCATCGGCCTATCCCTTCAGGATCATCGGCAGATGATAGGCCGCCGCGGCAAGGATCGAGGCCACCCCGGCAAAGAGACCCGCCCAAAGATCATCCAGCATCACCCCCGCCGCATCGCCGCGCCGATCCGCGCGACCGACCAGCCAGGGTTTCCAGATGTCGAACAGGCGAAAGAACAGAAAGGCCGCCACCGGGGCCGGCCAAGGCAACCAGCCTTCAAACCCGCGCTCGTAAAAGGCGAGGGCAGGGAACAGCAGCGCAATCCATTGGCCTGCGACCTCGTCGATCACGAATTCCTGCGGGTCCTCACCCGGGCGGTTGCGCAACTCCTGCCCGATGGCCCAAAAGCCCAAGGCCGTGACGGCAACGGTCGCCAGCACCAGCACCGGAAAACCTGCATAGCGATAGATTGCCCAGCCCAGCAGCACGGCGACCAGACTGCCCCATGTGCCGGGGGCAGGGCGCAAAAGACCAACGCCAAGGACGGTGGCGACAAGGCGGCTCATGCCTTGACCAGCGCAGCGGTGGCGATGGCGGCAATGCCTTCCTCGCGTCCCGTGAAGCCCAAGCGTTCAGAGGTGGTGGCCTTGACGCTGACGCGGCCCAGCTCAATCCCCATAATGCGGGCCAGTTCGGCACGCATGGCATCGGCATGGGGGCCAATCTTCGGGCGTTCGCAAATCAGCGTGACATCGCAGTTGGAAATCGTGAACCCCTGTGCGCGGGCCAAATCCGCCGCATGGGACAGGAAGATATGGCTCGCCGCCCCTTTCCACTGCGGGTCAGAGGGCGGGAAATGGCGGCCAATGTCACCCTCCGCCAGTGCCCCATAAATCGCGTCGGTCAGGGCATGCATCCCCACATCGGCATCTGAATGGCCCAAAAGCGCCTTGCCATGCGGCACTTTCACGCCGCAGAGCCAGACGTGATCGCCATCGGTAAAGGCATGCACGTCAAAGCCGTTGCCCAGTCTGATATCCATAGCGCTACCTTGCCTTGCGTGCCGCGATGATCCGTTCCGCGCGGGCGAAATCGCCGGGGAAGGTCAGTTTGATATTGTCTTCGTCGCCCTCGACGATGGTGACGTCAAGCCCTGCGGCACGCGCCACCTCGACATCATCCGCCGCATCGCCGGGATGGGCGCGGTGGGCGGCAAGGATGGCGTCAAAGCGAAAGCCCTGCGGCGTCTGCGCCCGCCACAGCGCCGTGCGGTCCTGCGTGCCCACCACCAACCCCGCAGCACCGCGCCACAGCGCATCGGTCACGGCAAGGGCAGGGGCCGCTCCGGGGCCATGATCCAAGGCAGCAGACATCCGCGCGATCAGATCGGCCGACACCAAGGGCCGCGCACCATCATGGATCAGCACGCGGTCGGGGGGATCACTTGCCAATGCCTCTAGCGCATTGCGCACCGATTGCGCGCGGGTCGAACCGCCATCCACCACCAGCGCATCGGCGGCCAGGCCTTCGGCCTTTGGGCGGTCATCGGGATGCACCACCACCACCAAGCGCGCCACCCGCCCGCGAAACGCGTCCAAGGTCGAGGCCAGCACCGGACGCCCCGCCAGCATTTGCCATTGCTTGGGCACGTCACCCCCGGCGCGCAGACCACGGCCTGCGGCGACGATGATGGCGGCGGTCTGCATGCGGGCCTCTCCGTTTTGCTTTCATCAAGCCTTAGGCCAGACTCCCGCCGCTGACAATCATGCGCTATAAGGGGGCATGTCGGAAGCCTTGGCCCCCACACGGCCCACTGGAATCTTTTTGCGGCGCATTATGCAGCATATTCGCCTATAATTTGTGCAGCGCACGTTTTTCGGTCACTCTTGGACGCTGCGCCCTTTGCCCTGCCCGCTGCTGGGATTACCAGAAAACCAACTGCACAAGGAAACGGCACCTTGACGCTTCCCCTCGGCCCCCATCGGATTGATCCGCCCGTCCTTCTGGCCCCGCTGGCCGGGATCACGGACCTGCCTTATCGGCGCTTGGTCGCGCGCTTTGGTGCGGGTCTGGTGGTGTCGGAAATGGTCGCCAGCCAAGAGGTGGTGCGCGCCCACCCGGAAGCGCGGGCACGGGCAGAGCTTGGCCTTGGCGATCAGGCCACTGCCGTGCAACTGGCCGGACGTGAGCCCTATTGGATGGCCGAAGCCGCCAAGATGATGGAGGCGAACGGCGCAAGCATCATCGATATCAACATGGGTTGTCCCTCCAAGCGGGTGACGACGGGGCTTTGCGGGTCTGCGCTCTTGCGCGATCTCGATCTGGCGCTGGAGCTGATTGAAGCTGTGGTTGGCGCGGTGACTGTCCCAGTCACGCTGAAAACCCGGCTGGGTTGGGATGATACCTTGCTGAACGCTCCCGAACTCGCACAGCGGGCCGAACAGGCGGGGGTACAGATGGTGACGATTCATGGCCGCACGCGCTGTCAGTTCTACAAAGGTCATGCTGATTGGTCCGCCATTCGCGCGGTCAAAGAGGCGGTGACGATTCCGGTGATTGCGAATGGTGATATCATCGACGCTGCGACGGCAGCACAGGCGCGGGGGCAATCGGGCGCGGATGGCGTGATGGTGGGGCGCGGTGCGCAGGGCCGTCCGTGGCGTCTGGCGGAAATCGCCCATGCGCTGCATGGCACGCCTGCGCCAGTGATCCCGCAGGGCGATGCCTTGGGTGACATGGTGGCCGAACATTATTCCGACATGCTGTCCTTTTATGGCCGTGACCTTGGCCTGCGCTGCGCGCGCAAGCATCTGGGCTGGTATCTGGACGCCGCCGGGGTCACACGCGGCGATATCCTGACCGAAAGCAACCCGGACCGCGTGTTGCACCTGTTGCGCCATGCCTTCAGCGACGCAAAGGCCGTGGCCGCATGACTCCATACCGCTCTCCCTATCCGGTGCCGGGGGTCGTCTGGGCCTCCTTGCCGCTGCCGGCGCTCTTGATCGGTCTTGACGGCCGCATCGCCGAGGTGAACCCGGCGGGAGAGATTTTCCTGAACGCGTCAAGCCGCAGTCTGATGGGGCAACCGGCCTTTGACCGCTTGTCGATCGACGCCCCGATGGATGAGGCGCTGTTGCGTGCGCGTGCCAACCAATCGCCCTTGTTCATCAATGATGTAGATGTGACCACCGGCGAACGCCCACCTGTGCAATGCAACATCCAAGTCGCCCCGATGCACGACAACCCGGATGTGATCTTGCTGATGATCTCACCGCGTGACATCGCGGATCGGCTGGGGCGGTCCTTGCACGTCAAATCCGCCGCCAAATCTGCCATCGGCATGGCCGAGATGCTGGCGCATGAGATCAAGAATCCGCTGGCAGGCATTTCTGGCGCGGCACAGCTTTTGTCGATGAACCTCACGCCCGAGGATCGCGAGTTGACCGAACTCATCGTCGAAGAAACCCGCCGCATCGTCAAACTTCTGGAGCAGGTCGAACAATTCGGCAATCTGCGCCCGCCCGAACGTCGGCCGGTCAACATCCATGACGCCCTGGACCGTGCGCGCAAATCGGCACGGGTCGGCTTCGCCTCGGGTCTGACCATCATCGAGGATTATGATCCCTCGCTTCCCCCCACCTATGCCGATCCGGATCAGTTGATGCAGGTGTTCCTGAACCTGATCAAGAACGCCGCCGAGGCGATTCAGCGCGGCAGCACAACCCAGGGCGCGGGGCACACGATCCGGCTGCGGACCTTCTACGATCTTTCCTTGCGCCTGCGCCGCCGCGACGGAACCGGCGGGTCCTTGCCGTTGCAAATCGAGGTGATCGACGATGGCCCCGGCATTCCGCCCGAAATCGCCGGCGAGATCTTTGAACCCTTCGTTTCGGGGCGTGAGAATGGCACCGGCCTTGGCCTTGCCTTGGTGTCAAAAATCATCTCGGACCATGACGGATGGATCAGTGTTGACTCGGTGCCGCGCCGCACGGTGTTCCGGATCTCATTGCCTTTGGTTCCCAAGACCCAACAAGACAAACCCAAGAGTGACAGGGAGTTGCGCTGATGGATGGCACGGTATTGGTCGCCGATGACGACCGCACGATCCGCACGGTGCTGACGCAGGCGCTGACGCGCGCCGGATGCAAGGTGCATGCGACCTCGAGCCTGATGACGCTGATGCGCTGGGTCGAAGAGGGCAAAGGCGATCTGGTCATCTCCGATGTGATCATGCCCGATGGCAATGGCTTGGACGCGCTGCCAAGGATCGGCAAACTGCGCCCCGGCCTGCCGGTGATCGTGATCTCGGCGCAAAACACCATCATGACCGCGATTCAGGCAGCCGAGGCAGAGGCCTTCGACTACCTGCCCAAGCCGTTCGATCTGCCCGATCTGATGAAACGCTCGGCCCGTGCCTTGGAGCAAAAGCGCCGCGCCCCAGCCAAACCTGTGCAACCGCGTGAGGCCGGAGAGGATTTGCCGCTGGTGGGGCGCACCCCTGCGATGCAGGCGCTGTATCGTTTGGTCGCGCGGGTGATGAACACCGATCTTGCCGTGTTGATCACCGGCGAAAGCGGGACTGGCAAAAGCCTGATTGCCCGCGCGATCCATGATTTTTCCGACCGCCGCACGTTGCCCTTTGTGGTCGCCCAAGCCAGCGACCTGCAAGGGGTGGACGGTCCCGCCACCTTGATCAACCGGGCGCGCGGTGGGTCTTTGGTGTTTGATGAAGTCGCCGATTACGACGATGACGCGCAGGCGCGCATCGTGCGGATGCTGGATATGATGACCGACAACGCGCCCCGCATCATGGCCACCAGTCAGATCGATCTTTCCGCGCGGATTGAGCAGGGCGCCTTCCGGCAGGACCTGTTCTATCGGCTGTCAGGTGTCACGCTGCATGTGCCGTCGTTGCGGGAGCGGGTGGATGACATCCCGCTTCTGGCCGAACATTTCCTTGCCCGCAGTGAGCGGGACTTCGGCACCATTCGCCGCCTCTCCAATGACGCGCGCGAATTGGTGCGGGCGCATTCCTGGCCCGGCAACGTACGACAGTTGGAAAACACCCTGCGGCGGTTGATGGTCACCTCGTCCGAGATTGAGATTTCGCGCGCAGAGGTTGAGGTCGTCCTTGGCAACCAGCCTGTGCTGGAGACCAGCAAAGGCGGCGGTGAGGGTGAGAAACTGTCCGCCAGCGTGGCGCGGCATCTGAAGCGCTACTTCGATCTGCACGGCGGGCAACTGCCGCCCCCCGGCGTCTATCAACGGATTCTGCGTGAGGTGGAACTGCCGCTGATCGAAATCGCGCTGGATGCCACGGCGGGCAATCAAGCCAAATGTGCCGATCTTTTGGGGATCAACCGCAATACTTTGCGCAAGAAGATCACCGATCTCGATATCCGCGTGACACGCCGCCGCAAGCTGATGTAAAACCGCAACATCAAGCGTGGTATTCTGGGCGCAGGCGAGGGATTCCACAAGATGTGGCGGGCGGGTTACATCGCCCTTTTGCAGGAAAGAACGGTCCGTGCAACGCGCGGTGGCAAGTTTGGCATGGGAACGGCTGGTCCGTCTGCGGCGCAGGCGGCAGGTTCAGAATGGCATGACCTTTGGTCTGGTGTTTCTGGGCCCGCTTCTGGCGGTCAGCACCTTTCTTGCGCTTGGGCCGCTCAGCCAGAGCAGCAATTCTCCGGCGTTGCGGCTGATCCTTTTGGCCGACCTTGTCTATATCCTTGTGGTGGCGGCGCTCGTGCTGGGGCGCATTGCCCGGATGATCACAGCCCGCCGCAGCGAATCTGCAGGCTCTCGCCTTCATTTGCGACTGACGGCGATTTTCGGCGGCGTGGCGCTGGTGCCCACGGTGCTGGTCGCGGTTTTTGCGACGGTGACGGTGAATTTCGGGCTTGAGGGCTGGTTTTCCGACCGCGTGCGCGAAGTCGTGGGTTCCAGCCTTTCGGCGGCAGAGGCCTATGAGGCAGAACACCGCAACGATTTGACCGAGGATGCGCAGGCGCTGGCGGCCTATCTGAACGTGTCCAAGCAATCGACGTTTTTCCTCAAGGATGCCGATGTGCGCCCGCTGTTGACCCAAGGCCAACAGGCGGTACAGCGCGGTTTGAAAGAGGCCTTTCTGATCGATGGCGCGGGCACCCTGAAAACGCGGGGCGAACGGTCCTATCTCTTTGATTATGAACCACCCAAGGCCGAAGAATTCGCCCGCGCCAAGGCTGGTGAGGTGGTGCTGATCCAAGATTGGTCGATCAACGAATTCCGAGCCTTGGTCTACTTGGATGCCTTTGCCGACCGTTATCTTTACGTCTCGCGCACGGTGGACGGCAACCTGTTGTCACTGCTCGATGAAACGCGCGAAACCGTGGCGCTGTATCACCAGTTGGAATCGGATCGGGGGCGGTTGCTGTTTGAATTCGGGTTGCTTTACCTCGGGTTTGCGCTGATCCTGATCCTTGCAGCGGTCTGGGTGGGCCTGTGGTTTGCCGAAGGTCTTTCGCGGCCGGTGGGGCGCTTGGCGGGCGCGGCACAACGGGTCGGCGGGGGCGATCTGGATGTGCAGGTTCCCGAAAGCGACGGCGATGATGAGATTGCCACATTGGGCCGTCTTTTCAACCAGATGACGCGGCAACTTAAGGGTCAGCGCGACGCCTTGGTGGACAGCCACGCCATGACGGAACAACGCGGGCGATTGTTCAACTCGGTGCTGTCGAATGTCACCGCCGGGGTGATCGGGCTGGATGGCGCGGGGATCATTGAGTTTGTCAATCGGGCCGGGGCGCGGCTTTTGGATTTGCAGGGCGATCCGGCGGGGCGGCCTTTGGCCTCGGTCGTGCCGGAATATGCCGCGCTCTTTGACCGTCTGCATGACGGGGGGCTTTCCGCCGCGCAAGAAGAGGTGCGGATGACCCGCCGCGGCAAGCTGGAAAGCCTGCTGGTGCGCATGTCGGTGCGCCGTGCCGAGGATGGCGGACTGGAAGGCTATGTCGTGGCCTTTGACGATGTGACCGACCTTGTCAGCGCGCAAAGGATGGCGGCCTGGGGCGATGTTGCGCGCCGCATTGCGCATGAGATCAAGAACCCGCTGACCCCGATTGCGCTGAGCGCGGAACGCATCAAGCGCAAGTTCCGATCGCAGGTGAACGAACCTGCTGACCTAGAGCAGTACACCGACGTTATCGTTCGGCAAACCAATGACTTGCGCCGCATTGTGGATGAGTTTTCGCGCTTTGCCCGCATGCCCGAACCTGATCGGCGCGAAACCGATCTCTCGCTGTTGCTGCGCGATGCCGTGCTTTTGCAAGAAAGTGGCCAACCCGGCGTGCGTTTTGGCAAATTGCTGCCTGCCGAGCCATTGATGATGGACCTTGACGCCACAATGATCACGCAGGCGCTGACAAACCTGATTAAGAACGCAGGCGAAGCGATTGAAAGCTATCAGGAAAAGGGCGCGCCTTTGGATTTCTCTCCGGAAATCCGGGTGATCTGTCTGCCCGATGCGGACGGGGTGACGATCCGCATCATGGACAATGGCACCGGCCTGCCACCCGACCGCAGCCGGTTGTTTGAACCCTATGTCACCACCCGCGAAAAAGGCACCGGCCTCGGCTTGCCCATCGTCAAGAAGATCATCGAAGAACACGGCGGCACGCTGGCCCTGACCGACGCACCGCCGTTTAACAATAACGCCCATGCCGGGGCGATGGCCGAAATTCGGCTGCCGCGTCTGGTGCGGGCAAGCCGCAAAAAGACGTCCACACAGGGGCAAGTTATCGAAATGGGGAACGGATGAGTAGCATTCTGATCGTTGACGATGAAAGGGATATCCGCGAACTGATCGCCGATATTCTTAAGGACGAAGGCTATGCTGTACGTCTGGCAGGCAATTCCGATGATTGCATCGCCGAGATCAACGCAGAGCCACCCGCGCTGATGATCCTTGATATCTGGCTGAAAGACAGCCGGATGGACGGGATCGACATCCTCAAGACGGTACGCCGCTCGAACCCGGATGTACCTGTGGTCATCATCTCGGGCCAT
>JAIYDR010000337.1 GCA_027487395.1 Rhodobacter sp. | reverse complement strand
GTGGCGGAGGCGGCGGCGGCTTTGCCGGTGGTGCTTCAGGATGCGGTGCGGCGCTATGAGGTGCATCCGATGCTGGACCTGCTGCGCCGCCCCAATCCGGCGCAGGGGCGGGCAGAGTTGTTCGAGGCGATTTACGGCCATCTGATGCTGAACGGGAACGCCTATCTTGAGGCGGTGCCGGGCGCTGGGCGGTTGCCCGGTGAGTTGCATGTGCTGCGGGCGGATCGGCTGTCTGTGGTGCCAGGGGCGGATGGGTGGCCGGTGGCCTATGATTACACCGTCAATGGCCGGACGCATCGCTTTGCCATGACGGGTGAGGTGCCGCCGCTTTGCCATATCCGCAACTTCCACCCGCAGGATGACCATTACGGATTGTCGCCCTTGCAGGCGGCGGCGGTGGCGGTGGATGTGCACAATGCGGCCTCGACCTGGTCCAAGGCGCTGCTCGATAATGCGGCGCGGCCTTCGGGGGCGATTGTCTACCGGGGTGCGGATGGGCAATCGGCGCTGTCGGCGGATCAATATGACCGGCTGGTGACCGAGATGGAAAGCCACCATCAGGGCGCGCGCAATGCGGGGCGGCCAATGCTGCTGGAAGGCGGGCTTGATTGGAAGCCGATGGGATTTTCGCCCTCTGACATGGAGTTCCACAAGACCAAGGAGGCGGCGGCGCGCGAGATTGCCACGGCCTTTGGCGTGCCGCCGATGCTGCTGGGAGTGCCCGGTGAGGCGACATTTGCCAATTACGCCGAGGCGAACCGCGCGTTTTACCGGGTGACAGTGCTGCCCTTGGCGGCGCGGGTGCTGGCGGCGGTGTCGGCCTTCCTGTCGCAGCATCTGGGCGAGGTGGTGGAGTTGAAGCCCGACCTCGACAACATCCCCGCCTTGGCGGGCGAGCGGGATGCGGCTTGGGCGCGGGTGGCGGCTGCGGATTTCCTGTCCGCCAATGAAAAGCGGGCCGTGCTGGGGTTGCCGCCGCAGGAAAGCGCATGACGCGCGGCGTGTCGGGCGGATCGCGCTTTCTGTTCGACGGCTTTGACGCGGCGCAGGCGCGGATTGAGGCCAATGAGCGGGTGGCCGAGGAACGCTGGGCCGCGCTGGAGTTCCGCCTCGCGCAAATCGATGCGGCGCTGGAGCGGTTGGAGCGGCGGCTGTGGCTGGGGGTCTATGGCGCGCTGGCCTTTCTGCTTTCGCAGGGCGTCGAGGCGATTCTGAACGCGGCAATGAGGTGAGGCATGGAGTTGGAACATAAAGACCATAGGCCCAAAGCCGGGCTTAGGGTCGTCGATGGCGCGGTGATCGAGGGCTATGCCTCGGTCTTTGGGGTGGCGGATCAGGGTGGGGATATCGTCCTGCCCGGAGCCTATGCTGCCAGCCTGAAACGGCTGGGGGCCGAGGGGCGGCGGGTCAAGATGCTGTGGCAGCATGATCCGGGTCAGCCTTTGGGTGTTTGGGACGAGGTCCGCGAGGATGCCCATGGACTGTGGGTCAAGGGGCGGGTGCTGACCGACCTTGCCCGTGGGCGTGAGGCGGCGGCGCTGCTGGCGGCGGGGGCGATTGACGGGCTGTCGATCGGCTATCGCACGCTGAAGGCTGACCGCGATGCCAAGGGGCGGCGTCTGCTGGCGGAGGTGGAGTTGTGGGAGGTGTCCTTGGTGACATTCCCCATGCTGCCCGAAGCACGGGTCGCGGTGAAGGGCGACAAGATCGAAACGGCGCTGGCAGAGATCGCCCGCGCTTTCGAGGCGGCGCGGGCTGATTTGGCGGCGCGCCGGGACTGAACGGAGGACAGAGATGGACGAGCAATCAACGGTTCCGGGGCTTCGGGCCGCTGTGGAAGGATTCCTGAACGAGTTCAAGGCGTTTCAGGGGGAAGTGAAAGTCAGTTTGCAACAACAGGATGACCGCATGACGATGCTGGACCGCAAGACGACACATCATGGCCGCCCGGTGCTGACCGGTGCGGTGGACACCGCCGCGCCGCATCGCAAGGCGTTTGATGCCTATCTGCGCTCGGGCGACGATGACGGGCTGCGTGGGCTGGTGCTGGAGGGCAAGGCGCTATCCACCACCGTGGCTGCCGATGGCGGCTATCTGGTGGACCGCGACACGGCAGAGGCCATCCGGTCGATGCTTTTATCCACCTCATCCCTGCGCGCGGTGGCCTCGGTGGTGGAGGTCGAGGCTGCGTCCTTTGACGTGCTGATCGACCGCAGCGAGGTGGGGTCGGGCTGGGCGACGGAGGCCACCGCGACGGGCGAGACGGCGACGCCGCTGCTGGACCGGATCCAAATCCCGCTTCATGAGTTGTCGGCGATGCCCAAGGCCAGCCAGCGCCTGCTGGACGACAGTGCCTTTGACGTTGAAGGCTGGCTGGCGGGGAAGATCGCGCAGCGCTTTCAGCGGGCGGAAGCGGCGGCGTTTATCAGCGGCGATGGCGTGGACAAGCCGCGCGGGTTTTTGACCACGCCGAAGGTGGCGAATGGGGTCTGGGCCTGGGGATCGCTGGGCTATGTGCCCACGGGTGCGGCGGCGGATTTCGCCTCGGTCAACGCGGCGGATTGCATCATCAACCTGGTCTATGCGCTGGGGGCGGAATACCGCGCCAATGCGGTGTTTGTGATGAACTCGAAAACGGCGGGCGCGGTGCGGAAGATGAAGGATGCCGATGGGCGGTTCCTGTGGTCCGACGGTCTGGCGTCGGGGGAACCTGCGCGTCTGATGGGCTATCCGGTGCAGGTTTGCGAGGACATGCCCGATATTGCGGCCAATGCTCATGCCATCGCTTTTGGCGATTTCCGGGCCGGTTACACCATCGCGGAACGCCCTGACCTGCGCATCCTGCGCGATCCGTTCAGCGCCAAGCCGCATGTGCTGTTTTATGCCAGCAAGCGGGTGGGTGGCGATGTCACCGACTTCGCGGCGATCAAGCTGCTGCGGATCGCTGTGTCCTGATGAGGTTTGCCCGGTCCCCATAGGCGGGCCGGGCTTTTTTGCGGGGTGCGGCGAGAGGAGACGGCGATGTTGGTGGAACTGGAACCGGTGCCGGGATCGGCCTTGCCGGTGGCGGATTTGGGCGCGCATCTGCGGTTGGGCACGGGCTTTGCGTCGGATGGGTTGCAGGATGGGCTATTGGCCAGCCATCTGCGGGCGGCCTTGGCGGTGATCGAGGGGCGGATCGGCAAGGCGCTGATCTCGCGTCGGTTTCGCTGGGAGGTGCCCTATTGGCGCGAGGCAGGCGGGGCGCAGGCGCTGCCACTGGCCCCGGTCAGTGCGGTGATCGAAGTGGCAGTGGTCGATGCATGGGGTGGGCGTGAGGTGGTGTCGGACAGCTTGTGGCGGTTGCGGCGTGACAGCCAGCGGCCAAAGCTGGAGCCGGTGTCGACCTTTTTCCCGCCGGTCCCCGAGGGCGGCTTGGCCGAAGTGGTGTTTGACGCGGGATTTGGGGTTTGGGCGGCGGTGCCCGCGGACCTGCGGCAGGCGGTTTTTCTGCTGGCGGCAGAGTTTTATGAGCATCGCCACGATGCTGGGGTAGGGAATGGAGCGCTGCCCAAGACTGTCTTGGGTCTGATCGAAGGGTGGCGGACGGTGCGTCTTTTGGGTGGGGGTGCCGCATGATCCGTCCGCATCTGAATCGCCGTCTGACACTGGAGGCCGAGGCGCGCACTGCGGACGGGGCCGGAGGATTTGTATCGGTGTGGCAGGCACTTGGCACGGTCTGGGCGTCTGTGGAGGTGGGGTCGGCCCGCGAGGTCGTGGGGGGCGAACGCTTGGGTTCGGTACAGCCGGTGAAAGTGACTGTCCGCGCGGCGGATGAGGCCGATCCGGCCCGCCCGGAACGGGGCAAACGCTTCCGCGAAGCGGGGCGAGTTTATCCAATCCAAGCGGTCCAACTGCGCGACCCGCGCGGGATGTACCTGACTTGCCAATGTACCGAGGAGGGCGGGGCATGAGTTACGCCGCCGCACCGGCCCTGCAATCGGCGCTCTTCGCGCGGCTCAGCGGGGCTGCCGTCTTGGCCGGGGTGGCCATCGTCGATGCCCAACCGGTGGACCCGGTCCCAGACACTTTTGTGCTGATCGGCCAGGAAGAGGTGTCGGATGCGTCCGATAAGACCGGGGCTGGGGCCGAGCATCGGGTGACGCTGAGTGTAGTCTCGACCGCTGCCGGGTTTCTGGCGGCCAAGGAGATCGCGGCGGGCATTTGCTCTGCGCTGGAAGGGCCTGCCATGCCGATGACCGAGGGGCGGGTGGTGTCCATCGCCTTTCGTCGCGCGGTGGCGCGGCGGTTGGATGGGGGGGCCACGCGTCAGATTGACCTGAGCTTTCGCATCCGCATTGAAATCTGACTTCGCAAAAAGGGGGAACGGCATGGCCGTGCAGAATGGCAAAGATCTGCTGTTGAAGGTCGATCGGACCGGCGGCGGGCAATTTGAAACCGTGGCGGGGCTGCGCGCGACGCGCATCGCGTTCAACGCGGAAACGGTGGATGTCACCTCGCTGGAAAGTGCGGGGGGGTGGCGCGAGTTGTTGTCGGGGGCGGGGGTGAAATCGGCCTCGATCTCTGGCTCTGGCATTTTTCGGGATGCGGCGACGGATGAACGCGCGCGGCAGATTTTCTTTGATGGGGAAGTGCCGAGGTTTCAGGTGGTGATCCCCAGTTTCGGCATTGTCGAGGGGCCGTTCATGATCACGGCGCTGGAATATGCGGGCAGCCATAATGGCGAGGCGACCTATGAGGTCACGCTTGCCTCGGCAGGGCAGCTTTTGTTCACGGCGCTCTGATGGCCAATCCTTATGCGGGTGAGGTGGTGCTGCAACTGAACGGGCAGCCACAGGTGGCCAAGCTGACGCTGGGGGCGCTGGCCGAGTTGGAAAGCGCCTTGAAGACTGACAGTCTGGCGGCGCTGGCCGAACGGTTCGAGGCGGGACGGTTTTCCAGCCGCGATGTGCTGGCGCTGATCGTGGCGGGCTTGCGCGGTGGGGGCTGGCAGGGGACGGCGGCGGATTTGCGGGCGGTGGATATCGCGGGCGGGCCGGTGGCGGCGGCGCGGGTGGCAGCGGAACTTTTGGCGCGTGCCTTTGCGCTGCCGGGGGACTGATGGCGGTCAAGACGTCGGGGCGGATCGATTGGCCAGCCTTGATGCGGGCGGGGCTGCATGGCCTTGGACTGACGCCAGAGGTGTTCTGGCGGCTGACCCCGCTTGAGTTGCGGATGATGCTGGGGGCGGAGCAGGGTGCTCTGCCCCTGACGCGGGCGCGGTTGGAGGAACTGGCTGCGGCTTTTCCGGATGGGAAGGGACGGAACGGGGATGGAGACGATCGAGACGCTTCAGGATCAGCTCGACGCGCTGGAGGCGAGCCTGTCCAACACCGCCGGGATGACGGTGGCCTTTGATGGGGCGCTGGCGCGGATGGGCGAGACGATGCTGCTGACCAATCGCGAGGTGGCCAGCCTGTCGGGCAGCTTTGGGTCGGGGCTGAAACGGGCCTTTGACGGGGTGGTGTTTGACGGGATGCGGCTTTCGGATGCGTTGCGGCAGGTGGCGGCGGGCATGTCGGCCAGCATCTACAACACGGCGATGCGACCCGTGCAGAACGCGCTGGGGGGAGCTTTGGCGCATGGGATCACTTCGGTTTTTGCCGGGCTGATGCCTTTTGCGCAGGGGGGGACCTTCGCGCAGGGACGGGTGATGCCGTTTGCCCAAGGGGGGGTCGTGACGCAAGCCACCAGCTTTCCCATGCGGAGTGGGCGCGGGCTGATGGGCGAGGCGGGGCCGGAGGCGATCATGCCGCTGGCGCGCGGGCCGGATGGGCGCTTGGGCGTGCAGGCGGGCGGGGGTGGGCGTCCGGTGTCGGTCGTCATGAACATCTCAACCCCTGATGTGCAGGGTTTTCAGCGCAGCCAAAGCCAGATCGCGGCACAGGCCGCCCGCGCCTTGGCGCGGGGGCAACGCAACCGGTGAGGGGCACCGATGTCATTTCATGAGATACGCTTTCCCACGACCCTGAGCTTCGGTTCGGCCGGGGGGCCGGAACGGCGCACGGATATCGTCACGCTGGCCAATGGTTTTGAGGAACGCAATACGCCCTGGGCGCATGGGCGGCGGCGCTATGATGCGGGGTTGGGCCTGCGGTCACTGGATGATGTAGAAACGCTGATCGCGTTCTTTGAGGCGCGGCGCGGGCAGTTGTTTGGGTTTCGCTGGAAGGATTGGGCGGATTTCCGGTCCTGCCGACCGTCGCAGGCCGTTTCCGCCGATGATCAGTTGATCGGGATCGGGGATGGGGTGAACCGCCTGTTTCCTTTGGCCAAACGCTATGTCTCGGGTCCGGCGGAGTACCTGCGTCCCGTACGAAAGCCCGTGGCGGGAACGGTGCAGGTTGCTGTTGAGGGAGATGTCAAAGCCGAGGGGGTGGATTTCATCGTTGATACCGCTGTGGGGATGGTGACCTTTTCAAATCCGCCTTTGGATGGGACACTGGTCACAGCTGGGTTCGAGTTCGACGTGCCGGTGCGGTTCGATACCGATCAGATTGCCGTGTCTGTGGCGTCCTTTCATGCCGGTGAAGTGCCTTCAGTGCTGGTGGTGGAGGTGCGGCTTTGACGCTTTATCAACATCTTGCCAGCGGATGCACCACTGTGTGCCGCGCCTGGGCGGTGGTGCGGACGGATGGTGTGGTGCTGGGCTTCACCGATCACGACCTAGATCTGTCGTTTGAGGGCATCTTGTTCCGTGCTGGGAGTGGCCTTACTGCGCATGCGCTGGCGCAATCAACCGGGCTTGCGGTCGACAATAGCGAGGCTGTTGGGTCTTTATCCGACGCTTCGATCTCAGAAACCGATCTGCGGGCGGGGCGATTTGATAATGCCGATGTGCGGCTGTGGCTGGTGAATTGGGCGCATACGGCAGAGCGCGTCTTGCAGTTTCGCGGCACCGTCGGCGAGGTCGCGCAATCGGGTGGGCAGTTTCGGGCGGAACTGCGCGGCCTGACTGAAGTGTTGAATCAACCGCGGCGCCGGGTCTTTCAGCGCGACTGCACGGCGGTTTTGGGGGATCGGCGCTGCGGTGTGGTGCTGACCGACGCGCAGTGGTCTGTGGTGACGCGCCTGGTGGGGATGCTGGATGGTGCTTCACTCGTGACGCCGGAATTGCCCTATCTGGCGGGGTGGTTTCAGCATGGGCGCGCGGTGTTCCTGGACGGACCGGCGCAGGGCTTGAGCGTGCCAATCAAGGCGGATCGTGCTCTGCCATTGGCACGCCGAATTGATCTGTGGCGCGAGCCGGGGATTGCGCCACAGCCCAACGATGCCGTCAGGCTGGAGGCGGGGTGTGACCGGCAGGCGGGAACCTGTCGGGGTAAGTTCGGCAACCTTCTGAATTTTCGAGGTTTCCCGGATATTCCGGGCGATGATTGGGTGACAGCCGTTCCCACCCGTGCAGATTTCAAGGACGGCGGCAGCCGGAATGGGCCATGAGCGGGGTGCGGGTGGTTGCAGAGGCGCGGCTGTGGTTGGGCACGCCTTATGTGCATCAAGCCTCTGTCCTTGGGGTGGGGTGCGATTGTCTGGGCCTGCTTCGCGGGGTCTGGCGCAAGGTTCTGGGGCCAGAGCCTGAGGCTGTGCCGTCCTACACACGTGACTGGTCGGAAGCCTCGGGGCGAGAGGATCTGTGGGGCGCGGCGCTGCGGTGGCTGGCTCCAGCGGGGCCTGACTTGGCCGATGGCGATATTCTGCTGTTTCGGATGCGTGAGGGGGCGGTGGCCAAGCATCTGGGCTTTGCCGCCAGTGGGGCATCTGGGCCAACCGTCATCCATGCCTTCACCGGCCATGGTGTGGTTGAAAGTCCGCTGAGCACGGCTTGGTCGCGCCGGATTGTGGCGCGGTTTCGTTTTCCATTTGAAGGGTGATCACCAATGGCAACGCTGGTCTTGGCGGCGGCGGGTTCCGCAATCGGTGCGAGTTTTGGCACGGGGACGGTGCTTGGTTTGACCGGGGCGGTGATTGGTCGCGCAGTCGGGGCAACGCTAGGGCAGGTGATTGATCAGCGGCTGTTTGCCTCGGGGTCGGAACCGGTGCGGACGGGGCAGATTGATCGCTTCCGCATGATGGGGGCCAGCGAGGGGACGGCAATTCCGCGCATCTGGGGGCGCGCGCGCGTGGGGG
>JAIYDR010000199.1 GCA_027487395.1 Rhodobacter sp. | reverse complement strand
TGACATCGACAGTCTGGGCATCCTGAAGGTCGATATCCTGGCGCTGGGGATGCTGTCCTGCATCCGCCGCGCCTTTGATCTTTTGGACCGGCACCACAGCGTGCGCCATGACCTTGCCACCCTGCCGGCGGAGGACCCTGCCACCTATGACATGCTGTGCCGTGCCGACAGTCTGGGGGTGTTTCAGGTGGAAAGCCGGGCGCAGATGAATTTCCTCCCCCGGATGCGGCCGCGGAGCTTTTATGATCTGGTGATTCAGGTGGCCATCATCCGCCCCGGCCCGATCCAAGGCGATATGGTCCACCCCTATCTGCGGCGGCGGAATGGTGAGGAGCAGGTGAGCTTTCCGTCAGACGCGCTGGGCCGGGTCTTGGGCAAAACGCTCGGCGTGCCGCTGTTTCAGGAACAGGCGATGCAGATCGCCATCATCGGCGCGGGGTTTACCCCGACCGAGGCGGACCGTTTGCGACGCTCCCTCGCCACCTTCAAGAAACACGGGTCCGTCAGCGAATTTCATGACCGTTTCCTGCAAGGTATGCGCGCCAATGGCTATGACGAGGATTTCGCGCAGCGCTGCTTTGCCCAGATCGAAGGCTTTGGCAGCTATGGCTTTCCCGAAAGCCACGCCGCGAGTTTTGCGCTGCTGGTCTATGCCAGCGCCTGGATCAAGCGCCACCACCCCGGCATCTTTGCCTGCGCGCTGCTGAACAGTCAGCCGATGGGCTTTTATGCCCCGGCCCAGATCGTGCGGGATGCGCGCGAACATGGGGTGATCGTCCGCGCCCCCTGCATCAACGCGAGCCTCTGGGACAATATCTTGGAGCCTGACGGGCAGGGTGGCTTGGCGCTGCGCCTTGGCCTGCGCCAGATCACCGGCCTGCGCGAGGATGAGGCGCAGTGGATCGTCAGCGCCCGCGGCAATGGCTACCTGACGGTGCAGGACGTCTGGCGCCGTGCTGGTACGCCCCCCGCCGTGCTGTCCCGTCTGGCTGAGGCGGATGTCTTTGCCGCGCTTGGCCTGACCCGGCGCGAAGCGCTGTGGCAGGCCCGCGCCATGACCAATGACACCCCCCTGCCACTCTTTGCAGGCGATATCGATGGCGAGGCGATTGTTGAGCCCGCCGTGCATCTGGCCGCGATGACCGAGGGGGAACAGGTGGTCGAAGATTACGTCGCCCTGCGCCTGACCCTGCGCAGCCACCCGGTTGCCCTGCTGCGGCACCTGCTGACGCCGTAAGGGCGGCGGAATTTGTACAGATTCTGCGCCAAAACCTGCACACAGGTTTCGGGGCGATTGCTTTGGAAAGAAGTCGTGGTCAGGCGAATTGCCCGTGGCAGAACCAGCCGCCGGGCATGTCCGCGCCATGGGCAAAGAACAGCCACAATCGCTCTCCTCCGTCCGTCTCCACGCGCCAATAGTCGCGCGGACCAGAGCGCCAATCGGGATCGTCCAGCCACCATTCCGGCGCGATGCGCTCTGGGCCTGCCGCCACCCGCAGCGCCAAATCGCGCCTGCGCCAACGAAAGCGGGCAGGGGGTGTGGGGTCATCCTCGGGCGCGGTGATGGCTTCGGGGCGGAACAGGATCAGCGGGCGCGGTGCGCGCGGGCGGGGCCAGGGCGCGGGATGCGGGTCGGACCATGCGGCTTGCAAGATCACCGCCGCCTTTTCCGGCGCATGGCTTTGGCCCGGATGCAGGCGCGTCACGGCCTCGGCCCCCAGTCGTGCACCGAGTCGGCCCACCAGATCCTCTAGCGCCATGTCCTGCGCGGCGCGCGTGGCCACGGCGGTGCCTGCGTCCAGATGGCCGCGATGCTGCACGGGTGTCAGCGGTTCGGTCTGCACCGCCGACAGGCGCAGCGCGTCGATGCCAAAACCGGCCTCCACCTCGGGCAGTTTCAGCGCCAGAAGGGGGCGGATGCGGTCGGCGCGGTCGCTGGCGCGGGCAAGGCCCACCTCAATGGCCTGCGCGCTGCCATCGGTGCGAAAGGCCTGCAAGCGCACTCGCCGCGCGCCATGGCCGCGTGCTTGCAGCCGTAGGACCAGTGCCGCCAGCAGCCGATCCACCCCTGCCGCCAGATCCTCGGCCAGCCCGATGGGATCGGGAAGGCTGAGGCGGGCGGCGAAATGCAGCGGGGCCCCGGCGGGGGTGACGGGTTCAGGCTCCATCCCCAGCGCCTGATCCAGCCGCCGCAGCACCGCCGCGCCAAAACGACGGGCCAGGGCGGCGCGGGGCAGCACCGCGATGTCGTCGATGCGGCGCAGGCCCAACTGAGCCAGACCTTCGATGGCCACAGGCTCTAGCCGCAGGGCGGCGAGGGGGAGGGGGCCGATCACCGGGCGCAGCCGTCCCGGCGGGGCGATCAGGCCCACCGAAGCGGCGGCCATCGCTACCGGCGCGCGGCGGGTCGTGGCGGCGCGTGACCGGGTGGCATGGGCCTCTTGCGCGATGTTGTCGCCGCTGCGTGTGGCGGACGCGGCTACGAGACTCCCGCCATAGCGTGCCAAGGCCCATGCCGCGCCCAGCGTATCGGCGATACCCGCCCGCACCGACAGCCCCAGTGCCGCGCAATCCTGCGCGATCTGATCCAAAAGGGCCGACTCACCGCCAAAGAGATGCGCGCAACCCGTCAGATCCACCACCAGCGCATCGGGCGCTTCGGTGGCGACCCAGGGCGAGAATTTTCCGGCCCAGCGCAACAGCACATCCAGAAAGGCGCTTTCGGCCTTGTCATCCTGTGTCACCGTCACCAACGCCGGACAAATCGCCATCGCATCGCGCAAGGGCTGACCACGATGCAGGCCCCGCGACTCGGCCACGGGATCGAGTGAGGTCAACACCTGCGCGCCATTGCGATCCCCCACCACGGCAAGCGGCAAATCCAAGGCCTCACGCCGCCGCCGCAGCGCGCGTTCCGCGCCCAAGCGCGGAAACCAAAGCGAGAGGATGCGCCGATCCGCCATATTGTTCCTTTTTTGTTCCATTATGGGGCAGATGACCCAAGAGTCCAGACGCACAAAGCCGTGAACAATGTCCCCAGTCGAAAGGATGTTGCTTTTATGATAAAAGGGCATGTCTATACTTCGGTATCGTCGTTTCACGCAGGGAGCCTCTCAATGAAACTCGTGACAAAATTCCTCGTCGTCGGTCTGATGTGCGCGGCTGGCGTCGCCATCGCGGGCGAAGCCACCGACCCCACCGTAAAGGCCCGCCAAGACCTGATGGGAACCATCGGCATGAACATGAAGGTGCTGGGTGACATGGCGGAGGCCAAAACCGCCTATGACGCAGCCGCCGCCGAAGCCGCCAAAGCGGCGATCGTCGCGGCCGCGAGCGAAACTGCCGCGAAGTTCGAACCGCAGGCAACCGATCCCGCAAGCAAATCCAAGCCGGAAATCTGGACCAACTGGGACGATTTCGTCGCCAAGGATAAAGCCTTGATCGACGCCGCAAGCGCATGGGACGTCAGCTCGCCCGAAACCATCGGTGCCGGGATGGGTGCCGTCGGTGGTGCCTGCAAGGATTGCCACATGGCGTATCGCGCGTCCTGAGCACGAAACGGCGGGACGGTCCGCGCACCCTCGGGTGGGCCGTCCCTCTCTTTAAGGATCATCCACAGCTTAAGGTGCGGATAAGCCCCGCGTCATTCACCCGGGCGTTGAGGCGCGTCGGGCTAAAATCCATGGTGATCGCCTGCATCGGGTACAAGACGCGCAGTGCTCCGGGCAAGTCCACCCCGGCCAGCGTGCTGAAGTGTTGGCCTTGCAAATCGGACAGACGGTCTGCGCCGCAGTCCTTTGCATCGGGTTGTATGGTCGGTACGACGGGGGTGCGACCCACGCAGGCACAGAGTGTGGCCACAGCCGCGAGGGTGACAAGTCGGCTCGGCCACCGGCATTGCGCGGGCTGGCACTTTGGAGCGGCAAAGGACACGCGCAATACCTCAATGAATATTCAAGCAAATCTACCCGCAGTGGATGTGCCGGGCAAGGGCGCACCCGCCTGCGCTGAACTTTGCCACTTGCAGCAAAGCCGAAGATTGCATTTCGCAGCGCTTTCCCGCAGCTTGCGCCAAACCGTTGAGATGGGAGTGAAACATGCGTACCAGAGCCGCCGTTGCCATGGCCCCCGGCAAGCCGCTGGAGATCATGGAAGTGAACCTTGCTGACCCGAAAGAGGGCGAGGTTTTGGTTGAGATCAAGGCGACGGGAATCTGCCACACCGATGAATTCACCTTGTCGGGTGCCGATCCCGAAGGACTGTTCCCCGCGATTCTGGGGCATGAGGGTGCAGGCATCGTGATTGCCGTGGGTCCGGGCGTGAAAACGCTGAAACCGGGGGATCATGTCATCCCGCTTTACACGCCGGAATGCCGGGAATGCCCGTCCTGCCTGAGCCGCAAGACCAACCTCTGCACCGCGATCCGCGCGACACAGGGGCAGGGGTTGATGCCCGATGGCACGACGCGGTTTTCGATGCTGGATGGCACGCCGATCTATCACTACATGGGTTGTTCCACCTTTGCCAACCACACGGTGATGCCGGAAATCGCGCTGGCCAAGGTCCGCGACGACGCGCCTTTTGACAAGATTTGCTACATCGGCTGCGGCGTGACCACGGGCATCGGTGCGGTGTTGAACACGGCACAGGTGGAAATCGGCGCGACGGCGGCCGTGTTTGGTCTGGGCGGGATCGGGCTGAACGTGATCCAAGGGCTGAAGATGGCCGGGGCCGATATGATCATCGGTGTCGACATCAACGACGACAAAGAGGAATGGGGCCGCAAGTTTGGCATGACCCATTTCATCAACCCCAAGAAGTTGTCTGAGGGGACTTCGGTCGTTCAAGCCATCGTGGACCTGACCAAGACGCCTTTCGACAAGATCGGTGGGGCGGATTACAGCTTTGACTGCACCGGCAACGTCAAGGTGATGCGCGACGCGCTGGAATGCACCCATCGCGGCTGGGGCCAGTCGATCATCATCGGCGTGGCCCCCGCAGGTGCCGTGATCGAAACCCGGCCCTTCCAGCTGGTGACTGGTCGCGTCTGGAAAGGCACGGCCTTTGGCGGCGCGCGCGGGCGTACCGACGTTCCGGGAATCGTGGATTGGTACATGGACGGCAAGATCGAGATCGACAGCATGATCACCCACGTCCTGCCCTTGGAGCGGATCAACGAAGGCTTTGATCTGATGCACAAGGGCGAGTCGATTCGAGCGGTGGTGGTGTATTGATGCCACGTCGTATTGCAGGATCTCTCATTTTTTATTTTTAATTCAAGTACTTACGAACTTGTGACCTACCGCTATACTCCGTGCCGTCTGGCACAATTAGACTGCGAAGATTTTCAAGATCGCGAAGTGGCGAAAGATCCGTCACTTTGCGGGTATTTCTTAAATCTAAGATTTCTAAATGCTCAGCTTCAGCTAAGGGGCTGACGTCAGACACATCGACGCCGCACGCCCAAAACTCCTTCAACAACTCCACCTTCGCGACATCCCGAAAGTCCGAGATGCCTGTTCCGCAGACAAAAAGGCGTTCAAGCGCCGGCAGACTGCGTAG
>JAIYDR010000036.1 GCA_027487395.1 Rhodobacter sp. | reverse complement strand
CAACTGTCGGGAAACTTTTTTTTTTTTTTTTTTGAATCGGAAAGGGTCCAGCGCAGGTCGGCAAGGGCGTAGGGCGGCTTGCCTGTTTTTCGGGCAGCGGGAGAATCTTGACAGATTGCCGCAGGGGTAGTTTCCTGCAGGAAAACAAATTTGCCGGATAGAAAAAGGTTTCGCCCAACCTCCGGCAACATAACGGGCCCAAAAGGGAGGGAATGTCGTGTCGGACCTCGATCAACGGATCGAGGCTATGCACAAGCGTGACATCATCGTCGCGTGGGCGTTTGTGCTTGGCCTCTGGTTTTCTATCATCTTTGTGGCAATCGCCACCTGGACCCTTGCACCATCCGGTGCGGCGCGGATCATCCTGCTGATAGCGGGTGCGGTGATCTTGGTGTTCAACACTGCGGCCATTCTGGCGATGCTGCGGCATTACCGCGAAGACCGCGATTTCATGTATGGGCTGGACATCAAGTTTCTGGATGCCGCCCGTGGACGGCGGGGGTAGATCATGGCGCATTATATCCCGCCCAAACAATCCAAGATCGGCCAGTTGATCGATGTGGTGGTGCTGGTCGTGCTGACGGTCGGTGCGCTCTTCGTGCCGCTGAAACTGGGCCTGTCCGGGGCCGCCAAAGTCGTCACTACGCCGGTTGAATCGCCAACGTGGGAAACGCTGGGTCAGAACGCCGCCCAAGCCGCCAAGTATGAGGCTTTGGGTTACACCCCGGAAACCGCGCATGACCTGATCCTTGCGCGCTTTGACTACAGCTTCACCTTTGGCGGTCTGGCCGCGATGATCGTGGTGATCGTGCTGTACTACTTCCTGATGCTCAAATTCTCGGAAACTGAATACCGCGAAGTCATCGCCGAGAAATTCGGCCAGCGGGGGGGCAAGTGATGCAGACTTGGAACCTTATCGAATATGCGGCTTGGGGTCTGTCGGCGGTGTTCGGCCTGTTCATGGTTGTGGACTGGCTGAAGACCGACACGAGCTATTCCGAAGATGTCCTCACCTCATCCCGCGAAGGCGAGATCGAGGCGATGACCGAAGAACATCACAGCTGATCGGGGACAGAAAACATGGCTGATTTCAACATCACCTCGTCCTCGGCGGACGGAATGGGGCCGCATGGCACCAAAGTTGGTCTCTTGCGCGTGCTGGGTCCGGCCCATGTTTGGGCGCTGGGCGTGGGCATCGTGCTGGTGGGCGAGTACATGGGCTGGAACTTTGCCGTTGGCAAAGGTGGGGCCTATGCCGCGCTGATTGCCTGTTGGGTTGCGGGGATCTTGTACACCTGTGTGGCCATGATCGACTCTGAGGTCACATCGACGGTGGCGGCGGCAGGCGGGCAGTATACACAGGCCAAGCACATCGTGGGGCCGCTGATGGCCTTTAACGTGGGTCTCTATCTGGTCTTTGCCTATACGATGCTAGAGGCTGCGAATGCGATCACCGCAGGCTACTTGATTTCCGTGGTGGCGACGATGACGGGCTATGAGGGCACGCTAGACCAAAGGCCGTTCATCATTCTGGCAATCCTGTTTCTGGCATGGCTGAACTATCGCGGCGTGCTGGCGACGTTGACCTTTAACCTTGTCATCACCGCCATCGCCTTTGCCGCCATCGTCGTGCTGTTCCTGTCCACCTCGGGCGTTGTCGGGACGGGCATCATGGAGCATGCCGCGCTGATGGAAGGGCAAGCCGCCCTGCCTTATGGCTGGATCGGTGTGCTGGCGGCGATGCACTTCGGGCTTTGGTATTACCTTGGCATCGAAGGCACCACCCAAGCGGCAGAAGAGGTGCGTTCCCCCGCCCGCGCGCTGCCCTTTGGCACGCTGGCCGGGATCATGACGTTGCTGATCGCTGCGACGCTGACATGGTATGTCTGCTCGGGCGTCTTGCCGTGGGAGTTTCTGGGCGACGGCGTGAACGGCTCTGTCGCGCCACTGTTTGACACGGCGCGGTTGTCTGGGTCGAACTTGCTGATCTGGCTTTTGGGCATCGGCACGCTGTTTGCCACGCTGGCTTCGGCCAACGGCTGTATCAACGATGCGTCGCGGGCGTGGTTCTCAATGGGGCGGGACAAGTATCTGCCCGGTTGGTTCGGAGCCGTGCATCCGAAGTACCGCACCCCCTATCGGTCCATCGTGTTTCTGGTGCCGATTGCGCTGATCTTTGCGCTGGGGGCACCGCTGGATCAGGTGATCACCTTCTCGATCCTGTCGGGGCTGTTGGGCTATACCTTCATGCCGCTGAACGTGATCCTGTTCCGCAAGAAATGGCCGATGGGGTCGATCAAGCGGGGGTATGAACATCCGTTCCACCCGCTGCCGTCGATCGTCTTGCTGGCGATTTGTGCGGTGACGTTCTTTGCGGTGTTCCTTGGCTATGGCACACAGTTGGTGGCGATGATCGGATTTTACATCGTGGTCAGCCTGTGGTTCCACTTCTGGCGCTATCGCTTTGTCAGCCGTGCGGCACAGTTCACCATGCCTTGGCCCAAGCCCAAGGGCTACTAAGGTTAACCCGGCCCGCCTCGCATAAGGGGCGGGCCGGAGTTTCAGGAAATGACATGACCCGCTGGCCTGTTCTGATCGTTGCGCTGGGTCTGTTGATCTGGTTCCTGTTCACCGCACGCCGCTTCTGGCAGGCGGCGATGCAGCGCCGCATCGCGCGTGCGGGATATCTGGCGCAGGCAGAAGCACTGCTGACCGCGCCGCGCCGCCAGATGCAGGACTCTGGTTATCTGCGGGTTGCCGGGCAATGGCAGGGCGGCGCTTTCGATTTACAGGTGGTGCCTGACACGTTGAGTTATCGCAAACTGCCCTGTCTGTGGCTGCTGGTCAGCCGGACCGATCCGATGCCCGCCTTGCGCGGAGAGGTGCGGATCATGGCCCGCGCCTCGGGGCTTGAGGCGTTTTCGACATTCTCCACCCTGCCCATTGAGGTTTCCTTGCCCCCCGGTTTTCCGCCCGATTGCACACTGCGCTGCACCGATCCGCAGCATATGCCGCCGCTGGCGGTGCTGGATCATGTCGCCAGTCTGATGGCCGATCCGCGCGTGAAAGAGGTGGTGCTGTCGCCCAAGGGCCTGCGCATCGTGATCTTGGCAGAAGAGGGCGCGCGCGGGGCCTATCTGATCCACCGTGACGCCGAATTCGGGTCTGCGCCATTGGAGGCCTCGGTGGTCGCCCGCCGGATGCAGGATTTGCAGGACCTTTCACAGGTGATTCATGGTTGATCTGAAACGCCCTCCGCATCCCTATCTGGTCTTGGCCGTGGCCATCGCCTTGCCCGGCTGTGGGCAGGTGCTGAACGGTCAACCCAAGCGTGGGCTGATTTTCGTGTTCTTCATCCTGCTGTTAGGGGCCTTCACCCTAAACTCCGCCGCGCCCGAGACATCCTGGATCGGCAAACTCGCCGGGGGCCTGTTCATCTGGGCCATGTCCATTCCCGACGCCTACCGCACCGCCCGCCTGCGCTATGCCCTGTGGGAGCGCGGGGGGCGAACTTGACTGGAGCCCCCTTTTGGTTCAGTTTTTGAACCAAAAGGGGGCGTCCTATGACCGTGCAGATCAGTATTGCCGAAGCAGCGTCCAAACTGTCCGCGCTGGTTATCGCCGCCGAAGAGGGCGCAGACGTCATCCTTACGCGTGATGGGTTGCCCGTGGTTCGGCTGATTTCCGTTGTGCGGCGTCCGTTCCAGATCGGCTTACTGGATGGCATGGGGGGCAGTCTGCCCGATTTTCTGAAGCCGATGGCGGAAGCGGACCTGCGCGACTGGACTTAACGGCTGATTGCCGTCCCAAATGTGAACCAGAGTTGCCTCACCCCCCCTGCGGGTAGCAGATCACGGACAGATAACGCGCGGGGAGTTTGTTCAGCACCTCTGGCCCGTGT
>JAIYDR010000317.1 GCA_027487395.1 Rhodobacter sp. | reverse complement strand
GGCAGTCCCCCCATTTTGGCAGGGTACATCCGTAGAAGTCACGCGGCCATCTTCAGTGTCTGTGCGGGTGTGATGCTGCCGATGCCCATGTTTGGGTGGGCGATGCGGTCAGTACAGAGCTCTTGAGTGGCGAAGTCCATTGGACTTGTTGAACTGATGTTGTGGATGGATACGGACAGATATCGCCCCAACGTCAGGGAGAGGTCATCAAGACCCTTCGCAAAGGGTTTCGCGCGTCTGAGACCAAGCCGTGATGAGTCGTCAACGAACCGCACCACACACTCGTCATTTCCGGTTGTAGCCTGCCTGTGATCCAGCGGCACATCAGGCGACATAAGTGAATGATTTTCATGGTACAGCTTCCCCGGCTCGAACGGGGGACCCCCAGATCCACAATCTGGTGCTCTAACCAACTGAGCTAAAGCTGCACTGATGGGCCGTTTACCCTCGGCCTTCGTGGATTGCAAGGGGCCGTGGGCGGGGCAAAGGCAGGTTTTCGTCACCGTGTCTCGGACCGCTGGCCCCCTGCCCACCCTTGCGGAACCGGCCCGCGCGCGCTAGGCGAAAGGGACACGGAACGGGGGGGGCCATGGGCATCGACAAGGAAAGCGACATCGCCGCGAATCTGCAGATCGGCCCCACCTCGGCGGGGATGGTCCGCATCTATGTCGAGGCAGAGGGCGGGATCGAACTGCCCTTGGATTTCGACCCCGATGAGGCTGAAGAGATCGCCGAAGAATTGCGCGCCGCCGCAGAGGCTGCCCGCAGCATGGGCTCCGCTTCCGCGCCCAAGGGCAAAAAGGGCCGCTAAGGCCCCCACCCCGCGCCCGGATCGCGCAGCGCCTGCAAGCGCAGCGCAGCATGGCGGGCGAATTTCTGCATCATCACCTTGCGCCGCGCCGGGGCCAAAGGCTGTTCTTGCGGCATCCGCACCAGTTCTGCATCATAGGCGTCGGCCAGAAAAAGGCCGGTTTCTGCTGGCAAAAGGTCGGTCGGGAAATCAGCATCGACCGCCCAGAAGAAACGGTCGCACCAATCAAGATAGCTCTGCCATTTGTGGTCGGCCAGATAGTCGGCGCGACCGGATTTGCATTCGATCACCCAAAGCTCGCCCTTCGGGCCAAGCGCCATAACATCGACGCGCAGACCGGGGGTGGGCACCAATTCCTCGACCGAGACGAAGTCCAATGCCCTGAGCGCCCGACACACGCCGCGCGCAAGGCGCTGGCCAGGCATGACGGGTACTGTGGGATCCAGCGACGGGTTCATGCCCTCAGACATGAACGAAAGATGAACGACCCGCAAGCCCACCGAAGGCCATTCCAACCACGCGCTTGCTATCCCTCCCGGCAATGCCTATCTGTTGTGACGGCGGGTGCTGCTCCTCACGTGAGAGGCTCTTTTCCAGTGGCCGATAAGCAACCGAACGGGGGCTGGCTCTGGCAGGATCCTGGTCCTGTTATCTGGCGCCCACCTGAGACCTCTGGCTCTCGGGAAAACCATGCCATCCACGGTTGCTGCGGGCCCGCCACCTTTTTTCGACAAACAGCCATGAAAAAGGGCGGGGAAACCCGCCCTGTTGTCTATCGTCTGTCTGCCGTTCAGCGGCGGCGCGGAGCGCCCGGTTTGGTTTTGGCCACCACGGGCACGCGGATTGGGATCAGGCGTCCGCCGCGCGGGGTATGATCGTCGTCTTGGCCCAAGCGCATCACGGCAATCCCGAATTGCGCCCCGGCAAACAGAACCCCATTGGCCACCCAGAGCATCAGACCCGCGATCCAGCCCGACTCAGAGGTCAGAACCAACCGCCCAAGACCCGCCACATCAAACCACAGCAGCATCGCGACGAACACAGAGCCCAAGCCAAAGCCGATGGCGGTGCTGACGATGTAAAGCTTGATGAGTTTCGGCATGGCCATCCTCCTGATCGTTCACATCAGAAGGTAATCCCTTTCCGGCACATCACCAGTGCAAAATGTGACGGAAAAGCAAAAACCGATCCATCCCGGCCTATTTCCGCCGAAACCCGGTCAGAATGCCGCAGGCTTGGCCTCGCGTGCCATATGATCCAGCACGGCGTTGACGAATTTCGATTCTTTGCCTTCGGGGAAAAACGCCTTGGCGACATCGACATATTCGTTGATCGCCACTTTCGGCGGGGTATCGATGTCCACGAATTCCGCCCCGGCCGCGCGGAACAGGGCGCGCAGGACCGGGTCGATGCGGTCGATGGGCCATTTCGCCACAAGGGCGCGGTCGGTCAATTGGTCGATCTTGGCCTGCCAATTGACGGCCGAGGCGACGACAGCCCGGAAGTGATCCACATCGCCTTCGACGAATTCGCCTTCGTCATAGGTTTCCCCAAAGCGGTGCGATTCAAACTCGCGCGTAATCGCCTGCACCGTCTGGCCGGAGCTTTCCATCTGGAACAGCGCCTGCACGGCATAGAGCCGCGCTGCGGATTTCATCTGGCGCTTTTCGGCAGTGCTGGTCATGGCCGGAATCCGATCCCCTTTGTCTGGCCCGCCCACTTGCGCGAAATGGCGATGAGATGCAAGGCCGCAAGGCAAGCCGCCGACCCTGCCGCTTCGGTGGCCTGCTCAGCCCCCGCGACGACGGCATTCCCGACCGATGCCCCTTGCAACCCGATCAGCGCCAAAGTGCGGCCAATTTCGGCCGCACTGTCGGATTGACCGATCACCACATGCCCGTCAAACCGCGCCTGCCGTTCGGCCATAGCAATGAGCGCGGGCAGTTCCAACGCGCGGGGAAGGTCGAAGACTTCAACCTCTGCCCCCGCAGCATCCGCCTGCGCCTGCGCGCCGGCAAGAAGCGCGGCGCAATCATGGTCACGCGCGACGGAAAACAGCAGTTTAACCGGCTTGTCGAATGTGGGCAGTGCAAGCGTATCTCTCATGGCGTGACGGTCTCCTCTTGGCCTGAATTCTCGCAGAAAATTCGTTGGCGCGGCAGAAGGGGTTCCCGAACTTTTGCGAAAACTCATGCGCCCCATTCGCGCAGGCGTGCCACATAGCGCGCCATCGTGTCCACCTCTAGGTTGACCTTGTCGCCCAAGGCAACCTCGTCCCAGGTGGTAGCCTTTTGCGTATGAGGAATGAAATTGATGCCGAAATCTGTGCCGTCCACTTCATTCACCGTCAGCGAGGTGCCGTTCAGCGCGACCGAGCCTTTCGGCGCGATGAAGCCTGCAAGCGCGTGCGGCGCGCGGAAGGTGACGCGCAGACTGTCGCCTTCGGGGCGCAGCGCCACCACCTCGGCCAGACCATCGACATGGCCCGACACGATATGGCCGCCCAATTCGTCGCCAACCTTCAGCGCGCGCTCAAGGTTCAGCCGCTTGCCGGCCGCCCAATCGCCGATCGTGGTCTTGGACAGCGACTCGGCCGAGATTTCGACGTCGAACCAGTTTTGCGGAGTCCGTCCCAGCGCGATGACGGTCAGGCAGACCCCGTCACAGGCGATGGACGCACCAATGTCGATGCGGTCGACATCGTAAGCCGTGCCGATCCGCGCCCGCAGGTCGCCCCGCCGCTCGGTTTCCAGCACCTTGCCGATATCGGTGACGATCCCTGTGAACATGCTTTTCTCCGGTCCTGATCCCGCTGCAGACCTAGCCCCGCCTTCGGTCCCCGACAAGGGCGAGGCCGACTGCCTTGCGCCATCTTTGCCGCTTGAATCCAATTGCGGCTAAAAATCTGCCGCAGTTTTGCCGTGCTTGTTTGGGACAAGGCGGACAGTTAGGGGGGATATTCAATCAAGTGCTCTCCGGAAAGTGACGAGTATGCGCGTGTCTGGCGAAGGCCGTCGGTTTTTGTTCCTGCAGGGGCCTCATGGGCCGTTTTTCCAGCAGCTTGGCGCGATGCTGCAAGCGGCGGGCGCGTCGGTGCGGCGCGTCGGCTTCAACCGCGGTGATCGGGCGTTCTGGACCGATACCGCCACCTTCATCCCCTATCGCGGTACGCTTGAAGATTGGCCAGGCGCGCTGGAGCCCTTGCTGACCGAACATGCCATCACCGATATCGTGCTTTACGGCGATACCCGGCCGATCCACGCCGCCGCCGTCAGCGCGGCGCGCGCGCGCGGCCTGACCGTGCATGTTTTCGAAGAAGGCTACTTGCGCCCTTATTGGATCACCTATGAACGCGGTGGATCGAACGGTCATTCGCGGCTGATGGACCTGAGCGTGGCGCAGATGCAGGCGGCTTTGGCGAATACCGACACCGACCAACCCGACGCGCCGTCCCGCTGGGGGGATATGCGCCAACACATCTTCTGGGGCGCGCTCTATCACTGGTTTGTCTGGTCCGGGGGATTCTTCGATTTCCGCAATTACCGCCCGCATCGGGAACTGACAGTGTGGCAGGAATTCCTGCTGCATTCCAAACGCCTGATCTTGCAGCCTGTTCACCGCTGGCAGCGCATGGCGGCGACATTTCGCATCCGGCACGGTGGATTTCCCTATCACCTCGTGCTGTTGCAACTGGAACATGACGCCAGTTTTCGGGCCCATTCGCCCTTTGGCAGCATGACCGATTTCGTCGCCACCGTGATGGACGGATTTGCACGCGGCGCGGCTCCGCATCATCATCTGGTGTTCAAGGCCCACCCACTTGAGGATGGGCGCGCGCCCTTGGCGCGAGAGATCACCCGCCTGTCGCGCCAACACGGTATCCAAAAACGCGTCCATTTCGTCCGCGGCGGCAAGCTGGCGCAGTTGTTGAACCATGCCCGCAGCGTGGTGACGGTGAATTCCACTGCCGCACAACAAGCGCTGTGGCGCGGCCTGCCCACCCGCACCTTTGGCGCGGCGGTCTATGCCAAGCCGGACTTCGTCTCGACCCAAAGCTTGCCGGATTTCTTTGCCCATCCCAACCGCCCCGACAGCCGCGCTTACCGCGATTACCGGCGTTACCTGCTGGAAACCAGCCAGATTGCGGGGGGCTTTTACTCGGCAAAGGGCCGACGGGAATTGCTGCGGCAGGTGGTCGATATGATGCTTTCGCCCGAGGACCCCTATGATGCGCTCCGTTCTGGTAACGCGGCACCAAGGCAACAGTTGCGCCTCGTGAAGTGAAATCGCCAAGGAGTATTGGCGTTTTGCCCGGGTTCCTGTAAGTTTGGTGACAAAACTTGAGGCAACTCCATTTCAAGGAGCCCGGGCAGTGGCAATGTCAGTATCGAAGGGGGCCAAGACTTTGGCCTTTGTTGCGCTTATAGCGTCCGTTTCGGCCTGCGGACTTCCGCGGACCGGGCCGAGTAAAAAAGAGATTTTCGCAGGATCCGTCTTGCGGGGGGGCGACGCGTTCATCGTATCTGTTAATCCGCGGGTGACGCGCGCGACAGCCGTGATGCCCGCATTTGGATTTAGTCCCGGTTTCACTAATGCGGGCGTGATCGGGTCGGATGTCATTGCCGCAGGCGACATCCTAACGGTCACCGTCTATGAAAACGTGACGGATGAGCCTCTGTTGGGCGCTTCGGGCCAACGTCAGTCTCAGTTAAGTGAAATTCAGGTAGACGGTCAGGGTATGATCTTCATCCCCTATGCGGGTCGCATAAAGGCCTCAGGCAAATCGCCCGAAGAGTTGCGCCTGATCATCGCCTCCAAGCTGGACACACAGACGCCAGACCCGCAGGTGATCGTCTCGCGCGTTCCAGGCGACGGATCGACTGTTACCCTTTCGGGCGCCATCGGTCAGCAAGGCGTGCTGCCGATCGAACGCCCAACGCGCACGCTTTCGGCGATGATCGCCCAAGCGGGCGGTGTCAGTATCGACCCCGAAACCGCCATCATCCGCGTCACGCGTGGCAGCCACACCGGCTCAGTCTGGTTGGTGGATCTTTATGAAAACCCAAGCCTCGATATCGCGCTGCGCCCCGGCGACATTATTGTGGTCGAAGAGGACCGCCGTTCCTTTGTGACATTGGGCGCGACGGGCAGTCAGAACCGGGTTGATTTCCAGACCCAAACCCTGTCAGGGATCGAAGCCCTTGCCCTTGTCGGCGGCCTGAACACAAGCCTTGCCGACCCGACGGGCGTCTTCGTCTTGCGCAATGAACCGGCAGAAATTGCCAACGCCGTGCTGGGCCGCACCGACCTGGTCGGGGCGCAGCGCATGGTCTATGTGCTGGACCTGACCCGTCCGAACGGCATGTTTGAAGCGCGCGATTTCCTCATCCGCGATGGCGACACGATTTATGTCACCGAAGCGCCCTATGTGCAGTGGCAAAAGACCATCAGCGCCATCACCGGGGCTGGCAGTGCGGCGAACTCACTGGCGAATGTGGGCCGCGGAAACTGATCCGCACCATGGCAGGCACCGCCACAAAAGGCGTCGCGCCACCGCGACGCCTTTTTTTCCGCAACGGCGGGTTTCTCATGCAACCGCGCCTGCGCCGGATCATGGCGCTTGCGGGACATGAGCTGAGCCTGACCGGCACACCCAAGACCGAGGATGGCGTGGTGGTCTGGGGCCGCTCTCCCACCGCAAGGCGGGGAGAGGCTTTGGCTGCCCGCCACGGCCTGCCCCTTGTGCGAATCGAGGATGCCTTCTTGCGCTCCCTCCGCCCCGGTCGTGCAGGCGATCCGCCGATGGGGCTGCTGATTGATCCTTTCGGGGTGCATTTTGATCCGGCCGCACCGTCCCTGATCGAGCATCTCTTGGCCACGCACCCCTTGGACGAGTCGAACCTTTTGTCGCGCGCACGCGATGGAATAGGACGGCTGATCGCATCTGACCTGTCAAAATACAACATTCACGACCCTGGGCTGCCGCCACCTGCACCGGGCTATGTGCTGGTCATTGACCAAACGCGTGGCGATGCATCGCTGACGGCCTCGGGCGCGACCGGGGCAACCTTTGCCGCGATGCTGGCACAGGCAAGGGCCGATCATCCCGCAGCGCGGGTCGTCATCCGCAGCCACCCTGAAACCGCCATGGGCCTGCGCCCCGGCCACTACGGCCCCGCCGATCTGGATGCGCGCACCACGCTGTCGACTGATCCCGTTTCGCCTTGGGCGCTGCTGCAAGGCGCAGTGGCGGTCTATACCGTCTCGTCACAACTGGGGTTTGAGGCGATCTTGGCTGGGCACCGCCCACGCGTCTTTGGCCAGCCGTTTTTTGCCGGGTGGGGCCTGACGGTGGACGAAGCACCCCTTGCCCGCCGCCGCCGCGTCCTAACCCGCGCCCAACTTTTCGCCGCCGCGATGATCCTTGCGCCCACTTGGTACGACCCCTGCCGCGACCGTCTGTGCAGCTTTGAAGAGGTACTGGACCAGTTTGAGGCCGAGACGCGCGCCCACCGCGAGGATCGCCGCGGCCATGTCGCGCTTGGCATGCGTCTGTGGAAGCGCGGGCGG
>JAIYDR010000302.1 GCA_027487395.1 Rhodobacter sp. | reverse complement strand
TGGCCGCCGCCGCCACCTGCTGTTCGGTGCGGAACAGCTGCAAGGTGCCTTGCATGCGTTCGTCATAGTGCAGGCCGGTTTCATCCCGCAGATCAGCGAGGCAATCGCGCGAGTATTCCGCCAGCCGCACCATGCGCGACTTGTTCACGGCATAAGCGTCAGCGGTGCAGTTCATCAGCATCCGTGCCATCCATTTCAGCTTGGCCCAATCAGGCTTGGGCTGGATGATCAGCGGCGCATGTTCCATGAACAGCCATTTCAGCGCCTTCAGCGGGATGCCGGGCGCGGCCCAAGGGGCGGAGTAACCGGGGCTGACCTCACCGGCATTGGCGAAACTGGTTTCCAGCGCGGGCGCAGGCTGGCGGTCGATCACCGTGACCTCATGCCCCGCCTTGGCCAGATACCAAGCCGAGGTCACCCCGATCACGCCGCTGCCCAGAACCACGATCTTCATCGCCCACACCCTTTCGCTTGAGTCTTGCCAAAGATAGTGGAAACCGCAGAAAGGACTTGGCGAAGATGGGCGGAATTTCTGGTATCCGCGCAAGTTTCTTCTGCTGTTTGGCCCAAATGACGATGATTTCTGCCAAACAGGCAAGATATGCGCAAGAAAGCCATTCCGCATTGCCCCTAGTCGGGAAACCCTGCCATTGCCCAAAAATCAGGCAGCGCCAAAAGTTTGCGCGGTCATTCCGGCCTGTGCAGGCGCTATGCGGTGGCCAAACCGCCCCCGCCTGTGAAAGCGTGACCCAAAACCAGCGGAATGGACCCCATGATCAAGGCCAGCATCCATCATCTGACGCATTACAGCTATGACCGCCCGGTCCTGCTTGGCCCGCAGGTGATCCGGCTGCGCCCCGCCCCGCACAGCCGCACGCGGGTGATCAGCCATTCGCTGAAGGTCAGCCCCGCCAAGCATTTCGTGAATCACCAACAGGATATCTACGGCAACTGGCTGGCCCGCTTCGTGTTTCCCGAACCGGTGACCGAGTTCAAGATCGAGGTCGATCTTGTCGCCGACATGTCGGTCTACAATCCCTTTGACTTCTTCGTCGAAGAAAGCGCCGAGGACTGGCCGTTTGACTACCCGCTCGATCTGCAACGCGATCTGGTGATCTACACCACGCCGGAACCTGCGGGGGACTTGCTGCGCGCCTTCCTTGAAACCGTCCCGCGTGATCGCAAACGCACGGTGGATTTCGTCGTCGGCCTGAACGCCCAAATCGCACAAGTGGTGAATTACACCATCCGGATGGAAGCCGGAGTTCAGACGCCGGAGGAAACCTTGGGCAAGGCTTCGGGCTCGTGCCGGGATTCGTCTTGGCTTTTGGTTCAGGCGCTGCGGCATCTAGGATTGGCCGCGCGGTTCGTGTCGGGTTATCTGATCCAGTTGAAACCGGATCTGAAAGCCTTGGACGGCCCGAGCGGAACCGAAGTGGATTTCACCGACCTGCATGCCTGGGTTGAGGTTTATCTTCCCGGTGCGGGCTGGATCGGTCTCGATCCGACCAGCGGTTTGCTCGCCGGGGAAAGCCATATCCCGCTGGCCGCGACCCCACATTATCGCAATGCCGCGCCCATCTCGGGCGGGTATTTCGGCGTCACGGAAAAGGTCGATTTCGCCTTTGATATGCAGGTGACGCGGGTTTCCGAACATCCGCGCATCACCAAACCCTTTGGCGATGCGGGTTGGCAAGCGCTCAACACGCTTGGCCAAAGGGTCGATGCCGCGCTTGAGGCGGGCGATGTGCGCCTGACGATGGGCGGCGAGCCGACCTTCGTGTCCATCGACGATTTCGAAGCGCCGGAATGGAACACCGCCGCCGCGGGGCCGACGAAACGCACGCTGGCCGATCAGTTGATCCGCCGCCTGCGCGACCGTTTCGCGCCGGGGGGGTTCCTGCATTACGGGCAGGGCAAGTGGTATCCGGGCGAGACGCTGCCGCGCTGGACCTTCTCGCTGTATTGGCGGCGCGACGGGCAGCCGATCTGGCAGGATGCCGCATTAGTGGCCAACGAGGGTGCGCCGCGCAACGTCTCGTCCCACGACGCGCAAGAACTGCTGCGCGAGATCGCGTCCGAACTGGGCGTGACCGAGGAATACATCCTGCCCGCCTATGAAGACCCGGCAGAGTGGTTGGTGAAAGAGGCGAACCTTCCCGCCAACGTCACCCCCACCAATTCCAAACTGGAAGACCCCGAAGAGCGTCACCGTCTGGCCACCGTCTTTAACCGCGGCTTGACCGTGCCCACCGGCTTTGTCTTGCCGGTGCAGGCGTGGCAGGGCGCATCAACTGACCGGCGGCGCTGGCGGTCCGAACGCTGGCGTCTGCGGCGCGGGCATATGTTCCTTGTCCCCGGTGACAGTCCTGTGGGCTATCGCCTTCCCCTGTCGGCGCTGCCCTGGGTGCCGCCTTCGGCCTATCCCTATATCAACCCCACCGATCCCACTGTGGACCGCGCGCCCCTGCCCGATGTCACCGCCATCGAGGGCGGACGCAAGGCGCAGCCGATGGCGAGTTTTCTGCCCAACGTCGGATCGCAGGTACAGGTTGCCCAGACCACGGTTGAAATCGACGGCCACGTCCGCACGGCGATCAGCGTTGAGGCGCGCGATGGGCGGCTCTGTGTCTTTATGCCGCCGACCGTCAGCATGGAGGAATACCTCGACCTGATCCGCGCGGCAGAGGCGGCGGCGAAACGGTTGGGCATGCCCGTCCATATCGAAGGCTACGCCCCGCCGCATGATCCGCGCCTGAACGTGATCCGCGTCGCCCCCGATCCGGGTGTGATCGAGGTGAACATCCACCCCGCCAGCAATTGGCAAGACTGTGTGGATATCACCACGGCCGTGTATGAGGAGGCCCGCCTGTGCCGCCTTGGAGCCGACAAGTTCATGATCGACGGCAAGCATTGCGGCACCGGCGGCGGCAACCATGTGGTGGTCGGCGGTGCGACGCCCAATGACAGCCCGTTCCTGCGGCGGCCAGACCTGCTGAAAAGCCTGATCCTGCATTGGAACCGGCATCCGGCGCTGTCCTATCTGTTCTCGGGTCTGTTCATCGGCCCCACTTCGCAGGCGCCAAGGATCGACGAAGCGCGGCACGACAGCCTGTATGAGTTGGAAATCGCGCTGGCCCAAATCCCTGCCCCCGGTCAGGGTGTGCCGCCTTTGCCGTGGCTGACAGACCGTCTGTTGCGCAATATCCTGACCGATGTCACCGGCAACACCCACCGGGCCGAGATTTGCATCGACAAGATGTTCTCGCCTGACGGTCCCACGGGCCGCTTGGGGCTGGTGGAGTTTCGCGGCTTTGAGATGCCGCCCGATGCGAAGATGAGCCTTGCGCAACAACTGCTGCTGCGCGCCCTGATCGCGCGGTTCTGGGCCAATCCTGCCGATGGGGCGCTAACCCGCTGGGGCACGGCGCTGCATGACCGCTTTATGCTGCCCGCCTATGTCTGGCAGGATTTCCAAGACGTTCTGGCCGATCTGCGCGCGCATGGCTTTGACTTTGACCCCGACTGGTTCGCCGCGCATCTGGAATTCCGCTTCCCCTTCTGCGGCGAGGTTCAGGCCGAAGGCGTCCATCTGGAAATCCGCCAAGCGCTGGAGCCGTGGCATGTCTTGGGCGAAACCGGGGCCATCGGTGGAACGGTGCGCTATACGGATAGCTCGACCGAGCGGGTGCAGGTACAACTGACCACCGCCGATCCGGCGCGCTATGACGTCGCCTGCAATGGCCGCCGCGTGCCGTTGCGCGCCACCGGCGCTGCGGGCCAAGCGGTGGGGGGTGTGCGCTACAAGGCGTGGCAACCCTCCAGCGCGATGCACCCCGTGCTGCGCGTCGATGCGCCGCTGACCTTTGACATCTTTGATCGCTGGTCAGGGCGGGCCTTGGCGGGCTGTGTCTATCACGTTGCCCACCCGGGGGGGCGCAACTACGACACCTTCCCCGTCAATGGCAATGAGGCCGAGGCGCGGCGTCTGTCGCGGTTTGAACCCCACGGCCATACCCCGGGCAGCTATGCGCCGCCGCCCGAACATCCGCACCCGGAATTTCCGATGACGCTTGACCTGCGGCGTGCGCCCGGTCTGTAAACAGGAATGGACCCGCTGCCCCTGCCTTTGCCGCCGCTTCTGGCGGGATATCGCCCCCTTGCCGGGGTGGCGGATGAGCTTTTGTCGCCCGATGGCGGGGTTCGTCCAGTTTGGGAAGGGCTGCTGAACCACCTGTCAGTCACCGCACCCGAGGATTGGACCCAACGCTTTGCGCGCGGCGACCAGTATCTGCGCGATCAGGGGGTCTACCTGCGCCACTACGGCGAATCTGGACCGGCTGAGCGGGAATGGCCGCTGTCGCATGTCCCGGTGCTGATCGAGGAATCCGATTGGGGCGACATCACCCGTGGCCTGATCCAACGCGCGAACCTGCTGGAACAGGTGATGGCCGATCTTTACGGTCCCGGACGGCTGGTCAGCGATGGCCATTTGCCGCCCGCTTTGGTGGCGGGAAACCCGGAATGGCTGCGCCCCATGGTGGGGATCACCCCGCGCGGCGGGCATCATCTGCATTTCGTGGCGTTCGAAATTGGGCGCGGTCCCGATGGCCGCTGGTGGGTGCTGGGGGATCGCACGCAAGCGCCATCTGGCGCGGGCTTCGCGCTGGAAAACCGGGTGGCAACCTCGCGCGTGTTTTCCGACTTTTATCCCGGCGCGCATGTGCATCGCTTGGCTGGCTTCTTTCGCAGCTTCCGCAATGCGTTGATGGACCTGCGGGCCGAACCCGACAGCCGCGTCGCGATCCTGACGCCGGGACCTCTGACCGACACCTATTTCGAACACGCCTATATCGCACGTTATCTTGGGTTCCTTCTGGTGCAGGGCGAGGATTTGACCGTCCAGACCGGTCGCCTGATGATCCGCACCGTGGCGGGGTTGACCCCGGTTTCGGTGCTGTGGCGGCGGCTGGATTCGGGTTGGGCCGATCCGTTGGAGCTGGACCCCGCCAGCCGTCTGGGCACGCCGGGGATGGTATCGGCGCTGCGAAACCAGACCGCGACCATGGTCAACGCACTCGGTTCCGGCGTGCTGGAAACGCGGGCGTTTCTGGCGTTTTTGCCCCGCATTGCAAGGGCGCTGCTGGGCCAGGACCTGATCTTGCCCAATGTCGCCACATGGTGGTGCGGGCAACCGACCGAACGCGATCATGTCGCGGCGAATTCGGACCGGATGTTCATCTCGCCCGCCTTGTCCACCCGCCCCCCCTATGAGGATTGGCAGGATCACCGCCCGACGGGGCCTTTGCCCGATTGGCTGGACCAGCATGGCGCAGACTATGTCGGTCAGGAACGGGTGACGCTGTCGACGACGCCCGCCTTTGTTGATGGCCGCCTGCGTCCCCGGCCCATGAGCCTGCGGGTATTCCTCCTTCGCACCTCGCAAGGGTGGGAGGTGATGCCCGGCGGCTTTGCCCGCATCGGACGCGGTGGGGATGCGGGTGCCATCGCCATGCAAAAGGGCGGGGCGGCGGCGGATGTCTGGGTCGTCAGCCCCCGCCCCGTGGAAACCGCCACTCTGTTGGCGACTGGGGGAGATGTAGCTCGGCGCGGCCTTTCGGTCCTGCCTGCCCGTGCCGCCGACAACCTGTTCTGGTTGGGCCGTTATGTCGAGCGCACTGAAGGCATCCTGCGCCTTCTGCGCGCCCGAAATGCACGGTTGGCCGAAAGCGGCAGCGCGGCGGGCCCCCTGTTGGCGGGGATGGACCCCTTGCTGACCGTGCTGGGTGTCGATCCCAATGAAGGCATCCCGCAAGGCCTGATCCAGACCTTGGGCGCGGCAATTGCCAGCGCGGGCGCCGTGCGCGACCGGTTCTCGCCCGATGGGTGGTCCGCGCTGGCCGACCTGGACAAGACCATGCGGCGGATGTCGCAGCGGGTGACAGTGGGCGACGACGCCGCGCGCGCCATTGGCAAGCTGTTGCGGAAACTCACGGGGTTTTCGGGTCTGGTGCATGAGAATATGTACCGCTTCCTCGGCTGGCGTTTTTTGAAGCTGGGCCAACATCACGAACGCGCGATGGGGATGACGGCGATCCTTGCCACGCTGGCCGATCCCGATGCGCCGGAAGGGGCGCTTGATCTGGCGGTTGAGGTGGGCGATAGCGTGATGACCCACCGCCGCCGCTTCGCCCTTGTCACCGCACGCGACACCGTGGTGGAGCTTATGGCCTTGGATGAGATGAACCCCCGCGCCGTGCGCTTTCAACTGGACGGCATCCGTGACCAACTTTCGCATCTGCCCGGCGCCAGCGGGCGGGGTGCGACGATCGCCCTGTCGCGCGCCGTGGCGGCGCTGCATGGGCAGTTGGACCGCACCTCGCCCGAAGCCCTGGATTCAGCGGCGCTTTGGGCGTTCCGGGCCGAGTTAGCGACGGTGTCGGAACTGGTGACCGAAGGATACCTGCGCTGATGCTTTATGACATCAAACTGGTGATCCATTACGATTACGCCACCCCCGCGGGAGGGGGGCGACATCTCTTGCGCCTGCTGCCCGCGCATCTGCCGGGGCGGCAAACGGTACGCTCGGCCGCGCTGACCATCACTCCCGCTCCTGCCGAGCGGAACAATTTCACCGATTTCTTCGGCAATGCTGTCACCGAACTGTCGCTGCCGCCCGGCCATGACAAGGTCGAATTCATCGCCCGCGCCGTCGTGGACCGCCACTCCCAGGTGCTGCCGCTGGATGACGTGGCGTTGGCCGATTTGCCCGCCGTTCTGGCTGAAGAGCGGTCCATTGCTCGCGACATGCCGCATCATTTCCTGCCGCCCTCCTCGCGCATCCCGCCCGATGCCGCCATCACCGCCTTTGCGCGCGCGGCTGTCGCAGGCCAAGACAGGCTGATGGCAATGACCGAGGCTTTGGGGCGTGCGCTGCACACCACCCTGACCTTTGATCCCACCGCCACCACCGTGGACACCCCCCCGTCCGAGGCGTTTGCCAACCGGACTGGGGTTTGTCAGGACTTCGCCCAGATCATGATCGCGGGCCTGCGCGGGATGGGCGTTCCGGCAGGCTATGTCTCGGGCTATCTGCGCACGCTGCCGCCCCCCGGTCAGCCAAGGCTGGAAGGGGCCGACGCCATGCACGCTTGGGTACGGGTCTGGGCCGGACCACGCGCAGGCTGGATCGATTATGACCCTACCAATGCCTGCTTTGCCGGCGAGGATCACGTCACCGTCGCCCACGGCCGCGATTATGGCGACGTGGCCCCGGTGGCGGGCGTGTTGCGGATCGCAGGTGGCCAAAGCTCCAGCCAAGCAGTTGATATGGTCGCGATCTAGGACCGTGCCGCCAAGAGATCAGACAGAGTTCGCGCGGTCAGGTCCAGCCGGATCGGCTTGGCCATATGGGCATCGAACCCCGCCGCCAGATATTCCTGCACATGATTCGGCATGGCATTTGCCGTGATGGCGACAGCAGGGGGGCGCGCCACGGCGGCTTTGCGCGCGATGCGGTCCATCTCGGCCAGCGCGACGACCCCATCCAGTTCAGGCATCGAGATGTCCAGACAGATCAAATCGAACGCGTCGGGGCGGAACAGATCGACCGCCTGGCGGCCATTCTCTGCCGTCGTCACCGACAGGCCAAATCGCGTGAGATACGCACAAAGGATTTGCAGATTGATCGGATTGTCATCCGCGACCAGAGCACGCTTGCCGATCAGCCGCGCCAATGGATCAGCTTCGGGCGGCGCCGGATCTGCGGGGGCGGCCTCGTCCAAAAGCGGCAGCGGCAAGGTCACGGTGACCGTGGTCCCCTGATCTTTGGCGCTGTCGACCACCACCTGACCGCCCATCATCGCCACCAGTTTGCGCAGGATCGACAAGCCAAGCCCGGCGCCACCAAAGCGGCGGGTGGTGCCACGGTCTGCCTGTTCGAAATCATCAAAGATACGCGCGACTTCATCCGGGCTCATGCCGATGCCGGTGTCTTGCACTGTCAGCACCAAAGGCCCATCGGCCTGCATCGTCACGCAGACCTGCCCTGCTTCGGTGAACTTCACGGCGTTGGACAGCAGATTGTGCAGAATCTGCGACACCCGATGCGCGTCGCCCCGGCGCAATCGTTCCGCCGCTTTGGTCACCGTGACCGACAGTTTCAGCCGCTTTTCCTGCGCGCGCAGGGCATAAAGCGCCTCGATCCTGCGCAGAACCTCGGCGGGCACAAAGGGCGCATCCTCAAGCTCCATCCGCCCCGCGTCGATCTTGGACATGTCCAAGAGATCATTCAGTACCGCCAACAGCGTTTCGCCACAGTCGCGGATGCTGTCCGCCAGAGCGAGCTTTTGCGGATCGGTCAGCCCCTCAACCAACAGATCGGCCATCCCAAGGATCCCATTCAGGGGCGTTCGGATTTCGTGGCTCATATTGGCGAGGAACTGCGCCTTGGCACGGTTCGCAGCCTCGGCCTTCTCGCGTGCTTCATACAGTTCGGTCACGTCCACGCGCAGACCGACCGTTCCCCCCTCGGGAATGCGGCGTTCAATGATGCGCAGCACCCGGCCATTGCCCAACCGCTGTTCGATCATCCCCGTGGGGTTGCGGTGGCGTTCAAGCCGTTCGGCCAGCCATGCGGACTCGTGGCCGATGGCGTCATGATACTGGCCCCGGTCAAGACCGTACTGCAAGATGTCCTGAAACCGCGTGCCGGGGATCATCGCGGCAGCACTTTCGGCATAGATTTCGCGATGCCGCCGGTTTGCAATCACCAAGCGATCGGCCGCGTCATAAAGCACAAACCCGTCGGGTAGGCTTTCAACGGCGGTAATCAGTTGTTCGCGCGCTGCCACTGCTGCCTGCCGCGCATCTTGCAAGTGCATCTCGCGCGCACGACGGACGGAAATGTCCTGAAACGTGCCATAGGCGCGCACCAACCGCCCGGCGTGGAACTGCGCGGCCCCGGTCGCGCGCACCCAGATCGACCGCCCTGATGCCGTCGTGAAGGGCAACTCCAGATCATAAGCTGTGCCAAACCGGCGCAGCCGATCAAAGGCAGCCTCGACCATGCTCCGGGCCTGTCCTTCGAAATGGGATAGGGCTGTGTGGCGATCCGGCGCCTTGCCCGGGGGCAAATCATGGATGCGGTAAGTCAGCGGCGACCAATACATGTGTTCGGTGTCAATCGTCACCTCCCAACTGCCGACGCCCGACACGGTCTCGAGTTCCTCAAGCAAGGCCGCGGCGTTGTGACCGGCGGCGCGCAACCGGGCAATCGCAAGATATCCACCCAGAGCCACGCTGTGCCGGATCGACCAATCCAAGGCCTGCCACCGCCCGATCCCGTCCCGCCATTGGCACGTCCATTGACCGCCAAGGCGCCCCGTTGTCAGCACGGCGATGGCGTCATCTTGATGGGCGGGATGAATGTGCGAGGCCCACATGTCGCCCACCATCGCAGCAGGGTTCAGCCCAAGCTGCTCCGGCCATAGGTCATTCGCCCCGAGGATTTTCCCCATCGGGTCTATAAGAAGGGCCAGATCGCCAATAGAATTCAGAACCGAGTCAACAAGGCCCACGGCTGGATTCCCGACTGTCGTTTCGCTACGAGTGTAACGCGCGAAAAACAGTACAGGCCCATAAACTTATGGGTATATCATATCCAAAGATATGGAAAAACCGCTGCTTTGTATCAGTCCTTTGACCTTTGCTGCCCTGTACGAAGCAAAATGACCTAATGCTTGCGGAACAAGCTTATTGTTGCGGCTTGATCGCGCGACATGCCCAATTCTTGACCGATTTCATCCGCGTCGCTGCCGTTCTGCGCCAAAGCGATGGCCTGTTCGATCATGCGTTCTCCGGCCAGCCATTCCACATCCGACTTCAACCCGCTGATGTCTTCGCGCATTTGGGTCAGGACCTCGGTCATGCGGCGCTCATGATCTTGCAAGAGTTCCGCCACGCGCAGGCTGATCGCCTCGACCTGATCGACAGGCCCGGCCACCATATCAACTTCGTCCAAAGGCGGGTTCAACGCAGGTACCATGGCAGTGGCTGATCTGTTGGCACGCCAGCCAAGTACGATCAACGCCAACCCCGACACAAAGACGGCAAGGATGATGGCGGCGGCGGATAGGGTCATGCGGAAACTCCGGGTCTGCTAGGATCAGGGCTAGAGCTGATCAGTTCACCAGTTCCAAATAGTCTTGGAACAGGCTTTCCGTGATCTTCTCAAGATCGATGGGATACTTCCCTTCGGCAATCGCATCCTTGATCCGCTTGACGATCTCCAAATCCATCGGAGGACTGGACTCCTTCAACTCGGCCGGCATTGACTGCGCGGCCGCGCTCAGCGAAACACTGTCACCCGTGGCGGGGGCTGCCGCCACTGGGCTTTTTGCGTCGGCGTTGCCAGCGACCTTGGCCGGAACACTCATATCCTCACCCGGACGAGCGATGCGCGGGCGTACTTGGGATGTGGAAATTGGTTCTACCATGAGACCCTCCGTTCCCCATTCATTACGGCACTCCTTCAACGCATGTTAGTCTGGGCTGTCACGGTATTCGGACCCGTGACGACCGCCTTGATCTCGCGCCCCGACGAAAGGTTAACCACTCGTACCACATCACCCTCACCGCCTGGATCAAGCGCTTCGGCAGGGGCAGAGACGGACAGGCCACCAGCCTGCGCCACCAGCACCAGCGGCGCACCGGGCGTCACCATCCAGCGGGGCTCCAGATGCCGGGCCAGCACGGGACGCCCCGCGCCAAGGGTTTGCCGCAAGTACCGCCCCACCACATCGGCAGGGTCGGTGAACACCTGATCCGGGCTCAGCCCCGCGATCGGGGCCAGTTCCAGATCATCCGCGCCAAGGAGCGCACCCTTGGCCAGGCTGCGCCGTAAGGTCAGCGCCTTGGGTTGGTCCAGCGGCTGATCCGGGGTCAGCGTGATGCGCGGCACCGGGCCAAGACCGGTTCGCAGCAGACGTTGCCAATGCGGCGCGGCGCAGGTGATTTTCGCATTCCCCCAACTGCCGCCTTGCGCCGTCACCACGGGGGCGACATTGCAGGGCGGATAGGGGCGGATCGGATCGTTCAAGGCGACACTCTGACCCGCATCGGCCAAAGCGGCACGTACCAGACGCCCCACCTCGGCCCCCGGCACGCCATCGGGATAACCGGCCAGCGCCGCCTTGGTGGACAGGATCAACAGGACAGCCGCCGCGCGCATCATCACATCCCCGTCTCAACAAAGCGGACGGGCCGACCCTTAAAAGAGTCGACAGTGCGCTGCGGGTCCAAGGGGCGCAACTCGACAGAGGTCCGGGACAGGGTGACAACTTCCAAAAGTTCGGTCGTATCATTGCGATCCACGGTAAAGGCGATGGACCCACGTGACAGCCCCTGACGCGATCCAAAGGGTGCGGTGATCCGGCCTTTGTCAGCGGCAAGCAAGGCGACCACTGGCTTGCAGGTCTCACCGTCCAGCATCGCACCGAATTCACCCGCCAATCCCTTGGTCAGCTTGGCCACCATTGCATCGCGTTTCGGGATAACCAGTGCGCCCGCCCGGCCAAAGGGGGTTGGACCCGGCAAGGTCACACGGCGCTCAATGCGGCGCTGCATCACCTCACCCTGACCGCCGACGAAGTTCAGATCCAGCGTTAGGACCAAGGATTTGGCCTGACCGTCGCCCTCAACATCAAGCCGCACGCCGGGAACAAAGGCATGATCCCCCGGCTCCAAACGCACCGACCCGCGGATCAGGGTGGCGTAATCCACCGCCTCGCGCCGCGGCGTCATGCCGGGAAGGGCGCGCTGGGTGGTGCGGACATGCTCCACCGCCGGATGACGGCTTAACGCGTCCAGCAAAGCGGCCACGATATCGGTCGCCATCGGTTCGGCCCAAGCTGGCGCATAGGGCGAGACATGGATATCGGGCGCGTAAGCGGTCACCACAAGATGGCGACGGCTGTCGCATTGGCGGCCGGACTCTACCCCCACCATGGCGCGGATGGTCACCGCAACCTGATCGCCGCTTTGCTGGATACCCAGCACCTGATGCTGCAACACCCGCCCCACGGGCCGCACGATCAACAGATCAGAGGTTATCACGGACCGATCCACTGCCGTATGGCCCCGAACCTCGGCCCCACCCGCCAAGGCCGCCGAAAGCAACGCATCGGCCAAGGCCCGGCGGCGGGCGCTGTCGGGGTCAGTCCCAGCCAGAAAGCCATATCCCGTCACCTCGACCCACAGCCCTTCGGCGGCGTGCAGAGGTGCCGCCAGCAGCAGCCAAAGGCCAAGGACAACAGCGCGCATGGATCAGACCCGCCCCTTCAGCGCACGAACGATATAAGCCACGGTATCGCGGTCGAGCATCATCTCAACCTCGTAGCTGTCCGCACCCTTTGGCGTCACTCGCACCGTGCGCGCGCCCCGGATCGTTCCGTCGACCAGCGCCGTCAGGCTGTCATCTTGTACCACCGCATCGCGGATCGTGGTCCGAGAGGACAGGCGGATACCGTGCACCTGTTCGGCCAGATCGCGCAGCGCATCGACCCGCGCGGCGCGGATCGCCATCAGGCGTTTTTCGTTCATCGTGGCACCGGGTTGCCCGGCAATCTGGGCAAACCCCAGACCTTTCAACGCGGGCACCGCATCGGCGTCGGGAACCGTCGCCACAGGCAGAGGTGCTGCGGCCAAATCAGCAGCGTCAAGATCGTCCTTCACCGTCGCAAGCTGCGTCGTCAGCCCGGTTGCATCCATCGGCAGTGCATCTGTCGCGGTTTCGGGCGTGGACGCACAGGCGGCCAGCGTAAGGACAACGGGAAGGATCGCGGAGGGGCGGCGCATCGGGCCTCCTGAAGGGTTGGGTCGCTTGGGGCACCTTCTGTGGCGCCTGTTGGGGCAAGGGTTGCAAAGCCCGTGCCACTCCGCCCCACACCTTAGCGGAAATGCCCCGCTGTCGGCTTTCCGACTGGCACGGCGCTTGCACGCATCACGTGCAGCGGCAGGTCCCTTTGCCGCGATAAGGACAAAGACCCATGCGCCAGACCGAAACACTGCACGGCCAGACGCGCACACAATGCGAGTGCGCCGCATGACCGCAGCCCCCAGACCGCAGGGCCTAAGCCAGATGCTGGGCGGTCTCGTGCTGCCTTTGGGCATCCTGATCATCATCGCGATGATGGTGCTGCCGCTGCCCGTGGTGCTGCTGGACCTGTTCTTTGTCTTCAACATCCTGCTGTCCTTGGTGATCCTGATGGTCGCCCTGTACAGCTACCGCCCGTTGGATTTTTCCAGCTTTCCCAATCTGTTGCTGATTGCCACCATCTTCCGGCTGGCACTGAACGTGGCCTCGACCCGGATCGTTCTGACCCATGGCCACGAAGGGCATGAGGCGGCAGGAAAAGTGATCCAAGCCTTCGGCGAATTCGTCATCGCCGGGAATTTCATCGTGGGCCTTCTGGTCTTTGCCATCCTTGTGATCATCAACCTTGTCGTGATCACCAAAGGCTCTGGTCGTGTGTCCGAGGTGTCGGCCCGCTTCACACTGGACGCCATGCCCGGCAAGCAGATGGCCATCGACGCTGACCTGAACGCCGGACTTCTGACACCTGACCAAGCCCGCACCCGCCGGGCCGAGGTGGCGGCAGAGGCGGATTTCTACGGTTCCATGGACGGTGCCGGAAAATTCGTCAAAGGCGATGCGATGGCGGGCATCCTGATCCTGGCCATCAACATCATCGGCGGCATCCTGATCGGCACGCTGCAACACGGCCTCAGCCTCGGTCAGGCGGCCGAGACCTATGTGCTGCTTTCGATCGGTGATGGTCTGGTGGCACAGATTCCGGCGCTGCTCTTGTCCATCGCGACCGCGATCATCGTGACGCGTGTATCCTCCAGCCATGACATGGGCGGGCTGATCAAAAGCCAGATCCACCTGCGGCAGGCTTGGTTGCCCGTGGCCGGGGTGATGGCGTTGATTGGCATCGTTCCCGGCATGCCCAATGCGATGTTCCTCTTGGGCGCTGCCTTCTGCGGCGTGATCGCGTGGTTCGGCCGCACAGACCTGAACCCCGACGCTCAAGCCGTGAACGGCGAGGTTCAAGGCCCTGACGCCCTGCCCGGAACAAGCAGCGAGAAATCACCGTCCGAAGGCATCACGCCCGACGATGTCTCTGACCATGCGCCGGTGTCCTTGCAGATCGGCTATGGTCTGATCCCGCTCGCTGGTGAAGGGGGCGGCGCTTTGGTCGCCCGCATTACCGCCATCCGGCGCGAGGTGTCAAAGGCCATGGGCTTTGTCGTGCCCGGCGTGCGTATCCGCGACGACCTGACCCTGCCGCCCAACCAATACCGCATCCGCATCGGACAAGTGATCCGGGGCGAGGATGTGGTCTATCCCGACCGCAAACTGGCCATCCCCGGCGGCTCTTCGGCCCGCAAGCTGCGTGGGATCGAGGTGAAGGACCCCTCCTTTGGTCTCGATGCCGTCTGGATCCTGCCGCACCAACTGGCCGAGGCCGAAGCGGATGATCATGTCGTGGTGGAACCGGAGTCGGTGATCGCCACGCATCTGTCCCAACTTCTGGTGAAGCACGCGCCAGACCTGATCGGCCCGGATGATGTGCAGACCCTGTTGGATAGCCTGTCGCGTGCGGCGCCAACGCTGGTTGCTGCTGTGGTGCCAAAGCTGATCCCGCTGCACACCGTGACCGCCGTACTGCGCGGGCTTCTGGCCGAACGCATCCCGATTGGCGATCTGCGCCGCATTCTGGAAGGGTTAGCCGACCTGTCCGCCCGCAACATGACTGCCGCTGAGATGGCCGAGGCGCTGCGCCCGACCTTGGTGCCCCTGCTGCTGCAACAGATGACGCCGATCAACGTGGCGCTTCCTTTGGTCACGCTGGACCCCGAGTTGGAACAGCTGCTGATCCGCGCCCGCCGCCCCGGCGAAGAGGGGCTGATGCTGGATACTGGCCTCGCCGGCACGGTCGTCAAATCGCTGGGTGACGCGCTGGAGGAGGCCATCGGCCAAGGCAAACAGCCCGTGGTGATCGTTGCCAGCCAGTTGCGCCGCGCCTTCGCGCAGTTCCTGCGCCCGCATCTGCCCGATGCCATCGTGCTGGGCATCAACGAACTGCCGCAATCCCGCCGGGTCGAAGTGGTCGCTTCGATCGGGGGACAAAGCCAACTGCCGTTCCGTAGGGAGATCTGATAGATGACCGTTCTCATCGTGCGCGCCCCGGACACACAGAAGGCCATGGACGAGGTGATGCGTCGCCTTGGCGCGGATGCCTATATCCTGTCCACTGCACAAGCGGGCAGCATGATCGAAATGCGCGCGGCGCGGGAATTGCCCATTGCCCGTAGCACCACCACCAAGGACGGAGCGGCAAAGAACGGGCTGGCGCAAACGCTGCTGCCGCCGCAGACCGAGCCGCGCCCGACCTTTGCCGTCGATCCTGACGATCTGGCCGACCGTCTGCTGGGCGGGCCGGACCTGTTGCGCCGGATACCCGCGCGTATTCTGCTGGTGGGACCGCCGGGGGCAGGGAAATCCATGCTCGCTGCGCGTCTGGCCGCCCACATCCGGCGCGAGGACTCCGCGCTCCGGCCGCGCCTGATTGTGCCGCTGTCAGGGCCCCGCCTGACCGAAGACCGCCTGCGCGGCTGGGCGCGGCTGATGGGGTTGGTCCCGGAACAGCCATTGGTTGCGGAGGTTTTGACCCTGCCGCCGCCCAATCCGGCCCTGCCCGAAGTCATCGACCTTTCCGAGGTGCCCGACCACGCCCCCGATATCGCCGCCACCCTCTTGGACGCTGGGACCGAGGTGCTGCTGGTCTTGCCCGCTGGCCTGCATCCCGCACGGGCAGCGCGGGAATGCGGGCTGTGGCAGCCCTTTGGCGCGCGGCTGTGCCTGACGCGGCTCGACCTGTGGGAACCCGAACCCGATGAGATGCTGGCCTTCGCCGGGGCGGATGGCTTGCCCTTGGCGCTACTGGCCGATGGGCCCGGACTGCTGGATTGCCTGCGTGTGCCGCAAGTGGCCGACCTGCGCCATTGGGCCGAAGGTTGGGCCGCAGACGCTGCAGCACCACCCGCCCCCAAGGCGCAGGTTGCCGCTTCACCGCCCGCCGCCGAAGTCACGCAGGCAAAGATACCCCACACCGAAGCCCCCGCGAGTCGTGGCCGCATCGGCCCGCTGAAAGGCGGCTTGGGACGGCGAATGGCGACGTTGACCGCCGAGGCCCCCGCCGCGCCAAGTGCCGCTCGCACGCCGCCCACAGTATCAAGTACTGGCGCAACGCGGGCGATTGGCACGCCGCCTGCACATGCGCCTGCATCGCTTGTGGCTGCGACCGCCACAGCGCGGCCTGCGTTCAAATTGTTCAACCGCGCCCCACTGGGAGGAACGGCCTGATGTTGGCCCGTCGTTACCCCGAACAAACCCCTTCGCCGGACCGGCTGGTTCAAAGCCACATGGACCTTGTGCGCAAAATAGCTTGGCATCTGCACGGTCGTGTTGGCCGGATGGCCGAGATCGACGACATGCTGCAAGTGGGCTACATGGGCCTTGTCGATGCCGCCCAGCGCTACACACCGCGTCAAGGGGCCACCTTTGCCGCCTATGCCGCCATCCGGATCCGCGGGTCGATCATCGACTTCCTGCGCGCTTCAAGCTCGCTCTGCCGCGCCACCATCGCGATGCAGCAAAAGATGCGCGCGGCCACGCTGAAGCTGGAACAGCAGTTGATGCGCGCGCCCGAAAAGGCCGAGTTGGCCACCGAAATGGGTCTGACGGTGCCCGAATTGGAGGATTGGCAGACCCAATTCGGGGCGAGCCAGATCAAATCTCTGGATGAGGTTTACACCGATCACTCGATGCTGTTTTCCGACCATGGCCGGTCCGTCGAGGAGAAACTGCAGCATGACGAGATGCGTCGCCTTTTGCGCCATGCGCTGGAACGCCTGCCGCAGCGCGAGGCCTTGGTGCTGCAACTCTATTTCGTCGAAGAGCTGAACGTCTATGAAATCGCCGATATTCTTGGTGTGACGACAGGGCGGGTAAGCCAGATCAAGAAGGCTGCTGTCGGTCGTCTGCGCGAGTCGATCGCTGAGATGGAAGGCGAATGACAAAGGACGCGCATCAAGGCGCGCCCTTCGAGCATGTGTTCAGTCTTAAGCCGCGTTCAGGATCGGGCTGATCTGCGCGCCCTGCGCCAAACGCCGTGCCCAGCCTTGAACATCGCTGCCAATCTTTTCGTCCAAGTCCGGGATTGCGGCAATCAGGGCCTGCGCTGCAAGGTCGCGCGGGTCTGCGCTGTCAACCACTGGGCTGGTGTCAAACTCCACCCAGTCTGTGCCTTCTTGCCAGACCTCTGCCGCCTCACCGGTGCCGCGCACGCGCCACAAGAGACCATAGAGGTCATATTCCCGTTCCCCATCGGGCATGGTCACCTCGCGGTGGCGGATCATGTGCATGCGAATGTAATCGCGCATTGCGTTGCGCGTGCGAGCGATGATCTCTGCGGCGATTTCTGGCCAGCCTTCCTCGAAGCTGTGCATCAAGGGCAGCCAATCCTGCGCAGTTCCCATGGGACGGAAAGCCATGCGGTCCGTCGCGTCGCAGCGCCCGATGTCATGCACCGCCTCACCAATCCGCAGCCGTGCGAAAGCTTCGAAATGGGAACAGACGACAGCTTCTTCCGTAGCCGGCGGGATCAATTGCCCCAGATCGGCATGGATCGCCACCCGGACCGAGGCCGAGAAGGCCCGCGCCAGCAGACGCAAGGCCGAGGGCGCGCCCTGAGGCAGAGTCAGCGGTTGATCATCCAGCACGGCGACAAAGCCAACCACATCGCCTTCGGGGCCGATAATCGGAAAATCCTCCCAAAACGCCATCTTCGGCAGCTGTGCCGCTTCGGCCACTGGCAAGGCCACATGCCCGTCGGGCAGGTTCGGGCCGACATCAAGGATACCGGGACGATGCGGGAAAAGCCGCATCACCGGGCGACCGCGGCCATCGTCATCCAGACGGACGCAGCACGACCCGCCGCCCACAATGCGTCGCGCCAGTTCGGCAACCGCTTCCATATCCAGCGGATCGGCGGCTTGCAGGCTCCAGATCACCTGACGGGTCATTTGTGTCCCTCCCTCTTGGGTCAGGTCCACCTACGGCAACAAAGCGAGCGGGTTTAGCCCGGGCATCCGCAGTGGGTGCGGCTTTTCTTGCTG
>JAIYDR010000358.1 GCA_027487395.1 Rhodobacter sp. | reverse complement strand
GCACGTCTGACCCCGACGCTGTGAGCGGGGTTCTTGAAATGTTTCGGACGGCCCGCATCTCGCCGGATGTCATCACGGCAGACTACATCCCTGCTGCTGCCCGCGCTTTGGGTGTGTTTTGGGAAGAAGACCGCCTTACATTTGGCGTTGTGACCATCGGAACGGCACGGTTGCAGGCGATGCTGCGTCAGTTGCAGCAGGACCACCGTGCCGATGCAACGGACCCATCGGCGCAGTCTGCGGTGCTGGTACTTGTTCCGCCCGGAGAGCAGCATACGTTGGGAGCGATGGTGGCGGCGGCTGTCTTGCGTCGCAAGGGTGTATCGGTCAGCGTGCAGATTTCGCCGAGTGTCGCCGATATGTCGAACATGTTGGCAAATCGGCGGTTTAATGCCGCTTTAGTGACGCTCGGATCGATTGACAGGGTTGAAACTTGTGTAAAGTTGGTGAAGACCCTGAAGCAGATTACAAAAGGTGCGCTTCGTGTCGCAATCGGCGGGGCGGTCGTGGACATATGTCGGGAAGACCTGACAGAAGCCGGGGCCGATCTGGTGACAAACGACTTGGAAACCGTGATCTCGGAATTCGACTTGAATGAACAGATGTCGGAACGAAACGCATGGTGAAACAAATCGGGCTGTGCCGCTGTGCACGGGTCCATGAAAGGTTTCGGCTGTGACATCAGATGGACGCTTTCTTCTCAGAAGAGGCACCTTACCAGAGGTCGCCCCCGAACAGCTTGTTGATATCCTCACCTCGGCCTGTGATGTGGCGCTTGTCGTCTCGTCGGAACGCGAGGTCATTTCGGTTTTGGTCAATCCGCAAATGGGAATCGGCGCAAAGGTGGCCCATTGGCAGGGCGCGCCACTGAAATCGCTGCTGACCCCTGAAAGCTGGATAAAACTGGAAAAACGCCTCAGCGGCGGCGAGATGGACACCCATCGCCCGATGATCGTCGAATTGACGCATTCGGACTCGCAAAGCTTTCATTTCCCGATCCGCTATGCCGTGTCGCGCACCGCGACCGATGGCGCTTTCTTGATGGTGGGCCACGATCTGCGCCCCATCGCCGAATTGCAGCAGCAACTGGTGCAGGCGCAGCTTGCGCTGGAACGGGACTATGAAACCCAGCGCGAGATGGAGACCCGCTATCGCGTGCTGATGGAAATGAGCCCGGCGCCCTTGATGATCGTGTCCATGTCTTCGGGCAAGATTGTCGATCTGAACACCGGGGCGGCCGAGATGATCGGCGCACCGCGTGCGGAACTGCTCGATGCTGCAGTGGCGCAGGAATTCGACGGCCGTCGGCGCGGCGAGTTTTTGGAAAGCCTCGCCAAGATGTCCGGAACGGACCCGGCGGGTGCCTTGGAACTGACGGTGCGGCGGACCCGGGCCAAGGTGCTGGTCTCGGCGGGCGTATTCCGCGCGGCGGGGGATCGGTTACTCTTGTGCCGGATCGGCCTGTCGGAAACCGGCAAGGCGCAGGTCAACGAACTGGCGGACCTGACAGAGCGTCTCTATACCAAGGGCATTGATGCCGTGGTGTTTCTGGATGCCGAAGGTCTGGTCAAATCCGCCAACGAGTCCTTCCTGAACCTGACCGACAGCAACAGCCTTGCGATGGTCGTGGGGCGGTCCTTTGGCGATTTCCTCTCGCGGGGCACGATTGATCTGCGCGTGATCTTGGACAACGTCAAACGCGTCGGCCATCTGCGCCGCTATGCCACGCGGTTGAACACGGATTACTATGGGCAAGTGTCGGTCGAACTGTCGGCCACCTCGTTCAACGACCGTGCCGATGCGGGGATTGCGCTTGTGATCCGCGATGTGAGCGTTTCTGACGCCAACCGTTGGCCGCTGGAGCCTGCGGGCAACGAAGGCCTTCGCAACGTCATGCAGCTGGTGGGCTATTCCACCCTGCGCGACATCGTGGCGGAAACCACCGAGATCATCGAAAAGATGTGCATCGAAACCGCGCTTGATCTGACCGGCAACAACCGTGTCGCAGCGGCAGAACTGCTTTCCCTGTCGCGGCAGTCGCTTTATGTGAAGTTGCGAAAGTTCGGGCTGTTGTCGAAAGACGGCGATTGAACGGCCGCATAGAGATGCCTTGATGAAAACCCCGGCCCCGCGCCGGGGTTTTCATTTGCATTGCCTTTGGGCCTAACACCTCACAGAGATCAGCCCACTTTGAAAACCTGTTCCGCCGGTTGCTTGCGGCAAAAACGTCGGTGCACGCGGTCAACTGTCAGGCCCAAGGTGACCCCCTGTGCCAGCTCCCTCTGCGCCCCCATCCGTAAGGCAGAGAAAGCGCAGATTCTGTAAGTCTAGGTTTACACTTTTCCCTTGTCAGACTCGCGCTAATCCTGTGTAGTTTACAGTATGAGTGTCAGCATTCCCATACAGCCCCGCCTCCTGCCTGAACCGCGCGCCATGCTGCGGCTGATCAAGCCGATCACATGGTTTCCGCCGATCTGGGCCTATCTCTGCGGCTCCGTCTCGGCGGGGGTCCCGTTGATGGACCATTGGGGCATGGTGCTTTTGGGCATGGTGCTGGCCGGTCCTATCGTCTGCGGCATGTCTCAGGCAGCGAATGACTGGTGCGACCGCCATGTCGACGCCATCAACGAACCTGACCGCCCGATCCCCTCGGGCCGTATTCCCGGCCGTTGGGGCTTGTGGATCGCGCTGGCGATGTCCGTTCTGTCGTTGGCCGTCGCGTCCCTGCTCGGTGTCTGGGGGTTCTGGGCCACCGTCGTCGGCGTTGCCGCCGCTTGGGCCTATAGCGCGGAACCTATCCGCCTGAAACGCTCTGGCTGGTGGGGGCCGGGACTGGTGGGGCTGAGTTACGAGGGCCTGCCGTGGTTCACGGGGGCCGCCGTCTTGCTGCAAGCCGCCCCAAGGTTTGAACTGGTGGTGATCGCCTGCCTTTACGCCTTTGGCGCGCATGGGATCATGACGCTGAACGATTTCAAAGCGTTGGAGGGGGATCGTCAAACCGGCGTTCGTTCCTTGCCTGTGGTCTTGGGGCCAGAGGTTGCGGCCAAGATCGCCTGCACCGTCATGGGGATGGCGCAGGCTTTGGTGATTGCGCTGCTCATTCTCTTCGGCAAGCCGCTGCATGCGGGCGGGGTGGCGCTGGTGCTGGTGGCACAAATCGCCGCGATGCGGGTCCTGTTCCGAGACCCCAAGGGCAAAGCGCCTTGGTACAACGGCACGGGCGTTGTCCTTTACGTCACAGGCATGATGATTTCCGCCTTTGCACTCAGGGGGTTGGTATGACGGGAAAGACCCTTGGCTGGGGCCAAATCACGCGACTGGGTCTGGTGCAGATGTGCCTTGGCGCCGTGGTCGTGCTGACCACAAGCACGCTGAACCGGTTGATGACGGTCGAGTTGGCCTTACCTGCCGTGTTGCCGGGCCTCTTGGTCGCGCTGCACTATGGCATCCAGATCAGCCGTCCGGCTTGGGGCTTTCGGTCCGACACACGTGGCAATCGCACGCGGTTCATCATCGGTGGTATGGCGGTGCTGGCGCTTGGCGGGTTTCTGGCGGCCTTTGCGGTCACGATCATGGGCGCGGCCTTTTGGACGGGTCTGATGCTGTCGATCTTTGCCTATGCGTTGATCGGCGTTGGGGTGGGGGCCTCTGGCACCTCCTTGCTCGCGCTGGTCGCCACAGCCACCGCCCCAGAGCGGCGCGCGGCAGCGGCGACGATCACATGGTTGATGATGATCCTTGGCATTGCCGCCACCGCAGGCACCGTGGGCGCGCAACTGGACCCCTACAGCCCGTCGCGGCTGTTGGTGGTCACCGGCATCGTGACCCTGGGGGCCGTGCTGATGACCACGCTGGCGGTCTGGGGCATTGAGCGGCGGGTGATCGCCACGCCCTCTGACATCGCCCCCACCCCCCTGCGCCAAGGTCTGGCCGAGGTGTGGGCCGAACCCCAAGCGCGCGACTTCACGCTGTTCATCTTTCTGGCGATGGTCGCCTATTTCCTGCAAGAACTGATCCTCGAGCCTTATGCAGGCTTGGTTTTCAACTACAGCCCCGGCCAATCGACGCAGCTTTCCGGCGTACAGCATGGCGGGGTGTTCCTTGGCATGGTGACGGTGGGCATCGCCTGCACCGGGCTTCGGCTGGGATCGCTGCGGGTCTGGGTCATGGGCGGCTGCGTGCTGTCGGCGCTGGCTTTGGCCTTTATCGCCTGGCTGGGGATGGTTGGGCTTGATCTGATGCAGCCTGCCACCTTTGCGCTTGGCTTTGGCAATGGCGTCTTTGCTGTCGCCGCCATCGGCGCGATGATGGCGCTGGCAGGGCAGGGACGCCAAGCCCGCGAAGGCACGCGCATGGGTCTTTGGGGGGCGGCGCAGGCGCTCGCCGCAGGGTTCGGGGGCCTTCTCGGCGCCGCCTCCGCCGATGCGCTGCGGCTGGTGATGGCCGATGCGCCTGCCTTTGCCACGGTCTTTCTGGCCGAGGCGGTCTTGTTTTTGGTCGCCGCCCTGATGGCGGCGCAGGTCGTGGCCGGTCGCCAAGCGCGCCCCATGCCGCAGGCCGTCATCGCGGGAGAGTGACATGGGATATGATGCCTTTATCGTGGGTGGCGGGCCGTCCGGGGCGACCGCTGCCGAAGACCTCGCCCGCGCAGGTTTGCGCGTGGCGCTTTTGGATCGCGCAGGGCGGATCAAGCCCTGTGGTGGGGCCGTCCCGCCGCGCATGATCAAGGATTTCGCCATTCCCGATCATCTGATCGTGGCAAAGATCCGGTCAGCGCGGATGATCTCGCCCAAAGGCCGCTCGGTCGATATCCCGATTGAGGGCGGCTATGTCGGCATGGTGGATCGTGAGGATTTCGACGAATACCTGCGCGACCGCGCCGCGATGCACGGGGCGGACCGCCTGACCGGCACCTTCCTGCGGATTGACCGCAGTGCGGGCAAGACCGAGGTGATCTGGCGCGACAAGGACACCGGACAGGAACGCCGCAGCGAGACGCGCCTTGTCGTGGGGGCCGATGGTGCGCGCTCCAACGTTGCACGGGCCGAGGTGCCGGGGGGCGACACAATTCCCTATGTCATCGCCTATCACGAAATCATCGACGCGCCTGCGCTGGATGGTGACGGGGCGAACCCCAGCTATGACCCGGATCGCTGCGATGTGATCTATGATGGCCGCATCTCGCCCGATTTTTACGGCTGGGTCTTCCCGCATGGGTCCAAAGTCAGCGTCGGCATGGGGACCGAGGTGGATGGGGTGGACCTGAAACAAGCCACCGCCGATTTGCGGGCGATGTCGGGCCTGACGGGTTGCGCCACCATCCGCCGCGAAGGTGCACCGATCCCGCTGAAACCCTTGGATCGCTGGGACAATGGCCGCGATGTGGTGCTGGCGGGCGATGCGGCGGGCGTGGTGGCGCCAAGCTCGGGCGAGGGGATTTTCTACGCCATGGCCGGGGGCCGTGCGGCGGCAACTGCGGCGCAGGCCTTCCTGCGGACCGCCCGCGTGTCTGACCTGAAACTGGCGCGGAAACTGTTCATGGCTGAACACGGCACGGTGTTCCGGGTACTGCGGACCATGCAGGATGCCTATTACAAAAACGATGACCGCCGGGAACGCTTTGTCAGCCTCTGCCATGACATCGACGTGCAGAAACTGACCTTTGACGCCTATATGAACAAGCGCCTTGTCTCGGCTCGGCCCTTGGCGCATCTGAAGATCGGCTTGAAGAATCTGGCCCATCTGACGGGCCTTGTCAGACCGGAATGGACATGACTGCACAACTGATCCCCGCCTTTGTCGATGGCCGCCTGATGCCCGTTGAAAAGCTAGAAGTGCATCAACGCGGGCTGCGGCATCCGGCGATCTCGGTCTTTGTGCTGCGCGGCGATGCGGTGCTGATGCAGCGGCGGGCACTGTCCAAATACCACACGCCGGGGCTTTGGACGAACACGGTCTGCACCCATCCCCATTGGGGTGAGGCGGCCTTGGATTGCGCCACGCGGCGGGTGGACGAAGAGTTGGGTTTGACTGGCCTTTCGCTGCGTCACGCCGGGGTGGTGGAATACCGCGCCGATGTGCAGCGCGGCTTGATCGAGCATGAGGTTGTGGATGTCTTCACCGCCGAAGCTTTGCCGGGACAAGAGGCCGTCCCCAACCCCGATGAGGTGGTCGAGGTGGCATGGCAGCCGATGGCAGATTTGCTGGCCGATCTGTCG
>JAIYDR010000430.1 GCA_027487395.1 Rhodobacter sp. | reverse complement strand
TGTCAGCCTACCCTTGCGCCACGCCGGGGGAAAGGCCGCCGCTTCTTTCGGCAATCTCTGAAACTGCTTCGCATGGATCAGAAAAGGTTCTGCTTGCCTTGTGGCGGGGGGCAGGGCTTTCTGAAACACTACAACAAGGCAGCACCAAAAGGCCGGGGGCGCGTGGCCCGCTTTACGCCGCATCGGGCGGCCACGCAAAATGCCTCGAACGAGGAGAAGGCGGCGGGTTGGGACATGACCGGGATTGCGTTTCTATTGAACGGAACGCCGGTGCGCGTGGCAGATCAGCCGCCGACGCGCACGCTTCTCGATTGGCTGCGCGAGGGGCAGGGCCTGAACGGCACCAAAGAAGGCTGCAATGAGGGCGACTGCGGCGCCTGCACGGTCATGGTCACCGATGCAGCGGGATCGCGCGCACTGAACGCCTGCATCCTGTTCCTGCCGCAGCTTGATGGCAAAGCCGTCCGCACGGTTGAGGGGATGTCAGGCCCCAAAGGCGAGATGCACCCCGTTCAGGCCGCGATGGTGGACCACCACGGATCGCAATGCGGGTTCTGTACGCCCGGCTTTGTCGTCTCGATGGCGGTGGGCCAAATGCAGGGCCGCACCGACCACGATGATGTGCTGGCGGGTAACCTTTGCCGCTGCACGGGCTACGCCCCGATCCTCCGCGCTGCCAAGGCGGCCGCCGAAGCCCCCGTGCCAGAGTGGATGGTGGCTGACAGCAAGGCTCTTTCTGACCCTGCCAGCTTCCCCGTTGCTCAAACATCCTCGGGGGGTGAGACGCGCCCGGACGACCTTCCAGTGGAAGGTCGTCAGCGTCGAACGCCCGCTGGCCTTGCCATCGGGCCGGAAGAGGCTGCAGGCCGAGGGGGGTCCGAGCCCCCCCTGCCCGCGTTCCGCCCAAGCAACTCTGACGAACTCGCGGAATGGTATGAGGCCAATCCTGATGCAACCTTGATCGCCGGAGCCACGGATGTGGGGCTGTGGGTCACCAAACAGATGCGCGACCTGCCGAAGGTGGCCTTCCTGAACGGCGTCACCGACCTGCAACAGATCGAACGGCAAGGCGGGATGCTGCACGTCGGCGCGGGTGTCACCATTGCCACGTTGCGGGCAGCGGTGGCCCCCACATTGCCGTCCTTTGGCGAACTCCTGCGCCGCTATGCCAGCGAACAGGTCCGCAACGCGGCAACCATCGGCGGCAATATCGCCAATGGTTCGCCCATCGGCGATGGCCCGCCTGCGCTGATCGCCTTGGGGGCGACGTTGCATCTGCGGCGGGGCGATGTGATGCGGTCGATCCCGCTTGAGTCCTTCTTCCTTGAGTATCGCAAGCAGGACCGCCAACCGGGGGAATTTGTGGCCGGGGTGTCTTTCCCTGAATCCGCGCCGAATTTGCGCTGCTACAAACTCTCCAAACGGTTCGATCAGGATATCTCTGCCGTCTGCGGCTGTTTCAATATCACGGTTTCGGATGGCATCGTGACCCAAGCCCGCATCGCCTTTGGCGGCATGGCGGGCATCCCCAAACGCGCGGCGGCGGTAGAGGCCGCGCTGATCGGCAAGCCGTGGCATGAGGCGACGCTGACCACCGCCCGTGCGGCCTTTGCCGCCGATTTTACCCCGCTGTCGGACATGCGCGCCAGTGCCGCTTACCGCCTGACCGCCGCACAAAACCTGCTGACGCGCTATGTCCACGATCTGAACGGCATCCCGGTTTCGGTCTTGGAGGTACAGCCATGAGCATGGGAAAATCCTTGGCCCATGACGCGGCCCCGCTGCATGTGACCGGTCAAGCGCGCTATGTCGATGACATCCCCCTGCCGGCCAACGCGCTGCATCTGGCCTTTGGCCTGTCTACCGTCGCGCATGGGGAAATCCTGTCGATGGACCTTTCGGCCGTGCGCGCAGCACCCGGCGTTGTCGCGGTCTACGCGGCCGAGGATTTCGATCATGTGCCGGATTGTTCACCCTCGCTTGGCGATGAGCCGTTGGTGGCGACCGGAACGGTGCATTTCGTCGGTCAGCCGATCTTTATCGTGGTCGCCGACAGCCATCACGCCGCCCGCCGCGCCGCGCGTCTGGGGCGGGTGGACTATCGCGAACTCCCGACCCTTTTGACCGTGGATGAGGCGCTTGCCGCCAACAGCCGGTTCGAGAATGGCCCGGTGATCTGGACCAAGGGCGACACCGCCGCTGCCATCGCCGCTGCGCCGCATCAGGTCGAGGGACGGTTTGAGGTCGGCGGGCAAGAGCATTTCTACCTTGAAGGCCAAGTCGCCGCCTGCCTGCCGCAGGATGGCGGCGATATGGTGGTGCTGTCCTCCACCCAGCACCCGACCGAGATTCAGCATAAAGTGGCCCATGCTTTGCACCTGCCGATGAGTGCCGTGCGCGTCGAGGTGCGGCGTATGGGCGGTGGTTTTGGCGGCAAGGAAAGTCAGGGTAACTGGCTGGCCATCGCCTGCGCGGTGGCGGCGGCGCGCACCGGGCGGCCCTGCAAGATGCGCTATGACCGCGACGATGACATGGTCATCACTGGCAAGCGGCATGATCTGCGCATCCTCTATCGCGCGGGGTTCGACGATCAGGGCAAGCTGACGGGGGTGGAGTTTACTCACCTTTTCCGCTGCGGCTGGTCGATGGACCTGTCCCTGCCCGTGGCCGACCGCGCCATGCTGCATGCCGAC
>JAIYDR010000292.1 GCA_027487395.1 Rhodobacter sp. | reverse complement strand
GGTGGGCGATCGGTTCGTCGAACAAGAACAGCTTTGGCTCGCGCACGATGGCACGCCCGATCGCGACGCGTTGTTTCTGTCCACCCGAAAGCTCATGGGGGCGGCGGTCCAGCAAGTGGCCGATTTCAAGAAGATTGGCGGCGCCGGTGACCCGTTCCTTGCTCGTGGCTTCGCTGGCATTGCGCAGTCGCAGCGGGTTGGCGATGTTTTCAAACACCGTTTTGTGCGGATAGAGCGCGTAGTTCTCGAAGACCATCGCGACATCGCGGTCTTTGGGCGCAAGGTCATTCACGCGGATGTCGTCAAACAGGATGTCGCCCGCGCTGATGTGTTCAAGGCCCGCAAGCATGCGCATGGTCGATGATTTGCCGCAACCCGATGGGCCAAGGATCGACACGAAACTGCCGTCCGGGCAGGTCAGGTTCAACTCTTTCACCGCCGGCGTTTGGCCGTAATACTTCCAGACATTCTTGATCGTGACGGTTGCCATGATCGTCTCCCTTATCTTGTAAGCTGCTGGCAATGCCTTGCAGCGATCATTCCTTGACGGCGCCCATGGTCAGGCCGGTCACGAGATATTTGCGGATCACAAGGCCCAGCAGCATCATGGGCGCGGTTGTGACGACACCCGCCGCCATGATGGCACCCCATTGGATGTTTTGCGGCTGGACCAGTTCACGGGTGGCCACGGGCAGGGTTTTGGCACCACCCGAGCCGATGATCGCGGCAAAGAGGAAGTCATTCCACGCGAACAGGATGCACAGCACGATGAAAGCGCCGATGCCGGGTGCGACCAGCGGCAGGATAGAGCGGAACGCCTGAAACCGCGTGGCGCCATCGACCATCTGGGCCTCTTCGATGCCGTAAGGCACGTTGTCGAAGAATCCTTTCAGGATCCAGATCGCGAAGGGCAGGTTGAAGGTCGTATAGGCCAGGATCAAGCCGGGCAGCGTGCCCACAAGGTCAAGCGAGCGGAAGATGGCAAAGAGCGGCACCATAACCGCCACAACCGGGGCCATGCGGGTCGAGATGATCCAGAAGAACAGGTCTTGCTTGCCGCGAAACTCCACCCGGCTCAGCGAGTAAGCCGCCAGCGATCCGAAGATCACCGAGATGACCGCAGACCCCCCCGCAGCGACCAAGCTGTTTAGGATGTAGCGGCTGAAGTTGTTTTCCTGAAACAGCGTCTCATAGTGCTTTGTGGTCGCGGTGAAATCGAAGAACACGCCGATCCCCATCCAATCGCCCACGGCGGGCAATTTGAACGCCTCGAGCAGGTCCTTGAAGGAGGACACGAACATGATCAGGAACGGAAGCAGCGTCCAGGCCAGATAAAAGATCACGAAGATGACAGCCAGAACCCGCAGCACGCGTTGGGCGGGGGTGTCGTAGTGGACAACGTCACGCGAAGCCATGTTTAGCGCCCTCCCGTCGTGGGCCGGTCGAACACGCCGACCAGAATTTTTCCAAGGATGATCGTGACCACAAGCAGCACCAGCGCAATCGCCGCACCCCGCCCGAGATCGAAGAACTTGAAGGCCACCTCGAACAAATAGACCGGAAGGATCTTGGTCGAATTGGCGGGGCCGCCGCCCGTGAGCACAAGGATGTGGTCGATGAAGCGGAAGTTGTCCATGAAGCGCAGCAAGACTGCGATCAGAAGCACAGGGTATAGATTGGGAAGCACGATGGCCACGAAGTTACGGGCGGGCGATGCGCCATCAACCATGTTCGCCTCCATCTGATCGCGTGGAACGCGTTTCAGACCGGCCAGCGCAATCAGCGTGATCAGCGGCGTCCACTGCCAGACATCAACCAGAACGATAGCATACATCGACGTCTGTGCGCTGGACAGGATCGAACCGGACCCAAGGATGCCAAGGCTTTGGAAGATCCAGTGATACCAGCCGAAGGTGCCGTTATAGAGGAACATCCACAACAGCCCTGCCACAGCGGGCGCCATCATCATCGGCATCAAAAGCGCGGTGACGAGGAATTTTTCATAACGCGACCCGTTCACGATGATCGCCAGAAGCACGCCAATGCCGACCTGAAGAAACAGGCACATGGCGCTGTATTTCAACAGCAATACCCAGCCCGACAAGAAGCGTCCGTCGCTGGCGAGATCGGCGAAATTCTTGAATCCGACCCATTCGACTGGGCCCATGTCACCTTTCTGGAAGGCCATGATGATCAGCCAGAAGAACGGATAGAGAGAGATGAAGGCCAACAGCGCAATGGCCGGGGCCATCAGATAAAAGTAATAGGCTTTGCGCGCGGCGGGGTTGAATGTCTTGGGTTCAGATAGCTTTGCGGAGAGAGGTCGCGCCTCGACTTCGGACGATACTTTCCGAGCCCGGAAGCGATCATGCGCTTCGTCTGCATCGCCCGCGTGGGCCAAGGTTTCAGTCATGGGCGGCCTCGTTCATGCCAAATGCCGCTTGGGCAGGTGCATCTGGTTCAGGTGGAAGGTGTCAGGTAAAGGATCGCCGCTGCACCGCGCAGCGGCGATCCCTAGTTTAATGGGCCTTAGCCTGCGTTCAACTCGTCGAGCTGTGCTTTCAGTTCGGCGCCGGTTGCTGCCGCATCGAGTTCTCCGGCAAGCATACGCTGAGTCGTCGAAGCGATGATCGAGTGATACTCGTTTGCTTTCGGAATCTTCGGCCCGAGGGTGAAGTTCGGGTCCTTGATGCCGAAGTTATACACCGGATCGAAGGTCAGCGCGTTGGGCATGGTGCTGGGGCGCTGGCCCGCTGCAACCACATCTGGACGCGCCAGAACCGACTTACGGGTCGGGGTGCCGCCAAGACCTTTGAGCACTTCGTACTGGTTGTCGGCCGAGGTGGACCACTGCGCGAAGATATAGGCCGCGCGTTGCAGTGCCTCGTCGGCATTGGCGTTGATCGCGATGCCACCGATACCACAGTTGGTGCCGTTGACCGCTTCGCCGCCGTTCTTGATCCACTCAGGCGCGCCTTTGGGGCAGGGTGCGTAGCCGGTTTTGCCGCCCGCAGCCATCGAGGTGCCTTCGTCTTCGACCGATGCTGCAAATTCGTGGTATTGCACCTGCATCGCGATGTTGCCGGACTGATAGACGGTGTTCAGTTCGAGAGTGCCGTTGGCAAGGTTGTCCGGGTGCGACACATCCGCCAGCGCCTTGAACTTTTCAAGGATCAGCACGGACTGTTCGTCACCCCAGTTGGTTGCGCCCGGGGTTTTCGAGCCAAGCTTATCGTCAATCGCGTAGTCGATCCAACGACCGTTGGCAAAGCACATGCGCTGAATGTCCAGCTGCGTCGTCCATGCGAAAGAGCCTTGATGCTGGGCATAGCCGTAAGGCACGTCTTTGCCCGCTTCCTTGGCTTTCTTGAAGAAGGTCGCGAAGTCCAGAACGTTCTGCCAGGTCGTGTCATTGGTGTATTCAAGGCGATAGCCGTATTCGGCTTCGAAATCCTTGGTATTCGCCTCGAAGACATCCTTGCGGTAGAATGTGCAGGCGATGGCGGCATCGTAAGGCAGGGCCACGACGCGGTTGCCATCATAGAAACGGCCGCAGGCGGTCAGGAAGTTTTCGAACCAGACATCATCGCCGTAGCCTTCCGGGTCTTGCGGCAGAGTCTCGTCACCGAACATCGGCGTCAGGTCGGCGTAGAAATCGGCAAAGGGGGCGCCGATCGGTTTGTCCTGCGAATACTGCAGCACATAGTCCGACGTTCCCGACCGCAGGTCGATGCCGGCCTTTTGCTGCACGACCGGCAGGTCATCGGTCAGGATTTCGACAGTGATGCCGGTCAGATCGTAGAACGCCGTCAGTTTTTCGCGGATTGCGAACGACGGCGGTGTGTTCTCGGAAAGGAACACCAGCTTTGAGCCGGAGAACTGTTTCCATTTGGCTTCGTCGGACGACTGCGCTGAAACGCGGGATGCCATGATGGTGGAGTTCAACCCCACACCCAGCATTCCGGTTCCCATCATCGTGGCGCCCGCTCCGCCCAGTTCGAGAAATTTGCGGCGGCTGATACGGGAATGTATCGCCTTCTTTGGTGTGTAGAACATTGCTATCCTCCCTCTCAGGGCGGCGGATCATCCCACCCCCTTTGCGCTCTCGGGCTTCGTCGCAGTGGCCCGCCCCTCCTCGGACGTCAGCACTGATTCTTGCCCTCAGGGTGAAAGCTAACCCAAGGTCACGCGGTCCTGCAAATTATTTTCTTGCAAAGCGGTGACTCTGGCGTTTGAGCGCGCTGTTTGGCTAAGTTGTCGAAGAGGGAATTCTATTAAATACATGAATGTAATATGAAATTTTTTTCATTCTTTTTCCGGAAGAAATTTCCTCACTCAGTTCTGGACCAGAGATCAAAATCTTTGGGTGGGCACGAGATGCCAATTTGGAAAGATTTTTCCTCTGAAGGTTGGCCGACAGTCTGCGCTCATGCACAAGTCAGCTGCCCCAGACCGTGTTGGGCCGGGGGCAGCTGTGCTGTCTGCTGGGTTTGTCTATCCCAGATGATGCGTTTGCGGCAGTCCGTAGACGGGCGTGTCGATGCCTTCCATCCGTGCTTTCAGTTGCAAGGACAGGAACTGAGAGTAGTGGCGCGATTGGTGCAGGTTGCCGCCGTGGAACCAAAGCCCATCCTGCTGTGTGGGCTTCCACATATTGCGCAACTCGCCCACCCAAGGGCCGGGATCTTTGGGCGTTTCTGACCCAAGCCCCCAGCATTTGCCAACCTTGTCGGCAACATCCTTGCCGATCAGGTCCGCCGCCCAACCGTTCATCGAGCCGTAGCCTGTGGCATAGACGATCAGATCAGCCTCAAGCTTGGTGCCGTCTTCAAGCACGACGCCGTCCGGCACGATTTCCTGAACGTTCCCATGGGCCAGTTTGATCTTTCCGTCGATGATCAATTGGCTTGCGCCGACGTCAATGTAGTAGCCCGAACCTCGGCGCAGGTATTTCATGAACAGGCCAGAGTTGTCGGCACCCCAATCAAGCCAGAAACCCGCCTTTTCCAGACCCGCGTAAAACTCGGCATCCATCTCGCGCATCTTTTCATACAACGGGATCTGGAAGGTGTGCAGGATTTTGTACGGCAAGGACGCAAAGATCAGGTCGGCTTTTTCGGTCGTCATTCCCGACCGGACCGCCTGTTCTGAGTACAAACCGCCAAGCCCGACTTCCATCAGCGCGTCGGACCGCACGATATGTGTCGAGGACCGCTGCACCATCGTAACGTCGACATCGTTTTCCCAAAGGGCGGCGCAGATATCATGTGCCGAATTGTTTGAGCCGATCACCACCGCGCGCTTGCCGCGATAAGCGTCCGGGCCGGGATGCTTTGACGAATGGTGCTGGTCACCTTTGAAGCTGTCCATTCCCGTGTAGGTTGGCAGGTTTGCCTTTGCCGACATTCCGGTGGCAAGCACCAATTGCTTGGGCCGCAACGTGACTTCGGTGCCGTCACGGTCAACAACCACGGTCCATTCTTGGGTTGCCTCGTCATACTTGGCGGATTTGCAGGTGGATTTGGACCAGTAGTTGAGTTCCATCACCTTGGTGTACATTTCCAGCCAGTCGCCAATCTTGTCCTTGGGGGCGAAGACGGGCCAATTCTCGGGGAACTTGATGTAGGGAAGGTGGTCGTACCAGACGGGATCGTGCAGGCAGAGCGACTTGTAGCGATTGCGCCAACTGTCGCCCGGGCGCTCATTCTTTTCCAGAATGATTGCCGGCACGCCGAGTTGCCGCAGTCGCGCGCCGAGGGCGATGCCGCCCTGACCGCCGCCGATGATCAGGACATAGGGTTGCTTGGTATAGCCAAGTTCCTGCGCTTCGGAGTCGCGCTCTTCCTTCCAGGTGGGGCGGTTCTTGTCCGCGCCATGCTTGGCCCCGAGTTGGCGGTTGAAGCCCTTGTGTTCTTCGTGGCCCTTCAATTCCACCATCGTGGTGAGCAGGGTCCAGATCTTGCCGTTGACCATTCGGACCAAGCCGTAGCCGCGTGCAACGGCTGTCTCGAATTCGATCCATGCCGTGGTCACGCCACCTTCTTCGGTGGCGATTTCGCCTTCGGCAAGTTTCCAGCCTGACGGACGGGTGGTCGCGAGTTGGGTGCCAAGCATTGCAGCGATTTGGTCTTTGCTTTCGCTGGTGTGCAGGTTCCAGGTAAAAGTGACCAAGTCACGCCAATAGCAGTCGTCCTGAAAACACGACACCGCTGCGGCGATGTCACCGCGAGACAATGCACCACCGAATACCTCAAGTAGGGTCGTCACTTCGTCGTTCGCGCGGATATCCAGCAATTCGACCTCCTTTTCGAATCAAGAAGGCCAAGCACACTCCAGCGCGGATCGCTTGTAAACTTTTTTCGTGGACGTCGCCGTGCGTTGCTGCGCTGGGTTGCGCCGAACGGTTGTGCGATGCGAAAAGCAAGCGGTGACTCAGCGAGGGAAAGCCAGGTTTTGGCGGTTTCCCCGGCGGTCAGCGCGGGTCGGCTCCGCCAAGAGTTGGGTGCGGGTTCAACGGTCGCGCCGGTGGGTTCGCCCCTACCGTTGCGATGCGGCCCGTTACAGCCCGCGGCGATCTTCGGCGATCTTCGGTGATCTTGGTGTCGGCAAGGCTAAGCCCTGCGATGCGCCGCCAGCCCTGCGGCCCACCAAACGCGAGGGGCGCGTTTTCTTGAGC
>JAIYDR010000112.1 GCA_027487395.1 Rhodobacter sp. | reverse complement strand
GACAGCGCCGAAGGAGCCGTTCAGCGGTTCGCCGATGGCTTCGATCAGGCTTTCGCCATACATGCCGTCCACCAGATAGAAGGTCGAGAAGGCACCCGAGTCGAGCGAGGCTTGGATGATGCCCTTGCCGCCCTGATCGACATAGCCCGCCACGATCAGCATTTCGCCGCCAGCCGCCGCCAACGAGGCAACTTCTGCCGAATAGTCGGCCTTGCCGTCGTCATGCGGGGTCGAGATGGTCACAGCGCCGCCTTTGGCCGCGAAGGCCGCGCCAAAGCTGTCGGCCAGACCCTTGCCGTAGTCGTTGTTGGTGTAGGACACCGCAACCGACTTGATGCCTTTGCCCGACAGGATGTCGGCCATGATTTCGCCCTGACGCGCATCCGACGGGGCGGTGCGGAAGAACAGGCCATCATCTTCGGCGGTCGACAGCGCGGGCGAGGTCGCCGAGGGCGAGATCATGCCGATGCCGTTCGGACGCGCCACGTTCTGCAGCACAGCGCCGGTCACACCCGAGCAGTCGCCGCCCACGATGCCTTTGACGCCATCTGCGGTGACCATACGCTCGGCCGCTGCGGTGGCGGCAGCAGCGTCAACGCAGGTCGAGTCGCCATTGACGGTGACCAGATTGCCAAGGGCGAATTTGCCCGAGGCGTTGATTTCGGCAATCGCGGTTTCAGCACCCTTGGCCATATCCGGCACGGTGGATTCAAGCGGGCCGGTGAAGCCGAGCAGAATGCCGACCTTCACATCTTCAGCCGAGGCGGCACCGGCGAACAGCGCGGCGGCGGCGGTGGCCAGAAGCAGTTTTTTCATGTTTATGTCTCCCGTGTTGGAACTCTCGTTCTGATGCGAAGCTAATGTGCCCTTTGGGAAAAGAAAAGCGTCCAGAAATCGGTCTGCCTCCCTTGCAGGAATGACCCTGCGTTTCAATATCTTATCAAGGTGACCTGACCGAGCCATACAAGGTGTCATGGGATCGGGGCGGGGTTGATGTCGACACGGGGTATGCACAATGCGCGCGCGGCACGTCTTTTCAACGCTTGGGGTGATTCTGGGGCTGGCAGGTGCGTTGCCTGCCGCGGCGCAAGAGATCCAGAGCAGTGCGGGCCCGTTGCGGATCAGCGCCGTCGCAACGGGGCTGACCGAGCCTTGGGGCATGGCGTTTTTGCCGGATGGCACATTGCTGTTGACCGAACGCGACGGGAGAATGCTGGTTCTGCGCGACGGCGCCGCGCAGCCGGTGTCGGGCCTGCCTCGGGTCCGGGTCGACGGGCAGGGTGGTCTTCTGGATGTCATGGTCCCTGCCGATTTTGCCTCCAGTCGTGAGGTTTGGCTGACCTATTCCGCCGCAGTCGCGGGTGGCGGCGCGACCGCGGTGGGCAAGGGCCGGCTGTCTGGAGATGGCACAGCGATAGAGGGCTTCACCCAACTTTGGGTTGGCAAGGGTGCGGGCGGCGGGCGGCATTTCGGTTCCCGTCTGGCCGAGGGCGCGGATGGCACGGTTTATCTCACGACAGGGGACCGGGGCACCGGGCCGGGGGGCCTTGCTGCGCAAGACCCGATGCGGCCAGAAGGTAAGGTGATCGCGCTGAACCGGGACGGCTCTGCGGCAGTCACGCTGCCCGGGTTCGCGCCGGGGGTGTTCAGCCTTGGCCATCGCAATGCCCAAGGGCTGACCTTTGATGCTGAAACCAGCGCGCTGTGGCTGGTGGAGCATGGCGCAAGGGGCGGGGATGAGGTGAACCGGGTCGAGGCGGGCCAAAACTACGGCTGGCCGGTGATCAGCTATGGCGTCAATTACAACGGGGCCTCCATCGGTGAAGGGCAGGAAAAGCAGGGCATGCAGCAGCCGGTGCATTACTGGGACCCCTCCATCGCGCCCTCGGGCCTGATGGTCTATCGCGGCGATCTGTTCCCGTCTTGGCAGGGGGATATGTTCACAGGTTCGCTCAACTCGGACTTCCTGTCGCGTCTGGACCCTGAGGCAGGCTTTGCCGAGGAACGCCTTGCCGCGCCCCAGACAGGCCGTGTGCGCGATGTGATCGAAGCGCCGGATGGCTCGATCTGGTTTCTGTCCGTGATTGACGGGGCGGTTTACCGGATTGATCCGGCGGGCTAGGCAGGTCGTGCGCGGCGTTCCAGTTCGGCATAGGGGCAGATGTCCTTTTCGAAGGGCACGCGCCGCCGACGGAAGGGCAGGTCATTAACGGCGACAGGGGCGGCGATCCTGTCCGTGCGAAAATGCCGGAAGCCGTCGCGCGACGGGTCCCATGCCACAAGATACCAGAGCGGCGGCAGAACAAGCAGCGCCTGCGGTTCAACCTCTCTCGCGCTCGTCTCTCCCCGCCTGTCCGTATAGCAGAACCGCATCCGGCAGCGTGACAGAAAGGCCCGCTCGAAACTGGCCAGAAGGTCTGGGTCGATCTGGCCGACCGATTTCAGATCCTGCAATGGCGACAATTGCCCGACATGGAGACAGTCCAGCAGGCTGCGGAAATCTCTGACTTGTTCGGGTGCCAAGGCGCGTTCGATCTTGGAAAGGCCCGTGTCGGCGAGTGACCCGAAGGGCAGGGTGCCCGCAGCACGGAGCGATGCGACCGCGATCAAAAGGGCGAAGACCTCGGTCACCGATAGCCGCGCAGTCAGGGTCATTGAGGTCGGATCTAGCCGCAGCCCACCGCCGCGCCCGCTATCGCCGTGGATTAGGAAGCCCTGCTCGCGCAGGCTCCCGATATCGCGCAAGGTCGTGCGGCGCGAGGCCCCCGTGGAGAGAGCGATTTCCTGCAAGGTGGCGCTTCCGGCGCGGCGCAGGTGGCGAAGGATGACCTCTTGGCGGGCATGGGGCGTCATGGGGAAAGACTAACATGAATAGTGCCAAACTGTGGCACCTTTTTCGGCAAGTCTGCCTTGGCAACCCCGGAAGGAGAATGACGATGACCATCAGCCCAACCCTTGCCGCATCTTTGGCGACGCGGATCAACCCGCCGCACCTGCCCGACCCGCGGCCCCACGGTTACAGCGTTGCCGGTGTGGTGCGCGCAACAGGCACGCTGGCCTTCATTTCGGGTCAGGGCGGGCAAGATGCGACGGGCGACCTGTCCGCCGACTTCGCGGCACAGGTCGCGCAGGCCTATGCCAACCTAGCCGCTGTTCTTGCCGCGCTCGGGGCGGATGCGGGAGCGGTGCTGAAGCTCACGATCTACGTCGTGGATCACGACATGGCGAAGTTGGGCGTGATGACTGAGGCGGTCCTCGCCAATTTCGGCCCCACGCCACCTGCCCAGACGCTGGTGCCGGTCCCCGCGCTGGCTGTTCCGGGAATGCTGTTCGAGGTGGAGGCGGTTGCCGCTCTGCCCTGACCTGATTTGTGGGTCGCTGGAGAGTGATCCGGCGACCCGCCGTCAGATCGACAGCCGAATCCCAGTGCCGCCGCCTTGCGTGCCGCGTTCGCGGTAGGGCGTGGTGTTGTAATGCGCGCGGTAGCATTTCGAAAAATGTGACGGTGAGGCAAAGCCGCAGGCCAGTGCCACGTTGATCACGCTCATATCCGTCTGCATCAGCAGGTTGCGCGCCTTTTGCAGCCTGAGTTCCATGTAATAGCGCTTCGGGCTGCGGTTCAGGTAGCGGCGGAACAGGCGTTCCAGCTGGCGGGTGGACATGCCCACATCCTCGGCCAGATCGGCCGGCGACATCGGGTCTTCAATGTTGCCTTCCATCATCTGGATGACCTGAGACAGCTTCGGATGCCGCACACCGATGCGGGTGGGGATGGACAGGCGTTGCGTATCCTGATCGGTGCGGATGGTGGAATAGATCAACTGATCGGCCACGGTATTGGCGATATCCTCGCCATGATCCGCCGCGATCACCTTCAGCATCAGGTCCAAGGAAGAGGTGCCGCCCGCCGTGCTCCACCGGTTGCCATCCATGACGAAAACCGACTTGGTCAGCTTCACATCCTCGAATTCCTCAAGGAAACCGTCTTGGTTCTCCCAATGGATCGTCGCCTTCTTGCCGTCCAGCAATCCGGCCTTGGCCACTGCATAAGCCCCGGTGCACAGCCCCCCCATCGTGACACCGCGCCGCGCCTCGCGCCGCAGCCAGTTCAGCACGGCGCGCGTCGTGGCCTTTTGCACATCAATACCGCCGCAGACCAGAACGGTATCTTCGCGCTCGATCTCCTCCAGCCCCATATCCAGCTTGAACGCCGCCCCGTTGGAGCAGACGGCGACATCGCCGCCTTCGCCTGCCAGTTTCCAGGTGTACAAAGGCTGCCCTGTCACGCGGTTGGCGATGCGCAGGGGTTCGATGGCACTGGCAAAGGACAACATCGTGAAGCGGTCCAGAAGCAGGAAGACAAAACGCCGGGCTTCGGCTGTTTTGGCCACCTGTTGGGCCTTTTTCGGAGCGAGGGACATGATTGCGACCTGACGGTGTCGTTATCAGGTCAGGTGAACAGGAAAATCGTTGGCATGCAAGTGGCGGCAGGCGGAAAATCAGGCCAGTTTGACCCTTTGCTTATGTCAAGCGAATGACTATACCCGCGCCGTTACCGTTAACTTCGGAGAAGACCCATGACCAAGGGCTGGACAAAATCGGACTGGCGCGCAAAGCCGCGGACCCAGATGCCCGATTACGCGGATCAGGCTGCGCTGCACGCTGTTGAGGCGCAATTGGCCAAGTATCCGCCGCTGGTCTTTGCCGGAGAGGCGCGCAAGCTGAAAAAGCAACTGGCTTTGGCGGCTGAGGGCAAGGCCTTCCTGCTGCAGGGCGGGGATTGCGCGGAATCCTTCGCCGAATTCAGCGCCGACAACATCCGCGACACCTTCCGCGTGATGCTGCAAATGGCCGTGGTGCTGACCTATGGCGCGAAAGTGCCGGTCATCAAGGTCGGCCGCATGGCAGGACAATTCGCCAAGCCGCGTTCTGCGCCGACCGAGGTGATCAACGGCGTGGAACTGCCCTCCTACAAGGGCGACATCATCAACGGCTTTGAAGCCACGCTTGAGGCGCGCTTGCCCGATCCGCAGCGCATGTTGCAGGCCTATACCCAAGCTGCCGCGAGCTTGAATCTGCTGCGCGCCTTCTCGACCGGCGGTTTCGCCGACATCCACCGCGTGCATTCTTGGACGCTGGGCTTTGCCGAGCATGACAAGGCGGAACGCTACCGGGAGCTGTCAAACCGCATTTCCGATGCTCTGGACTTCATGAACGCGGCGGGCGTCAATGCCGACACCGCGCATACGCTGTCCACCGTTGATTTCTACACCAGCCACGAAGCCTTGCTGCTGGAATATGAAGAGGCGCTCTGCCGGATTGACTCCATCACCGGTCTGCCGGTCGCGGGCTCGGGTCATATGATCTGGATCGGCGACCGCACCCGCCAGCCTGATGGTGCGCATGTCGAATTCTGCCGGGGTGTGCAAAACCCCATCGGTCTGAAATGCGGGCCGTCCACCACTGCCGAAGACCTGAAGGTCCTGATGGCAAAGTTGAACCCGACCAATGAGCCGGGCCGTCTGACCCTGATCGCGCGCTTTGGTGCGGGCAAGGTGGGGGAAAACCTGCCGCGCCTGATTAAGACGGTGCAGGCCGAGGGCGCCAATGTTGTGTGGTCCTGCGATCCGATGCACGGCAACACGATCAAATCCTCGACGGGCTACAAGACCCGTCCGTTTGACTCGGTCCTGCGCGAAGTCCGCGAATTCTTTGCCATCCACAAGGCCGAAGGCACCGTCCCCGGCGGCGTGCATTTTGAGATGACGGGCAAGGACGTGACCGAATGCACCGGCGGCCTGCGCGCCGTGACCGATGAGGATCTGTCCGACCGTTATCATACCGCCTGCGACCCGCGCCTGAACGCCAGCCAAGCGCTGGAACTGGCCTTCCTTGTCGCCGAAGAACTGACCACCCTGCGCCAAATCGACCGCCGCGTCGCGCTGTAAGGGGCTGAGGGTCCAAACGAAAAGGGCGGTCCCGGATGGGGCCGCCTTTTTGTTTTGCGCGTATGGCTTTAGGGTTGCCGCGAAGTGCTTGTCTCGTTGCTCCGGATATTGGCTGTAACTCTGACGCAACGCTCAGGATCGGACCGGGCCCCAAAGGCCCGGTCCGCGCGCTGACCGCCCCCTCGGTCTGCGCGCCAGAGGCGCACATCCCGGCGGTCAGCACGCGGACCTCTG
>JAIYDR010000034.1 GCA_027487395.1 Rhodobacter sp. | reverse complement strand
TTGGGACGCCGCCAAGTCGGTGCGGCAGATCGCTTCGTGCTGACCAAGACCGATGCTTGCACACCTGCCGCCCTCGCCACTCTGCGCGCGACCTTGGCGACGTTGAACGGACACGCGACCCTCTCAGCGGCGGTGCTTGGGGAAAGCGTGGCGCTGCCCGACCTTGCCCCGGACACCGCCGCCGCCGATCTGCCGCCCTTGGGCGAGGATTTGCGCGGCCCGATCCAACCCACACAAGTGGCCATCCCCGAAGGCATGGATTGGTCGGCCTTTACCCTGTGGCTTTCCGCCCTGCTGCATGCGCGCGGCGATGATCTGGTGCGGGTCAAGGGGGTTGTGCGCACGCCTGCGGGGCGGCTCTTGTTGCAGACCGTCCGCAAGGTGGTGCAATCGCCGGAGATTCTGCCAGAACAGGGCGATACACGTCTGGACAATCACATCGTCTTTATCGGGCGCGGCTATCGTCCGCAGGATTTGGGCCGGTCGCTGCACCGCTTCCTCGGCCTGCCGCCCCCCGCCCAACCTTAGGAGGCTTCAATGTCAGTCACCATCCGCCCATTGACCGTCGATGACCGCGCTGACTGGGCGCGGCTCTGGACGGGATATCTGGAGTATTACAAGACCGCCGTTCCAGAGGCGGTCTATGACAGCACCTTTGCGCGGCTGTTGGGCGATGATCCGCAAGATTTCAACGGGTTACTGGCTGAGGTTGATGGGCGTCCCGTGGGTCTCGTGCATTACCTGTTCCACCGCCATTGCTGGAAGGTTGAGAACGTCTGCTACCTGCAAGACCTGTATGCCGATCCCTCCGTCCGGGGTCAGGGTGTCGGTCGGGCGTTGATCGAGGCGGTTTATGCCGCTGCCGATGCCAATGGCACGCCAGCCGTCTATTGGCTGACGCAAGATTTCAACGAAACCGCGCGGTTGCTCTATGACCGCGTGGCACAAGTGACGCCGTTCATTCGATACAATCGAAAGCTGTAGCACTTTCTGCCGATGCTTGGTGGCCTCAAGCAAGGAAAGGCACACCGTTTCTGTGCAGGTCGAATTGGTCACACGCGCGCACCCCTTCGCGCGGGATTTGAATTCTGACCCAACTCGACCGGAGTTGGCCTCGCCATCCCTGCTTTTCCTCGTGCTGATCTGAGGGGGGGCATGGTTGCGGCGTGAGGTAACCGACATTGTCGTTCAATGCTTGCTATGACTTCACAGTAAGTACCGCGCAATCAAACAGCCGGCTCCAGAACCAAAGTTGTCGGCCATCCGTTTGCATCAAGGCCCAGTCTTGCGTGCCCTGAATGGTGTGCTTGTGCAAATCGGTAGTCCTGTTTGGGCCGAACGCTCTTTTGCACAATGGCGCAATTTGTCTTGAAAAGAGGTGCACAAAGGCTCGAAAGCGCATGCCCAATGTGCTCTGGCTGCCGTGACATTGCTATGGAGTTTTGTAAGGAAAGCTGGCAAGGCACAGTTGCGATCAATTTGGGTCGCTTGAACCCTCTACCTCGGATTAATGAGTATCAAGAACCTATGGCGATGTCGACGGAACTACCTTTGACCGAAGAACGCTTCGACCCCGACTTTTCGGGCAATGTCTTTCCCGAACGTCTGCAGTGGTACGGTCTGGTCGGCCGGGTCGTGGCGGGCAAGGATGTACTCGATATTGCTTTCGGCGAGGGCTTAGGTTCTAGGCTTCTTGCGGTCGAAGCAGGTAATGTCGTCAGCATAGACATCTTCGAACCGGCTGTGGCTCTTGCGCAGAAAAGATACGGCGGCCCGCGGCTTCGGTTTGAGACAGGATCAGCCACGGCAATCCCGCTACCGGATGCTTCTTTGGATGTCGTTGTTTCCTTCGGAACGACAGAACACCGTTCAAATCATCAAGAGATGCTTGCCGAAGTGAAACGGGTGTTGCGACCCGGCGGGGTCTTGGTCATGTCCACGCCGGACAAGTCCAGTGCCGCAGATGCTTCGGGCCATGTTGACCCAAGCCAAGTCCCTCCATCGTTGCGCGAACAGTTTGATGCGTTCCTGTCCAGCCAGTTTTCCCATGTCCGCATACATGGGCCAAAAGCGGGCGTCGGTTCGATGATTGCGTCCGAGGACGGCAACGGCTTGTTCGCCGAAAGCCACTCGCAGATGCAGCAGACGGTGTCTTCCCCAGCCAAACCGCTTTATCTGATTGGCGTTGCTTCCGACGACCCGGCGGCGGCCGTGGCCTTGAATGGGCTGTTTTCGCAGCATCGTCAGGCCTTTGAACCAGTCTCAGAGAAGGTGGAATTCGCGCTGAAACAGGCGCAAGCGCGCTTTGATCACGAATTGAGCCTTAGGGATCAAAGGGATGCAGCGTTTTTCGAAGACATCAAATGGTTGTCCGCCGAAATAGCATCTTTGCAGCGCAGCAACTGGATGTCACGGGCATCGCTTTTCAAGATCTTTCGCCGCATGGCAAAGGTACGGCTGCTTTATGCCCTCTCGCGCTGGAAATTGTTGTCCGAACGGCGACGTGCGAGGTTTTTTCGCTCTGCTGAAAAGCGGGATCCGATGCTCTTGTCTGCGCGGCTCGACCGTTTTTGTAAGCAGTATTTCAGCCGCATTGAACAAAGCAACTTTTTTGCGGCGGAACAGCGCGACGTATTGTTGCGGCAAGGTCTTCGTGTGACGGCCGTTGTGCCGAACTACAACCACGCTCGCTATCTCCATGAGCGCCTCGACAGCATCCTGTCACAGACCTATCCGCTGATCGACATCATCGTGCTGGATGATTGTTCGACGGACGACAGCCGCCATGTCATCGAAGAATATACCGCCCGATATCCAGACCGCATCAAGGCAGTTTACAACGATGCGAATTCCGGAAGCGTCTTTCGCCAGTGGCAAAAGGGACATGAACTGGCAACCGGGGACATCGTTTGGTTCTGTGAAAGTGACGATTTCTGCGCACCCACTTTTGTTGAAAGGTTGATCGGCCATTTCCGTGACAGCAGCGTCATGCTGGCATTTGGTAAAATCGAATTTGCCGATGAAGTTGGCACGCTCATCCCCGGCATGGATCATTATCTTGAGTCGGCCGAACAGGGCATTTGGGATAAGCCATGCCTGCGGCCAGCTGCGGTTTGGTTTCAGGCCGCTTTTGGCATCAAGAACGTGATCGCAAATGTCGGAGGCAGCCTATGGCGCCGCGCACCTCTGAGCGACGCAGTGTGGGATGAAGCCCGCAGTTACCGCATTATGGGGGATTGGTATCTTTATTCTGTCGTTGCCAATGGCGGGCAGATCGCCTTTGATCCCGCTGCCCTCGCCTATTTCCGCATCCATAGCCAGAACACCTCGCGCGGTGGGGCGCAAGGAAAACCAGAGTATTACCAAGAGTATACGCGATTGATGACGGCGCTTAAGCGGCGCTGGCCGATCCCGGACCGGACGATCGACCAGTTCATCGACAGTTGCCACAAAATCTATCGCGGCGGCGGCCTTAAGTCACCCGACTTCGAGACGCTTGTTCCAGCTGCTGCATTAAAGGCCGTCAGAACTGACATTCCGCATGTGCTGATTGGGATCCTTGGCTTTTCCTATGGCGGGGCTGAGATATTTCCCATCCACCTTGCAAACGCGCTTCATAAGCGCGGGGTGATGGTTTCGATGCTGACGATGATGGACACAGAGGACCATCCTGATGTCCGGGCGATGTTGCACTCGGCGATCCCGGTCTACACAGCCAATTTCGCTCGGGACATGGGCGTGCGCCAGTTCGTTTCATCCATAGGGGTAACGATTGTTCATTCGCATATTGCCAGCATAGAGAAACTGCTGCTGGATGAGGGGAAAGTTGATCTGCCCTATATGTCGACGCTTCATGGCTCTTATGAGGCGATGGAGATTCCCAAACGCAGTGTGGCCTCTTGGGCCGGCAAGATCGATCGTTTCGGTTATCTCACGGAACGCAATCTTGAGGCATTCTCTGGGATCATGGTGCCGCAGGAGAAGTTCTGCAAACTGCGAAATGCGATGCCGATCGATCCGCGCCCCTACAGGCGCACGCGCGCTGAAATGAACATTCCCGAGGCGGCCGTGGTCTTCACCCTTGTGGCGCGCGGAGCCGCTGGCAAGGGTTGGCACGAAGCGGTCAAGGCCTTCCTGGCGCTCAAGGCCCGACGGCCTGCCGTTTCAATGGCGCTTCTGGCAGCGGGCGATGGCCCGTTGACGACAAGCGCGCGCGAGTTGGCTGGCACGGATCCGGACATTTACTTCTTGGGATTTGAAGATACAGTCCATGGCATCTATCGGCTCAGCGACGTCGCCCTTGTCCCGACCCGTTACCCAGGGGAGTCCTACCCTCTTTGCCTGATCCAAGCGATGCAGGTCGGCGTTCCGGCCATTGCCACCGACACGGGCGAGATTGCAAACATGATCCACCGCGACGGGCAGCAGGCGGGGTTAACGATCCCTTACCTTGATGACGACGAGGCTTTCGTTGCCGCCGTTGTCGATGCGATGGACCAAATGCTGGATCAAGAATTGCGCACGCGCCTTGCCAAAGGGGCATCCGTCCTCGGTGAAGGTTATGCCATCGACCGTGTCGCGGGCACTTATCTTGCGATGTACCAAGATATCCTAGAGCGCAGCAGCCCTGTGACATGATCCAGCGTCTTTTTGATACTGGGGCGTGATTAAGCAAAGTTATCCGCAAACAGACAATCAGACGGTCGACGGCGAAAGAATTGACCCACATCGACGTCGATAAGTCGTCTTGATACCGCCGCGTTGCGGCTTCCTAAGCCTTGATTCCTCGTGCCGGCCAGATCTCAAGAGACCAATCCTCAAGAGAGCTTCGGTTCGGCACCGGTCGTGTTTGCGATTTCAGACCAGGGTGACTTCTGATCCGGAATCAACAAAGCTAATTGGAATGACTTGACCGCTGCCGAAACTCGATGCCAAGGCGTTTCGCAACTCTGGAGGCCCAAGGAACAACACAAAGCCGCCCCCGCCTGCTCCAAGAAGCTTGCCGCCCCATGCACCGAGCGCGCGACCTTTCGCGTAGATTTCGTCGATCATCGGCGTTGAAATTGATCCCAATCGGCGCTTCAACTCCCAACCGTGGTTCAGAAGTTCGGAAAAGCGGATCAGCGCAGAATAATCGTCTCCGCTCTCTTCGAGAATGTTTGCCCCGATTTCGGTCATTTCAAAGAGTTCCCGCAGGTAATCGTCGTTTGCCCCCTTTTTGGTCCTGTCCTCCTGTGTCGACAACACATTGGATGCACTTCGGTCGACTCCGGTAAAGACGAGCGTCATCGAGGCGTTCAGAAGCGCCAGACGAGCTGTCGTCAGGCGCAGTGGTTTAATTGAGAAGCTATCCCCAGAAAAAACATAGTGAGAAAGACCGCCGAAAGAGGCATGGACCTGATCCTGCACCCCGACATTCTCGCCCAAGACAACTTGTTCCATATGAATGGCCATGCGCGCCAGTTCATAGCGCGTGAGCGAGACGCCCCGCATCTTGTGCAATAGGTTGATGAAACCCACCGTGAAAGCAGAAGAGCTGCCCAAGCCGGTGCCTCCCGGCAAGTCCGACATCGTTGCGATATTGAGACGATCCTGCCAATCCAACATCCGAAGGCTTTCTCGGATAACGGGATGACGTATCTCATCGATCAGGTTAACGCTTTCGGTCGTTCGATAGGTCACGCGGAATCTCTGCTCGGAAAACGGAGCGAGCGGCAGCGCTTGGATGTAAATGTATTTGTTGATCGTTCCGCCGAGCACTGCGCCCGGACGGTCGCGGAAATAGGACGGATAATCCGTTCCGCCACCGAGAAAGCTCGCACGAAGCGGGGTTTTGCTAAGCCACATGAGAGAACTCCTTAGATCAAATACGGGGCAATTGTGGCCAGAAGGTCAGAACCGTCGAACAGCACGCCACGAATGCCCGCTGCCTCGGCCGCCGCGATGTCGCTTGGCTTGTCACCCACCATTATGCTGCGGCGCGCATCGATTTTCCACTCAGAGAGTAAATCTGTAATCAATCCGGGCTGTGGCTTTCGACAGGCGCAGTCCTGAGCGTACATTGCCACTTTACCGTCGGGGTGATGCGGGCAGAAGGCCAAGGCGTCAATGTGTGCTCCTTGGATCGCCAAATCATTCAGCATGGCGCGGTGAAATGCCCTGACCGCTTCGGCTGAGTAAAATCCTCGGGCAACGCCGGATTGATTGCTTACAACGAAAACATACCAGCCTAGGCGATTGGCTTTGGCAATTGCGGTTTGCGCACCGGGCATCCAGATAAGGTCTTCGGGACGATGGGTGTAGCCCTTGTCTCGGTTGAGCGTTCCATCACGATCAAGAAACAGCGCTGGCCGGGTACGAACACGGGGCAGTTCCTCTTGCGCCGCAGCATAGCTTGAAGGCACGCCAATATCGACGAAATAGGCCCCCGGCTCGGCCGCCACCGTCGCCACACGTCCTGACGCCACGAGTGGCACCAAAAGATCATGTTCCAACGAGGCCGGACCTTCAGCAGGCAAGAGCTCAAGGATCCTCCGGTCAAAAAGATAGACGCCCGAATTGATCAATCCGGGCCGACCCGCGTGGGCCGAGTCTTTTTCGCGGAAGCATATTGCCCGTCCATTCAAGGCCTCTACCGTGCCAAAGCGCCCAGCATCTTCCACGGGTTGCAATAGCATCTGCGCCAGAGTGTCGCCCCCCGGCCAACGGGCGGCGAAAGCGCGCAAATTGGCGTCGATCCAGGAATCGCCGTTCATGACCATGAAAAACGGTGCCAAATGCGCTGCGGCAAATCGCAATGCACCGCCAGTGCCCAATGGTTCGGGTTCAACCAGCACTTTGAGGCGCGCGCCAAAACAGGTCTTGCCGTCATAGGCCTCAGCAATCTGCGTTCCAAATCGACCTGCGAGCAAGAGGATCTCATCAAAGCCGAAGCGCGCCGCTTCCTGAATCAGGATATCGAGAAAGGGGCGCCCGCCTATAGGCAGCATCGGCTTCGGTGTTGTTGCGGTCAGCTCACCAAGACGTGTCCCAAGACCGCCACAAAAGATCACACTTTGGGAGAACACAGCCGCTCCTCGGTGAGGCCACAGATCAGATGACCCACGACGATATGGCCCTCTTGGATATGACTGGTTGTGGGGCTGGGCATGGCAAGCAGGATATCGCTGCATTCACCCATTTTGCCGGGAGCCTGGCCGGTAAGGCCAATGGTCCGAATTCCAAGCTCACGCGCCACTTCAAACGCCTTCACGACGTTGGCGCTATTTCCCGATGTGGACATGCCCACCAACACGTCCCCAGCCCGACCGATGCCGCGAAGTTGCCGCGAGAAGACGTTTTCAAACCCATAGTCGTTACCGATCGCCGTGAGGGCGGAAGTATCCACGGTAAGAGACAAAGCGGCCATTGGGTCCCGGTCAAAGCGAAACCGGCCCATCAATTCAGCAGCCAAGTGTTGGGCATCAGCGGCCGAGCCGCCATTGCCGCAAAAGATGACCTTTCCGCCCTTTGAAATTGCATCAACCCACATCTCAACCGCCTCAGCGATCTTTGGGGCAAGCTCAGTTAGGGCTCCGCAGACGGTCGCGGAGGTCTTCACATAGTCAATGATCTTGTCGATATCAGTCATGTTCTCTCCTGTTCTAGGCGTTCAAGGCGCGCCGGATGATCGCATTACCCACCTCGCGCGACAGATTTTCGTCGACGTAAGCCACAGCCTGCTTGGACATGCGCGACCACTGCGCCGGGTCCTCATGAAGGGCAACAATACGATCAGCGAAGGTCTGGGGGTCGTCAGCCACATACACGCAATCGCCATCAACAAGTCCCATGCCCTCAGCACCGACAGAGGTGGTGACTGCAGGCAGGCCATAGGCCAGAGACATGGCCAGTTTGCCTTTTGTCCCCGCACCAAAACGGAGTGGAACGACTGACATGCGGCAGCGGTCCATGATTGGGCGCAGATCTTCCACAAAGCCCACCATTTCAACACGATCCGCGGCGCGCCTTGCCAAATCATCTGGCAAGTGGCTGCCGACGACATAAAATGTAGCGTCCGGTAAGCGTGGCGCGACTAAGGGCCATACTTCGTCAAGGAAATAGTGTACTGCGTCGATATTGGGAACATGCTTATAACCGCCAAGAAACATCAATCCCGAACGCGATGCAAAGGGTTCATCGGTCCCAAGCGAGTCCAGAACCCAATTGAAAACCTCGATCTGCGCGTCAGGCACAAGGCCCAGAAGATATTCTTTCTCATAAAGTGAATGCACGATTGTGCAGTCACATTTCTTAACGAGTTCTAGTTCCCGTTTTTTGGTGACTAAGGCGCGTTTGGCGATGGCGGTATCGCCGGTCAATTCCGCTTCGCGCGACTCTCGGATGTGATGAAGATCGGAGGTCTGATAGATGACCCGGGCTTGTGGAGCGAACTTTTTGATATCGTTATAGCAAGACCAAAGAATCCCGACTCGATAAACCAGTATTGCATCATAACGACTTCCAAATTCAGCCAAATGAACACTCAGATCGGTTACAAAGGGTCCATAAAGTGATTCGATCCCCATGCGCTGAAGCGTCGCGGTGTACTTCGGCATATCGTTGTAATTGCTGGATGGGATGAAGGTGATCTGATAACCGTCCGCTTGAGCCGCACGCATGATCTCCAGACAGGTGATAGAGCCCGCATCCTTGTCGGGTTCCGGCGTGATTGCGTCGATGACCAGAAGACGCTTTTGCAAGCCAAAATCCTTGGCGTTATCTGGATTTTGCGCGTTCTCCGGTCGGGACGCCAAAACATCCTTCCAGCGATCAAAAAGCTTATCTTTGTTGATCACCTGATATGCCTTCGCGCCGGACCCTAGATCGGTACCGGAGGTGATGCCTTCAAAGTGCACAAGTTTCGAAAGTGGCTGATACATGACGTCCAATCCGGACTGCCGAACGCGCATCGCCAGGTCGGAATCTTCACAATAGGCCGGCGCATAGTGGCGGTCGAACCCACCAAGCTCTTCGAAAAGCGCGCGCGGCAAGATGATTGAGGCGCCCGAACAATAATCAACCTTCCGCGTGTAGCAAAACTCTGGTCGAGCAGGGTCTTGGTTGCGGCCGAAGTTCCAGGCGGATCCGTCGCGCCACATGATCCCGCCAGCTTCTTGCAACGTGCCATCCGGATAAAGGAGCTTAGAGCCAACGAGTCCAGCATTCGGAAAGGTTTCAAAAGTAAGGACCAATTCGTCCAGCCAACCCGGCAGCACCTTTGTGTCGTTGTTCAGGAAAAGAACGAAGCGCCCCTTTGCCAAGGCCGCCCCAGCATTGCAGCTTTCAATAAAGCCTCCATTCTTGGCCGAGCGGATATAGCGGACCCA
>JAIYDR010000095.1 GCA_027487395.1 Rhodobacter sp. | reverse complement strand
TCGGCCTTGTCATCGTCCAGCGAGGCAAGGACGCGGGCAAGCAATTCGTCAGCCGTATAGCCGACGGTATCGGCGGCGGTGGTCATGCGCGGCGCCCGCGGTCCGACCGGCAAACCGGTCGCAGGGTCAGAATGAGACAGGACATCGTCCTCCAGGGTTGCGCGCCAGTGATCCCCCCGGCGCAAGGGTTACCTGCAAGGGTAACATCGCCGCACCACTTACTCAACGGCACGCGAAGCGCGCGCGATAGCCGAAGGCGGCGGATCGCGCAAGCAAGAACCGTTATTTCAACGCGAAAGCCACCTCATTGCGGCGGTTCCACGGCAGGGACCATGGCGCATCATAGAAGGAATAGACCGGTCCACCGTTGACCGTCAGCCCCCGCGCCTTGGCCCATTCGGCCAAAGCCATCGCCCGCACCGCCAAGTCATCGCTGTCGGGCAGGCCCGAGAAGGACTCCGCCACCATCCGCTCTGGTGGCAAGGGGCGCAAGGCGATGCGCGTGTCATCCGGTTTTGGCAGGGTATCTGCGGTAAACTTTGACGGCATGGTAAAGCGCACCGTCCAGACCCCGCCGCCCTGATCGGCTTGATCGACGGGAACGGTCATGGCGATTTTCGCGCCGCCTTCGTTGCCGCCGAAGATGTAGCCTGCCAGCACGCGAAACCCGGTGTTGATCGCGGCCTTGCGATCGCCTTGCACCGTGACTTCGGCCACCAGTCGGGGGCTATAGGCCCGCACCTCTCGCGCGCCCTCAGTCGCCTCAATCGTATAGGCGGGCATCTCATAACCTTTGCGATCTTCCGCCATCCCCTGCCCTGCCATTCCCGCCAGCACTGCCAGCACCACCCATATCCGCTGCATGCACAAACCTCCTGAGAACACCTGCCGTGACCTAGCTTGCTTCGCAGGGGATTCGAGGGTAATTGTGCCCCCATGAAACGCTTCTTCGACATGGCCGATCACGCCCGCTTGCCGTGGCGCTTTACCCGTGAAAGCCGGTCTATCCTAGCACGTCTGCGCTAAGGCGCTTGCGGTGCGTGCCTTGCCGCACCCCCCAATCTGCGCGACCCCGTCGCATCCCCCTTTGACTTGCCAAATCCGAAAGAGATGAGCCCATGACCGCTCCGCGTACACTCTATGACAAAATCTGGGATGACCATGTCGTGCATCAGGCCGACGATGGAACCTGCCTGTTGTATATCGACCGCCATCTGGTCCACGAAGTGACCTCGCCGCAAGCCTTTGAGGGGTTGCGGATGACGGGCCGTACCGTGCGCGCGCCGGAAAAGACCATCGCCGTGCCGGACCACAACGTGCCCACCACCGCAGGCCGGGACGTCCACATCGACAACGTGGAATCGCGGATTCAGGTCGAGGCGCTCGACAAGAACGCCAAGGATTTCGGGATCCACTATTACCCCGTCTCCGATGTGCGTCAGGGCATCGTGCATATCGTCGGTCCCGAACAGGGTTGGACATTGCCGGGCATGACCGTGGTTTGCGGCGACAGTCATACCGCTACGCATGGCGCATTTGGCGCGCTGGCGCATGGCATCGGCACGTCCGAAGTCGAACACGTTCTGGCGACGCAGACGCTGATCCAGAAGAAGTCCAAGAACATGAAGGTGGAGATAACCGGCAGCTTGCGCCCCGGCGCCACCGCCAAGGACATCACCCTGTCTGTCATCGGTGCCACCGGCACGGCGGGCGGTACAGGCTATGTCATCGAGTATTGCGGCCAAGCGATCCGCGAGTTGTCGATGGAAGGCCGCATGACGGTCTGCAACATGGCCATCGAAGGCGGCGCGCGCGCCGGTCTGATTGCCCCGGACGAAAAGACCTATGCCTATGTGATGGGCCGCCCACATGCACCCAAAGGTGCGAAGTGGGAGGCAGCACTGGCCTATTGGAAAACGCTGTTCACCGATGACGGCGCGCATTTCGACAAGATCATCACCCTGAAAGGCGAAGACATCGCCCCGGTCGTGACCTGGGGCACCAGCCCCGAAGACGTGCTGCCGATCACCGGCACCGTTCCGGCACCTGAGGATTTCGCGGGCGGCAAGGTCGAAGCGGCCAAGCGGTCGCTGGATTACATGGGTCTGACGCCGGGCATGAAGCTGACCGACATCAAGATTGATACGGTGTTCATCGGGTCCTGCACCAATGGCCGGATCGAAGACTTGCGCGCCGCTGCAGAAATCCTGAAGGGCAAGAAGATCGCCGTGAAGCGCGCGATGGTCGTCCCCGGCTCGGGCCTCGTGCGCGCGCAGGCGGAAGAAGAGGGTCTGGCACAGATCTTCATCGACGCGGGCTTTGAATGGCGTCTGGCCGGGTGTTCCATGTGTCTGGCGATGAACCCTGACCAACTGGCACCGGGTGAGCGTTGCGCGGCGACCTCGAACCGGAACTTCGAAGGGCGTCAGGGCCGAGGCGGTCGCACGCACCTGCTGTCGCCCGCGATGGCGGCGGCGGCGGCGATCACCGGTCATCTGACCGATGTGCGCGACCTGATGATCGAAACGGCCTGACCGTGATGGCGGCGAAACCGCAAGCGGCAGGTTTGCCTGCCGTTGCCTCGCTTTGGGTGGGGGAAAAGCTGCGCTGGCTGGACAAGCTGGCGCTGGCGTCCTTTGTCCATCGCGGCCATCCGGTGACGCTGTTTCACACTGCCGACCAAGCCCCTTCCGTGCCGGATGGCGTACAAACCCGTCCGGCGGCTGAGGTGTTTGATCCAACCACCATCGCCGGCTTTGCCCCCGCCCAGACCGCAGACCTGTTCCGCCTGCATCTGATGCGCGACACCGATCTGGTCTGGGTGGATACCGATGCGCTGTGCCTGCGGCCCTTGGCCTTGCAGACAGGCGGTTGGTTGGTTGGGCATGAAGATGGCAACATGATCAACAACGCCGTGCTGCGGATGCCCAAATCATCGGCTGCGCTGGCCGCGTTGATCGCCGTGGCCACCGACCCGACGCAAGTACCGGACTGGTTGCCAGACGAGCATCGGGCGGAGGTTATGGCGGCTGTCCCGTCAGAACGGCTGGCCACCGCTTGCCTGTTGGTGCCCAATCTGATGGGGCCGCGCGGATTGACCGCCATGCTGGCCAAGCATGGCGAGGATGTCCACGCCCTTCC
>JAIYDR010000368.1 GCA_027487395.1 Rhodobacter sp. | reverse complement strand
TGACGTCCATGCCCATGGCCGAACAGGCCCGTGCATAGCCCCAAGCCACCGCGTCATGCCGTGCCGTGCCGCCGCGTGCTTGGTAGAGCGCACCAAGCACCGGATAGCGCGGCCCGTCGATGTTGATGATCGGCACCAATTCCTTGACGCGGTTGGGTTCGATCCATTCCGTCGCCACGCCTTGCAGGTTGTTGGCATGCACCGTGCGCAGATATCCCCGCACCTCGTGATGCGTTTGCGCCAGCATGAGCAGGCCGCGGGGGCTGAACATCACGTTGTAGTTCAGGTCTTGGGACAGCGTCTCATAGAGGCTGCGGGCCTTTTCATAGATCGCGGCCGAGGGGTCTTGCAGGTAGTTCGACCGGATGATCGTGGTGTTGCGGCCCGTGTTGCCGCCGCCCAGCCAGCCCTTTTCGATGATGGCGACATTGGTGATGCCGAAGTTCTTGCCAAGGTAATAGGCGGTGGCAAGGCCATGACCGCCCGCGCCCACGATGATGGCGTCATACTGTGCTTTGGGTGTGGGGTTGCGCCAGGCGCGTTCCCATCCGGTGTGATCGCGAAAGGCCTCGCGGGCGATGGCGAAGACGGAATAGCGTTTCATGGCGGACTCCCCGTGGCGCGTCGGACGTCGGATTTCGGCTGTCCTGACACATGGGCCAGAGCGCGGCAACTGTCCCCCTGCGGATGCGGCACATTCGGTAAATTTGCGACATGGGGGGAAAAGGTTTTGTGTGGGGGGCTTCTAGAGCAAGGCGCAACGGTAGGTGTTGGACCGGGACCCAAAGTCCCGGTCCGCGCGCAGACCGCCCCCTCGGTCTGCGCGCCCGAGGGCGCACATCCCGGCGGTCCCCGCTCGGACCTAGCGGCGACAGGGTGAAACTCTCCCCCAGAGAGTTTCACCCTGTCTAGCGCCTTTCAACGCCCCCCCTGCGTCACCCTCTCCGGTCACGCCTGCGTTTCCCGCCTTTCGCCGCTGCCGCCTTGGCATTACATCAAGGCCAAGACTGTGTGCGTAGCGGGGGCGGGATGGACAACTGGCAATTCTGGCTGATCGCTGCGGCGGTGACCTTGGCCGTCGCGGCGGTGCTCCTGCGGGCGATGGCGCGGGCGGGGGATGATCTGCGCGCGGCGGCGGAATTTGACATCAAGGTCTACAAGGACCAGCTGGCGGAGATTGAGCGGGACCTGACCCGTGGCACCCTGCCGCCCGAGGAAGCCGATCGCCAACGCGCCGAAGTCTCGCGCCGCTTGCTTGAGGCGGATCGCGCCGCGCAAGGCGGCACCGCGCCGGTGCGTCGAGGCGGCGTCCCGATTGCCGCCGCCGTGGTGGCGGTGATCCTCGCCGGGGCCTTCCTCGCCTATGACCGCCTTGGCGCGCCGGGCTACCCGGACTTGCCCCTCTCGCTGCGTATGCAGATGTCCGAAGACATGCGCGCCGCGCGCCCCGATCAGGCCACCGCCGAAGCCCAAGCCCCCAAACCCGAAGCCCAGCCCGTCGATCCCGCCTTTGCCGACCTGATCGACAAGCTGCGCGCCGCCGTGGCAGAGCGTCCGACAGATGTGAAAGGGCTGGAGCTTCTGGCGTCAAATGAGGCGCGCTTGGGCAATCTGCCCGCCGCGCGCAAGGCGATGGAACTACTCGTCGCCGCCAAGGGCGATCAAGCCACGGCCGACGATCATGCCGCCTTGGCCGAGGTGATGATTGTCGCCGCCGCCGGGGCGGTCACGCCTGAGGCGGAACAGGCGCTGACCCGCGCGCTGCAACTGGACCCTGACAATGGGACCGCGCGGTTCTATTCAGGCGTGCTGATGGCGCAGATTGGGCGCTATGACATGACCTTCCGCCTCTGGGAACCGCTTCTGGAAAAAGGCCCACAGGACGCGCCCTGGATCGCACCGATCCGCGCCCAGATCGAAGACATCGCCTTCCGCGCCGGTGAAAAATACACCTTGCCCGAAGCCGCGATGCCCGGACCCAGCGCCGAAGACGTCGCCGCCGCCGCAGAGATGAGCGCCGAGGATCGTCAGGCGATGATCGAAGGCATGGTGGCCCAGCTTGACACCCGCTTGCAAGACGAAGGCGGCAGCCCCGAAGAATGGGCGCGTCTGGTCAATGCGCTGGTGCAACTGGACCGCCTCCCCGATGCCCAAGCGGCCTATGACCGGTCAAAAGAGGCCCTCAAGGGCGATACGGTGGGAACTTCGGCCCTGAGAGAACTTGCCGTCACCTCTGGGCTGACCCCATGATCTGCGACACGATGGAGGGGTTTTTGGCCATGCTGCCGCCCAATCGGGCGATTGCGGGCCTCGACTTTGGCGAGAAAACCATCGGCGTTGCGATCTCTGACCTGCGCCGCTCTGTCGCCACCCCGTCTGAGATCATCCGCCGTGTCAAATTCACCGAAGACGCCGCGCGTTTGTTCGAGATCGTGAAAGAGCGCGCAATTCACGGGTTGATCCTTGGCCTGCCCTTGAACATGGACGGCAGCGAAGGGCCGCGCGTGCAATCCACCCGCGCTTTTGCCCGCAATTTGGCGCGGCTGAGCGACATTCCAATTTTCTACTGGGATGAGCGTCTGTCCACGGTTGCGGCAGAAAGGGCACTCCTTGAGGCGGATACGTCACGCAAGCGTCGGAAAGAGGTGATCGACGCCGTCGCCGCAAGCTATATCTTGCAAGGTGCGCTGGACCGCATGGGTTATATGACCCCCCATGTCGGCGGCGGGCAGGAGATGTGATGAAAGACGATGTCTGGCAACGCGACGAAATCCAGTCGCCTTGCGTCAAACTTTGCACCATCCACCCGGCAGAGCGGATCTGCGTCGGCTGCTTCCGCACGATCGACGAAATCACCCAATGGTCGCGCCTGACGCATGAGGCGCGGGCGGCGGTGATGGCAGACCTGCCCACCCGCGCGCCACGTCTGGCCAAACGGCGCGGCGGGCGCATGGCGCGGTTGGACCGCTAAGGAAGGCCATGTCTGACAGCGCGAAAGGTGTGGCGGCGATCCTGCTGGCCTGCACGCTCTGGGGCTTTGCCACGCTTTACTACAAAGCTCTGTCGCATGTGCCACCCTTGGACGTGCTGTCGCATCGCACCCTGTGGACGCTGTTGTTTTTCGGCGCGCTTCTGGCCGTGCAGTGTCGCTTTTCCGCCGCGCCTGCGCTGATTGCCGGACCGCTGAAGGCGCGCATCATTGGCGCTGCGGCCATCGTTTCGGTCAACTGGGGCCTTTTCATCTGGGCGATCCAAAGCGGCCATGCCGTGCAGGCGAGCCTAGGCTATTACATATTGCCGCTTGTGTCGGTCCTCATGGGCGTTGTCTTGTTGGGTGAACGCCTGTCGCGCCTGCAAGGGGCAGCGGTGGGTCTGGCGGCGCTGGCTGTTGCTGTGCTGACGGTGGGGCAGGGCGTGCCGCCCCTGATCGCATTGGCACTTGCGCTGTCTTTCGCGCCCTATCTGGTGATCAAAAAGAGGCTCGCCGCCCCCGCCGTGGTGTCTGTCACCGCCGAGGTGATGGTGCTGGCCCCCTTTGCCGTCGCCTATTTGATCTGGCAGGGTGGCGGGGTGGCGGCGCAGGATCTGCATAGCGCGCTGATGCTGCCCATCTCGGGCCTTATCACTGGCGGGCCGCTGATCCTGTATTCTTGGGGCGCGCAGCGGGTGCGGCTGTCCACTGTGGGCATCGCGGGCTATCTAAACCCGACGATCCAGATGTATTCCGCCGTGATGATCTTTGGCGAGCCCTTCACCTTGTGGCACGGTGCGGCCTTTGCGCTGATCTGGGCGGGCTTGGCGCTGTATAGCGCCGAAAGCTGGCGTCAGGACAGGGTGGCGCGCAGCTTGGCCTCTAACGCCGAGACATCTGCGACCGTGATGAAATAGGTGCGCATCGAGTCCTCGGCGAAGCCTTGGGCGATGATATGATCCATCAGTGTGATCAAGGGCTGCCAATAGCCATCGGTATCCAAAAGGTAAATCGGTTTGCTGTGCAGCCCGATTTGCCGCCATGTCAGCACCTCAAAGAACTCATCCAGACTGCCCGCGCCGCCGGGAAGCACCACGATGGCGTCCGAGTTCATGAACATCACCTTCTTGCGTTCGTGCATATCCTCGGTGATGACGAGGTTGGTCAGGTCGTGCTTGCCCTTTTCGCGGGTCATCAGGTGGGTCGGGATCACCCCCAGTGTGCGCGCACCGTCGGCCATTGCGGCACGGGCGACTTCGCCCATCAGCCCGACATCCCCTGCGCCATAAACAAGCCGCCAACCATTGCGGGCAATGGCGGCCCCCACCTCGCGCGCAGCGGCAGCATAGGACGGTTTGCCTCCGGGGCGAGAGCCGCAGAAGACACAGACGGAGCGAAGCACATCGGACATTTGCGGGAAATTCCTGAAAACCAGTTGCCTTATCGGGTCATAATGGGGTTGGAATGCAAAGGAAAGCAGGGGTCGGCAACAGGCCCCGCGAAAAGGGAATGACCGATGAAGCCTTGGGCAGAGTTGACGGCGGGTGCGCGGGGGGCGCGTGTTGGGGGTGTAGTGGCCGTTGTGGCGGCGATCTTGTGGGGGGTGTTCAGCCTGCGCGGTGGCCCGCATGGCGGCCCAGAGGGTGATGAAAAACCCGCCGTTGCCGAAGCTGAGGCTGGCAAAGTGGCACCTGTGGCAGAGCCAGCGGCAGAGGCAGCACCTGCTACCCAAACCCCTGCTGCAGTGGAAGAATCTACTGTCCCGGCTGAAACCGCAGCCGCAGAACCCGCCGACGAGCCTGTGGCAGAAGCAGCCGCAGAACCCGCCGACGAGACTGCGGCAGAACCGGCCGAAGAACCCGCCGCCGCTCCGGCAGAAACCGCAGCCGAACCCGCAACGCCCGTCTTGCCCGCCGCGCCCACGTTGGATCTGGTCCGTATTGATCAGGATGGCAGCGCGGTCATTGCTGGCAAAGGGACACCCGGCTCGACCCTGTCTTTGCGTGTGGATGGGGTCGAGGTCATTGCCATTCCTGCCGATGCCTCGGGCAGTTTTGTTGGAATGTTCAGCTTGCCCCCCAGTGATGCCGCGCGCGCGCTGTCGGTGGTGATGGTGTTGGCTGATGGGACAGAAATTCCCGCCGGGGCGACCGTCGTCATTGCGCCCACCGTGGCTGCGGTGATTGCGCAAGCGGAAACCGTGACAGAGCCCGCGGCTGAACCGGCGCAAACGGCGGCTGCAGAGCCCGCCGCCACCGAAACCGCCGCCACCGAAACCGCCGCCGCCGAAACCCAAACTGCCGAACCTGCTGCCGCCGAAGCCCCTGCCGCGCTGATGGTGACAGATGAGGGTGCAAAGGTTCTGCAAGGTATCGGCGATGGCACGGTTGCCGCCACAAATGTCACCATTGATGCAATCAGCTACACACCCGAAGGTGCTGTGGTGCTGGCGGGTCGTGGCACGGCGGGGGCTTTGGTGCGGCTCTATCTCGACAATGCCGCGACGGCCGACGCGACGGTGGCGCAAGCCGGGGATTGGTCTGTCACCTTGACCGATATCAAACCGGGGATTTACACGCTGCGGGTCGACCAGCTGGATGCCGAAGGCAATGTCACCTCGCGCTTTGAAACCCCGTTCAAGCGAGAGTCGCTTGAGGCTTTGGCCGCCGCCGCCTCCCCTGCACCAACCGAACCTGCCGCACCCGCACCTGCGCCGGTTGAAACCGCGACGGTAGAACCAGCGGCGCCCGAACCTGCGGCCGAAGCAGCGGCAACGACGGAGACCGCCGCCGAAACAGTCGAACCGGCAGCGGCACCCGCACCCGAGGTGGTAGCCACCGCTGCTGAACCCGCTGCGACGACAGAAGTGGCCTCTGTGGAACCCGCTGTCGAACCGGCAGCGACAACCAGCGCAGAACCCACTCCGGCCCCCGTTGCGACGGAAGTGGTGGCAGAGGCCCCGGCGGCAGAACCTGCCCCGACCGTCGAAGCACCAGCGCCGATCCAGATCACCGTGCAACCCGGCTTTACGCTCTGGCGGATCGCACGGGAGAACCTCGGCGACGGGTTCTTGTATGTACAGGTGTTTGAGGCCAATAAGGACCAGATCCGCGACCCGGACTTGATCTATCCCGGCCAGATTTTCACCCTCGCCCCCAAAGAGTGATCCTCCTTCCGGCGGGTGTGCACCACCGCTGTGCGCCCGCCGCTCTGGTCAAGGCGGGGCAATCGGCATAGGTAAGGCTCCGAAGAGGAACCCTGCCATGCGCGACAGTACAAAAGCCCCCGCCCGATCCGTCAAGGGACCGACCGAGACCGCGCCTTCGGCACTGTCGGCCAGCGGGTTTCAGACCATCCTGCGGGTCTTGCCCTACCTTTGGCCCAAGGGGCAGGCTTGGGTGAAGCGCCGTGTGGTGCTGGCGCTGATGATGTTGGTGGTGGCCAAGCTCGTATCTTTCGTGACGCCGATGCTTTACAAGCAGGCGGTTGATGTGCTGGCCAAGGACGCGCCGGATGCGGCCACAATGATGGGCTTTGCCGCCGTCGGGCTGACCGTCGCTTACGGTATGGCGCGTCTGGGCGCGGTGCTGTTTGGCGAGTTGCGCGATGCGATCTTTGTGCGCGTGGGTCAGCGGGCCTTGCGGCAATTGGCGCTGGAGACCTTCACCCATATTCACCGGCTGTCCTTGCGCTATCACATCACGCGCAAAACAGGTGGCCTTAGCCGGATCATCGAACGCGGGGTGAAAGGCGTCGATTTCCTGCTGCGCTTCACGCTGTTTTCCATCGGGCCGCTGATCATCGAGCTTTCGATGGTGTCGATCTTTTTCGCCGTGGTCTTTGGCTGGCAATATGCGGCGGTGGTGATTGTGACCATCGCGCTTTATGTCGCCTTCACTTTCAAGATCACCGAATGGCGCGTGCAAATTCGCCGCAAGATGAACGATCAGGACACCGACGCCAACCAAAAGGCCATCGACAGCCTGTTGAACTATGAAACCGTGAAGTATTTCAACGCCGAAACGCGCGAAGCAGATCGTTATGACCGCGCGATGGAAGGCTATGAAAAGGCCGCTGTGCAGACAGGGCAATCGCTGGCCTTCCTGAACGCGGGGCAGGGGTTCATCATCACCACCGGGCTGGTGATCGTCATGGTGATGGCGGCCAAGGGCGTGCAAGCTGGTGTGTTGACTGTGGGCGATTTCGTCATGGTCAACGCCTATATGATCCAGATCACCATGCCGTTGAGCTTTCTTGGCACTGTTTATCGTGAAATCCGCCAAGCATTGGTGGACATGGGCGAGATGTTCGGCCTTTTGGGCCAACCCGCCGAAGTCACGGATAAGCCGGGGGCCAAGCCTTTGATCGTGACGGGTGGCAAGATCGAGCTGGATACGGTGGACTTTGGCTATGACCCCAACCGTGCCATCCTGAAAGGCGTCAGTCTGACCATCCCTGCAGGCCATCGTGTGGCGATTGTCGGGCCGTCCGGGTCCGGGAAATCCACGATCGCGCGGTTGCTGTTCCGCTTTTACGACGTCACCGGCGGCGCGATGCGGATTGACGGGCAGGATTTGCGCGATGTCGCCCAAAGCTCGATCCATGCCAGCATCGGCGTGGTGCCACAGGACACGGTCCTGTTCAACGATACCGTGCGCTACAACATCGCCTATGGCCGCGCCGGGGCGACGCAGACTGAGATTGAGGCGGCGGCGCGGGCAGCGAAAATCCATGATTTCATTGTGTCTTTGCCCGAAGGCTATGAGACCAAGGTGGGTGAGCGCGGGCTGAAACTCTCGGGCGGGGAAAAGCAGCGGGTGGGCATTGCGCGCACACTTTTGAAGAACCCGCCGATCCTGATTCTGGATGAGGCAACTTCAGCACTGGACACCCAGACCGAGCGCGACATTCAAGACAGCCTGCGCGCGATGGGAGAAGGCCGCACCGTGCTGATGATCGCGCACCGCCTGTCCACCATCGCCGATGCCGATCAGATCGTGGTGCTGGAACAGGGCCAAGTCGTCGAACAGGGCCGGCATGAGGTGCTGTTGGCCGCTGGTGGCCGCTATGCCGCGATGTGGGCGCGGCAATCGGCGGAAGAGGAAGAGACGCTGGCGGCGGAGTGAGTTGCTAATTGCAGGCACCTTTTCGCAACTGTTGGTGTTGCCCCAGTGACCTTGTCGTGAGGGGGCGGCGGGGCTTGGCAATCAAACCCCGTTCCGTGTAAGACGGGGCAAAAGGACTGGAGACGCCACCTTGAGCAATTCCGATAGTTTCATCGACGAGGTGACAGAAGAGGTCCGCCGCGACCGTCTCTTTGCCCTGTTCCGCAGATATGGCTGGATTGGTGGTCTTGTCGTTCTGGGCATCGTCGGTGGTGCGGCTTGGAGCGAATGGCAAAAGTCGCAGGCAGCGACCCGCGCCCAAGCCTTTGGCGATGCGCTGACCGAGGCGCTCGATCTTTCCAACCCCGAAGACCGCACCGCGGCTTTGGCGGAGATCACCTCAGACGGCAGCCAGACCGGTATCTTGCAACTGATGCGCGCCTCTGACCCCGAAACCGACAAAGCAGCCGCTTTGGCCGCGCTGGATGCCTTGGCAAGTGACGCCAGCCAGCCGCAAACCTATCGCGATCTGGCGGTGTTGCGGCGGGTGATCGTCGCCGGGGCGGATATGCCGGTGGCGGACCGTCGCACGGCGCTGGACGGCATTGCCGTGGCCGGTCGTCCGTTCCGCACGCTGGCGCAAGAACAACTGGCCTATCTGCTGATCGAAGAGGCAAAAACCGATGAGGCGATTGCCGCCCTTACGGCGCTGTCGCAGGATCAAGAGGCACCGGCGGGCCTGAAATCCCGTGTGCGACAGGTGATCGTGGCTTTGGGCGGCACGGTGGACACGCCCGCACCCGAGGCACCCAAAACCGAAGTGATCGACGCGGGCTGACACCCGGCGCGGCAGGCGATACAATCCGCGGCGGCGGAGCGAGAGGACGGATCAGGTGGCGCAGGCAACAAAAGCGGCGATGACAGGTCTGGTGCTGGTTCTGGCGCTGGCGGGATGCGAACGCGAACTGGTCTTGCAGGGCGAACGCCTGCCAGTGCGAGCCGACCTCGCCGCCGAAGTTGCGGCGACCGAACCCGGCAATCAGGCCGAACCCATCGCGCTGCCCGCCGCCACCGCCAATGCCGCATGGACCCATCGCGGCGGGGATGCGCGGCACGCTGGTCTGCATGGGCAGTTGTCGGCACAGCCGCAACTGGTTTGGGCCATCTCGGTCGGGCAGGGCAACAGCCGCAAGAACCGTGTGGCAGCGGCTCCCGTCGTTGCAGGTGGGCTGATCTATACCATGGATGCGCTGGACCAGGTGCAGGCGACCTCGACCGCCGGGGCTGCGGTCTGGGTGGCCAGCCTGACGGCAGAGTTTGACCGGGGTGGCGAAATCTCGGGCGGTGGTTTGGCGGTGGAGGGCGAGACGCTGTTTGCCACCACGGGCTATGGCGAGTTGGTGGCGCTGCAAGCGGGCTCTGGCCAAGTGCTTTGGCGCCAACGGCTGGACAGTCCTGTGACGGGTGCGCCAGCCGTGGCAGGAGGCACGGTCTACGCCGTCGGACGCGATGGCGGGGCTTTTGCCGTGGATGCTGCGACGGGGAAGGTCCTCTGGACGCTGCCGGGCGCGCCTTCGGCAACCGGGGTGATTGGCTCTGCCGCGCCAGCGGTGACAGACCGTGCGGTGATCTTCCCCTTCGCCTCGGGCGGGGTGGCGGCCGCGCTGCGCGAGTCGGGCCTGCCGCTGTGGGAGGCTCCGGTGACGGGTCAGCGCATCGGGCGCGGCTATCAGGGCCTGACCGATATCACCGGCGATCCCACTGTGGTGGGTGGCACGATCTATATCGGCACGGCGGCCGGGCGCACGGCGGCGGTCGATGCCGCATCGGGCCAGCGGCTCTGGACCGCCGTTGAAGGCGCGATGAACCCGCCGCTGGTGGTGGGCGGATCGGTCTTTGTCGTCAACGATGAGGCGCGTCTGGTGCGTCTGGATGCCGCCACTGGCGCGGTGATCTGGGCGGTTGAGATGCCCTATTGGGACACCGACAAACCCCGAAAGCGCAAGGCCATCACCGCCCATTACGGCCCGGTTTTGGCGGGCGGGAATTTGGTGGTGGCGGGGGGTGACGGGCAGTTGCGGCTGTTCAACCCGGTGGATGGTGCGATGGTTGGCGGGGTCGCGATTCCCGGTGGAGCGGCCTCTAACCCGGCGCTGGCGGGGGGGATGCTTTATGTCGTTAGCGGCGATGGGCAACTTCTGGCTTTCCGTTGACCGAAAGCTGGTGTAGGGCCTAGCGCTTTCCAATGCGTCAGGATGACGGACGATGAGCTTTACCCTCGCCATTGTGGGGCGGCCCAATGTGGGCAAGTCCACGTTGTTTAACCGTCTGGTCGGGCGCAAGCTGGCCTTGGTTGATGACCAACCCGGCGTGACGCGCGATCTGCGCGAAGGCGACGCCCGGATTTACGATCTGCGCTTTACCGCCATCGATACGGCAGGGCTTGAGGAAGTCACCGATGACAGCCTTCAAGGCCGGATGCGGCGGCTGACCGAACGCGCGGTGGAAATGGCCGATGTGTGCCTGTTCCTGATCGACGGGCGCGTGGGTGTCACCCCGACGGATGAGGTCTTTGCCGACATCCTGCGCAAAAAGAACGCGCGGGTGATTCTGGGCGTCAACAAGGCCGAAGGCGCGGCAGGTGATTCCGGCGCGCTTGAGGCATGGTCCTTGGGTCTGGGTGAACCGATCCGCCTCTCTGCCGAACATGGCGAGGGTATTGATGACCTGTACCGGATCATGCTGCCTTTCCGCGAAGAGTTCGCCGAACGTGAGGCCGAGAATACCCCGGACACAGAGGTGGATATCCTCGAGTCCGAAGCCGATGAGGAAGTGGATGAGGCCGCCCACAAGCCCACCGCGAAGAAGCCCTTGCAGATTGCGGTGATCGGGCGACCCAATGCCGGGAAATCCACGCTGATCAACAAGATCATCGGGCAGGATCGCTTGCTGACCGGGCCAGAGGCTGGGATCACGCGGGACGCCATCTCGGTCCGGTCGGACTGGATGGGCACGCCGATCCGGATTTTTGACACGGCGGGAATGCGCAAAAAGGCCAAGGTCACGGAAAAGCTGGAAAAGCTGTCCGTCGCCGATGGCCTGCGTGCCGTGCGCTTTGCCGAGGTTGTGGTGGTCCTATTGGACGTCGAGATTCCGTTTGAGGTGCAGGATCTGCGCATCGCGGATTACGCCGAGTCTGAGGGCCGCGCGGTGGTGGTTGCCGTGAACAAATGGGACCTTGAGGACGAAAAGCAGGAAAAGCTGGCCGAGTTGAAAGAGATGTTCGAACGTCTCTTGCCGCAATTGCGCGGGGCACCACTGATCACGGTGTCGGCCAAGACGGGCCGGGGGCTGGACCGTCTGCACGACGCCATCCGCCGCGCGCATGACATCTGGAACAAGCGCATCACCACGGCGCGGCTGAACACCTGGTTGGGGGCCATGACCGAGGCGCACCCGCCACCAGCCCCCGGCGGCCATCGCATCAAGCTGCGCTATATGACGCAGGTGAAGGCCCGCCCGCCGGGGTTTGTCATCATGTGCTCGCGCCCCGATGAGATGCCCGACAGCTATAAGCGCTATCTGGTCAATGGCTTGCGCGACCATTTTGAGATGCCGGGAACCCCGATTCGGATCATGTTCCGCAGCCAAGGTGACAAGAACCCGTTCAAGGAACGCAAGTTCAACACGCCCTCGCGGTTGCGCAAGCATATCGACGGGCGGAAGGACTGATCCAAATCTGGTTGGCAGTCCTGCGCGACCCGTGTCGCGCAGGAGGCGACCGGCTTGGGGTTGTTGGGCCCGTGCGCCCTGTGCACGGGCAGCGACCGCCCTGCGGGGGGCGGGCGCTTCTCGCCCGCCGGGCGGTCACTTCCCGTGCCTGATCGTTTTGGTTTGGCCCGACGCCTCTTGCCGCCGCGTTGCCGCGCCGGCAATCAGACCGGCTGATCGGTCCACTGGACCGATCAGCGTCGGTCTTCTGGTCCCCTACACCCCCCGCCGCATCCTCGGCAGCAGCAGGATCAGCCCCCCGGCGACGATCAGCACAGCAACGGCAGCGGCTAGGAACACCGTCACGTTCTGCCCCCAATTTGCGGCGACCACGCCGATCAGCGCCCAGACCACCGTCAGCCCATATTCCGGCAGGCGCGGTTGGCGGTATTGCATCGCACCCGCGAGCGCGATCACCACCGCCAGCATCGCCAGCGCCGCCCCGGTATCGGACAAGACCCCGTATCCCGCCAGAATCACGCCCGTTGACACGGCAGAAGCCGCCGACAGCCACCCGGCATAGATCGCAATCGGCGCGGCAAGCGTCCAGCGGTCGGCGAAGGTATCGGCGCGCAGGAACGCGGTCAGCGCGGTTCCGGCCATCACAAGGATCGAAACCCCCGCCACGATGGGCATCGTCGGCGCGATATAGAGCCACAGCGACCCAACCGCGAGCGATAGGATCATCGGCCCCGACACCAGCAACCAATCCGGATCCTCGCGCCGCTTCCACAGGAAGACCACCGCAAACACCGCCAGCCACAGGTAAATCAGCCCCCAAATGGAAAAGGCATAGCCAGAGGGCTGGATCGAGGGCCGCAAGATATCCACCGGGAAAGACCCCGCCGGATAGCCTCGGAATGGTTCTGACAGGAAGGGTGCCGCCCCAAAGGCCAGCGTCACGAGGAACAGGATCAGCGCGCGATATTGGGTCATGGGTCCACCCTAAGCATGGGTGCGGCGGACCGCACCCATGAAGCCATCACTGCAACGTGCCATCAGCGGCAATGCGCGTCTTTCCGCCCAAGTAGGGGTGCAAGACGGCGGGCAGATCGACCGATCCATCGGCTTGCTGGCCATTCTCCAAGACCGCAATCAGGCAACGCCCCACCGCCAGGCCCGAGCCGTTCAGCGTATGCACAAATTCGGGCTTGCCACCGCCTGCGGGGCGAAAGCGCGCGTTCATGCGGCGGGCCTGAAAATCCCCGCAGACCGAGACAGAGGAGATTTCGCGGTAGCGGTTCTGTCCCGGCAACCATACCTCCATGTCATGGGTCTTTTGCGCGCCAAAGCCCATATCGCCGGTGCAGAGCACGATGGTGCGGTAGGGCAGACCCAGCTTTTCAAGGATCGCCTCGGCGCAGCGGGTCATTCGCTCATGCTCGGCCATGCTGGTCTCGGGCGTTGTTATCGATACCATTTCGACTTTCTCGAACTGGTGCTGGCGCAACATGCCGGAAGTGTCCTTGCCCGCGCTCCCCGCCTCAGACCGGAAGCATTGGGTATGGGCGGTCATGCGGATGGGCAGTTGACCCTCATCCAGCACATCGCCCGCGACCGAATTGGTCAAGGTGACCTCGGACGTCGGGATCAGCCACCAGCCGTTGGTGGTCTGATAGCTGTCCTCGGCGAATTTCGGCAGTTGGTTGGTGCCATACATCGCGTCTTCCTTGACGAGGACGGGTGTCCACATCTCGGTCAGGCCATGTTCGGTGATATGGGTGTCCAGCATGAACTGGGCCAAGGCGCGATGGACGCGGATCACGGCCCCTTTCAGCACCACAAAACGGCTGCCCGACAATTTGGCCGCCGTTTCAAAATCCATCCCCGGCTTTACGCCCGGAATGTCGAAATGCTCGACGGGTGCAAAGTTGAACTGGCGCGGGGTGCCCCAAGCGCGGATTTCGACGTTGTCGTCTTCGTCCCGGCCCGTGGGCACATCGGCGTGGGGCAGGTTGGGGATGCGCATCAGCATGTCGCGGAGACGGGCATCTTCGGCTTCAGCCTCGGTCGTCAACTGGGCAATCTCGGCCTTTTTCTCGGCCACCAAGGCGCGCAGGCGTTCAAATTCTGCGTCATCGCCACGGGCTTTGGCAGCCCCCACCTCTTTGCTGGCCTTGTTCTGATCGGCCGCCGCAGTCTCTGCCGCAGCGATCTTGGCGCGGCGGTCGGCGTCCAGCGCCAGAATCTCGGACGAGGCACCCGGCAATCCCCGACGCGAGAGCGCCGCATCGAAAGCGGCGGGATTTTCGCGGATGGCGCGGATGTCGTGCATGGCGGACCTCGTGAGGGTTGGAAAGTCTGCCTGATATGCCCGATCCGCCCCAAAAGGGAAAGTGCGTCAAGCACGCCTCCGCCCGCACCGTCAGCGGGCGGTCACGGTTTAGGTGATGTCCAGCTTCACTAAGGTCTGGTTCAGCAGGATATAGGCAATCTCGCCAAAGGTGATGGGTCCGGTCAGATGGCCCGTCTTTTGCCCCGCCATATCGCCATAAAGGTAGTTCAGGATGCAGTTGCAGCTGTGCGCGCTGGCGCCACCCTCGCCGATCTGGGTGGCAAAGGCTGCGGCGTAATCCTCCAGCGGATTGGCCAGATGATAGGTCATGCCCTCGACCACGGGGGCGAAGAAGGACACTTCCCCCTTGTCCAGATCGACCGCGCGGATGGCGACGTTGATCAGC
>JAIYDR010000253.1 GCA_027487395.1 Rhodobacter sp. | reverse complement strand
GTTTGCAGCACGATCGCCGTCGAGGACAGCGACAGCATCATCCCCAAGGTGAGCGCCACTTGCCAGACAAGGCCCAAGGCCAGCCCCGCCAAACTCAGCGCCGCCGTGGTCAAGACCATTTGCGCGCCACCCAGACCGATCAGCTTATGGCGCATGTCCCAAAGCGCACGGGGTTCCAGCTCCAGACCGATCAGAAACAGCATCAGGACCACGCCGAATTCCGCGAAATGCTGCAAATCCGCCGTTTCCGCCCCGGCCAGGCCCATGACCGGCCCCATAAGGATGCCCGCAGCCAGATAGCCCAGAACCGAGCCAAGACCAAAACGAACCGCCAAAGGCACAACGAAAACCGCCGCGCCAAGATAGATGCTTGCCTGTAACAAAAGGCTTTCCATACAACGTCCTTTCACCTTTGGGCGGTGACAGGACTGTCGGGGACAACCGACCTTAGCCCTGCGGCATTTCCAGCACCAACATGCGCCCACCTTTTTGATAGCGCAACTCAGAGTCAGTGATGGCGGCGACGCGACCGCCGTCTATTCGATCCCCGATCGAGACCTTGACATAGCGCCCATTCGCCTGCCGCACCATGGCGTGACGGTTCGAGGGCGTGCCGTAGATGCCGATCAGGCTGAGCTTTGACATGTTCAACACGTTGGCCATTGTTGCCTGCTTGGCCACACTGGCGCGGGTGGGGACATTGGGCATTGCGGCTTCGGGCTCATCCGTCTCTGCCTCGGCCAGCATTTCCGGGGCAATATCGGGATTGGCTTCGGGCTGCGGGTCCGGTGTCGGCTCTGGCTGCGGCTCAGGCGCGGGCAAACGCGCGGCGGCAGCAACTGCCGCCTCAACCGCGCGGGCAATGTCGGCGGGGCGGGGGGCCGGGCGGCGCGACACGGCAATGGCCAGGATGGATCGGTTCGGATCAGACAGCGCGCTGGCGGCAAGCGAAGCAGCCGCGAGTTGTTCTTGTTGCGCCTGAAGCCCTGCTTCCAGAACCGCTTGCGGGCGGGCGGCAGGGCGGCGTCCAGTATTCTGAACCACGGGCAGCGAGGTCATGACCTCGATCGCTGAGGCACTCGCCGGAATCAGCGCACCACTGTTGGTGGGCGGCGGGCTAAGGTCGGCGGGACGCGCCCGCGGACGCACCCCGGCCAGTGCGGGATCGGCGGGCAAAGCTTCTGGCACCGGAGCGACGGCGGCGGCAGTTTGCGGCACCAAGGTTTCGGGCACCACAGTTTCGGGCACCAGACCTTCGGGGCGGGGTGGTGGTTTCAAAGGGGGCGGACCGGCCACAAGCAGAACGCCCGCTGGGGTGCGGATCCCTTCGGGCGTCGGAACGATCAAGCCTTTCTCGTCAAACTGGTACACGGTGCCAAAGGGCGGCGGCGCGGCCACAGCGGCGGGTGGCGGATCGCCTTGGGCCTGCGAGTTGGGCAAGGCCCCGGCATCGCTGGCGGCCGGTGCCTGATCTGTGCCGGAGAGGATGATCGCCTCGGGCGCCTGCGGCACGGTCGCCACATTGGCGGCGTCTGTCACAGCGACGGTCGGAGGCGTGGCGCTGGGTTCCGATATCGGATCAACGGCGGCAGCTGCCGGTGCGGCGGGTGCCTGATTTGGGGCGGCGGTGGCCTGCTGGGTTTCAGTCGGCGGGGGCGTCGCCTCGGCCGTTGCCACCTGGGGTGCAGCAGTTTCTGCAGTTCCGATTTCGGGTGCGTCGGCGTCGGGTGTAGTGGCGTCGGGTGCAGCGGCGTCGGGTGCGGCAACGGGGGGCTCGGCCGTTTCGGCTGTCAAGGTTCCGGCTGCATCGGGCCCAGCCTCACCCTCTGATGCGATCTCTGTCGCCGGTCTGGTCACAGACGTGTCGGAGACCGTCTCAACCTCGGGCGTGGGATCGCCCCAATCCAAACCGGCGATCAAATAATTCGACAGGGCCGCCGCGACAGCAAGGAACAAAAGCAGCACGCCAGTCAGGATCAAGCCCAAATAGCGCGGTTTGCCTGCCACGGGGGGACGGGGTTTGGGATTGAACTCGGTCGGTTTGGCTGCAGCGGCGGCACCGGCGGGCGATTGCTTGGCCGTAACCCGTGCTGTCGTCCGCCGTTCTGACACTGGCGGTTTTGCGCGCGCAAGATCCGCCTTAGCAATGGGAGAAAGAGGCATCGCATTAGGCGCTGTTGGGGCCGGGGCGTCTTTTGGCGCTGTCAGGCCCGGTTGGCCGCGCATTGCCCCACCCACAGCACGCGAGAATTTCGCAGTTTCGCCACGAACGATGCTGGCCTCAACCGTGCGGCGCGAGGCAAAGGACAAAGAGGCCGCGATGCCGGACGGAACTGGCGTTGGAACGTCGTCATCGTCCGCAGCCGTTTCGGGCGAGGTCACCGCCAGCCCGTCGCCAGCACGCAAAGCGAAACGCGGGGCCTCATACTCATCCGGCACATCCAGCGCGATCGGGGCCTCTTCCACCTCGGGGATGGCACGGGCAGGACTGACGGGTGAAGGACTGACGGGGGCCGTAGGTGGATCAAAGGCCAGAACCGCCTGCATCGGCACCGCTTCTGGCACCGCGAGAGGGGACAAAACGGGTTCGGGTTCGGGCTCGGGCTCGGGCGCAACCAAAGCAACGGCGACTTCGCTCTCGGCCGTGGGCTCAAGTATTGGCGCTTCTGCAGGCGCTTCAGTCGCAGGGCCTTCTGCAACAGCAACGCTGGGCGCTGGCGACAATTCCGCCGCAGGCGCTGATCCGGGTAGATGTTCCGGCGTAGGGTCCGCCTCTGGGTCTGCTAAGGGCGCGCTAGATTGCGCAGGCATGGATTCTGGCGCAAGGGCCACAACCACAGGACGGGCTTCGCGCCGAACGACCTTACCGGGGAACAGCTTGGCCATGACCGAGGTCATGCCAAAGAAAGGGGCGGCGTCAAATACACCGTTAGCCGGAACGGCGGTAAAGCCTACAGGCATCAAGCCGTGCTGAACGGCGAAACCTTCAGCCTCTTCCAACGTCTCGCGCGCGACGACAGCGACTTGGGCGACCGTGCCATTCAGAATGAAATCATAGACCAGATCGGCCACATCATAGGGCGTCCGCCCTTCCAGTGCCGCCGCAATGGCAGCTCGCTGCGCTGCAGCGTTTGACCCATCCACCGCGACATCGACGTAAAGAATCTGCGAATTCGGCAGCACCAGCCAAGTCTCTATCCCATCAGGGGACAGTCCCAACGCGGAAGACCGCAGCCAGGCCATCGCCTGATCAAGGTCAGGAGTGTCAAAGGCTGTGTCGCCAACCTCAACCCAACCGCGCCGACTGCGGTGCAGCAGGGCAAGACCGTCATCAGCGAAACGAATGGCAAATCTGGGTTTCATTCCACGGGTCTAACACGTCTGCGATTGGGGCGGAAACGCCGCCCGAGGGGTTGGAAACTTCCTACAGCAGCTTTCCGCCGAAGGGAAGAAAAAGCCCGTGATCGCAAATTCACGTCACGAGGATTTTGGTGTCGTGGGACGCCAAGGCGTGCGATTCTAAGCGGAGGCGTCTGTTAGCCATCTTGTTTGACTAAAGCCGCAAAATCTCAACCGCGATGAAAGGTTTTCTGCGATGCGATTTTCCAGCCTGCCCACTGCCGCTTTTGCTTTGGCTCTTTGTGCTGTTCCTTTGGCCGCGCTGGCGGCAGACCCTGCGTTGATCACGGTCACGGGCGACAACACGGCACAAGCGGCCCCAGACCTTGCCACCGTGGATATGGGTGTCACCACCGACGGCCCGTCAGCGGCAGAGGCACTGGCCACCAATAATGCCGCCGTCAAGGCGATCATGGACCGGCTGGTCTCGGCAGGGATCGAGGCGCGGGATATCCAGACCTCAAACCTGTCCTTGAACCCGAACTGGACCAGCACGCCGGATGGCGCGGGCTCGGTCATCTCGGGCTATATGGCGATGAACATGCTCTCCGTGCGGGTGCGCGATCTGGGCAAATTGGGACCGGTGCTGGACGCGGTGGTGACCGATGGCGCGAATACGCTGAACGGCATCACCTTTGGTCTGCAAGACCCCAAGCCTGTGATGGCCGCTGCCCGCAGACAGGCCGTTGTCGATGCCCGCCTGCGGGCCGAGGAATTGGCCGCTGCGGCCGGGCTTAAGCTCGGTTCGTTGGTGTCAATCACCGAAGGCGGCGGCTTCCAAGCGCCGCAGCCAATGTATCGCCAAAGCATGGCGCAAGACGCCGGCGTTCCCGTGGCCGGGGGCGAGGTCGGCATGACCGCAAGCGTCACCTTGGTGTTTGAGGCGCAGTGACGCACAGTGTCGTGAAATGAAAAGCGCGGCCCGGTTTTTCCCGGACCGCGCCTCCCGAAAGGTTCGGTTCAGGCAGAGGCGATGGCCAGCGCTTGATCCAAATCGGCGATGATATCCTCGACATTCTCGATCCCGATGGACAGGCGCACCACATTCGGCGCGGCTCCGGCCTTGATCTGCTGTTCCTCGGTCAACTGGCGGTGGGTGGTGCTGGCCGAATGGATGATCAGAGACCGGGTATCGCCAAGGTTGGCGACATGGCTGAAGAGTTTCAGGTTGTCGATCAGCTTGATGCAGCCTTCATACCCCGATTTCAGTGCAAAAGTGAACAAGGCCCCGGCCCCTCGCGGGCAAATGCGCGCGATGCGGTCGTGATAGGGCGAAGAGGCCAACCCGGCATAGGTCACGGTGGCCACACGCGGGTCTTTCTCCAGCCATTCCGCGACCTTCTGGGCGTTTTCGACATGGCGCTGCATCCGCAGGGACAGGGTCTCGATCCCCATCAAGGTATAATGCGCGCCCTGCGGGTTCATGGTCATGCCCAGATCGCGCAGGCCAATGGCGATGGAATGGAAGGTAAAGGCCATCGCACCAAGCGTCGGATGGAAGGTCAGGCCGTGATAGGCGGGTTCAGGTTCCGACAGCGATGGGAATTTGCCCGAGGCCGACCAGTCGAACTTGCCCGAATCCACCACGATGCCGCCGGTGACGGTGCCGTTCCCGGTCAGGTATTTGGTGGCCGAATGCACCACCAGCGTCGCCCCGTGCTTGATCGGGTTGCACAGGTAGGGCGAGGCCGAGGTATTGTCCACGATCAGCGGCAAGCCGACCTTGTCCGCAACCGCCGCTACGGCATCCAGATCGGTGATATAGCCGCCCGGATTGGCGATGGATTCGCAGAAAATCGCGCGGGTGTCACCGTCCACTGCTGCCTCAAGTGCTGCGAGGTCGTCAAAGTCGACGAACTTGGCCGACCAGCCAAAGCGTTTGATGGTCTGGCTGAACTGCGTCATCGTCCCGCCGTAAAGCCTTGTGGAAGCAACGACATTCCGTCCCGGCCCCATCAGGGGAAACAGCGCCATGATCTGCGCCGCGTGGCCCGATGAGCAGGCAATCGCACCTGCCCCACCCTCAAGCGCGCAAACCCGATTTGCCAGCGCCGAAACGGTCGGGTTGGTCAGGCGGGAATAGATGTAGCCCACTTCCTGAAGGTTAAAGAGACGCGCCGCGTGATCTGCGTCTTTGAACACATAGGCGGTGGTCTGATAGATCGGCACTTGCCGCGCACCGGTGGCCGGATCAGGCTCCGCCCCCGCATGGATGGCCAGCGTATCAAATCCCATTTGGCGTGCTTCGGTCATTGTTCCCTCCCGTCAGTGACAGTTGCGGCGCGAAGCCTATGCCTGCACGGGCCGTGACGGAAGGGGCCGTGCAGCGGCGGCACGCGAAAAGCAGTTCTGCGCTGTGGCGCAGGGGGGTGGGGCAACAAACCTCTCCTGAGCAACGGTTTGGCGGGTTTCCATTTCGGCTGCGCGGCATATCTTCTGGCGGCGGGTCGATGCGCCACTGATCCGTTTGATTTTGGGATACCCACCGGATGCCCCGCTTTGCTTTGCCCCGTTTGCGCCGCTTGACCGGGATCGCCGCTGCGATGCTGGCCTTGTGCCTTCCCGTGGCTGCCCCGGCACAAAGTGCGTCCTGCCACAGCACCCCGCCCGGTCAGGGGATGGAGTTTACCGCACCGTGGCGAGATTATCTGCCGCGTGACCGGGTGCGGCTGCATTTCGTCGAACAATCCACCTTCGTCATCGGCACGCGCAATGTCTTAGCGGTGGCGGATTTCGCGGGGTTCATCAGCCATGACCCTGAGATCATCCCCAGCGTTGTGACGATGAACAGCGCCCATTTCACCCATAAGACCGACCGCCCGGACCCGCGCATTCCCCATATCCTGCGCGGCTGGCCCGTGGATGGCACCCCGGCGCGGCATCGGCTGGACCTGCCCGAGATGGTGATCCGCAATGTGACCACGGACACCTTGGGCACCTATGACGACCAACCGCCGGTCAAGGACGGCAATTCGGTGTTCGTGTTTGAGGCGGCGGGGCTCTGCATCGGTCATTTCAGCCATTTGCAAACCCCGCTGTCGCCGGAACAGCGTAAGGCCATCGGCCATCTGGATGTGGCCATCGTACCGGTGGACAATGGTTGGGCGATGGAGCCGGTGGAGATGGCAGGCATTGCCCGCGACTTGAGCGCGAAGATCGTCATCCCCTCACATTGGTTTTCCGAAACCACGCTGGAGGTGTTCCTGTCCGACCTCTCTGCCGAATGGGAGGTGGTGGATATTGACCAGCCATCGGTCGATCTGTCACCCGACACCCTGCCCGGCACGCCAATGGTGATGGTGTTGCGTCCCGGTTTCTTGCCCTGCGCCTCACCCGCGCGCTGCTGAGGGCGCGCGGGTTTTGGTTGG